>DAIDHE010000158.1 GCA_027459775.1 Planctomycetales bacterium | reverse complement strand
CTGTGAAGGTTCGCCTGGGGCGCCCACGCGGACAACCCTCGACAAAACAAAACTACAGAGATCGAGGGCGCATCGCCAGCCCCTCGAACACGCCCGCCGGCACCCTAACGCCGGCGAGAAAGCGCCAGTTTGATGGAAAGGAAGATGCAGAGCAAGTCCCTGATCTCCTTGGGTGAATCCGTGGTGCAACCCTTACGAGGAACCAGGCATGCGTACGTCGAAAATCGACCTGCGTGACATGAGCAAAAAAAAACCGGCCAGCAGGAAAACCTTGAACGACTACCTCTCCCCTAGTCGTTCAAGATTTCACCAACTGACCGGTTCGATCCAGGGCACGCGAGGAATCTCGCTCTCGCGTGCCGGCAGGTGTAGGAAAGGGCGAGCGGGGGGTCGTGCGAGGCAACCCGCTCGCCCTTCGGCGGGGGAGCCGTTCCAAGGTGACTCGAAACGACTATCGCCAGTTGGGGTGGCTTCTTAAAAGTTTAAGTGTCTCACAAAGGATCGTGATCTCTCGTCTGCCAGGTCTCATCTGGCGAACGGTGATATGGCAAAGCAATTCGAATGCCAGTACAGCAAAAGTGGGGTTCAGAATGCCCAAGACGGACCGCCCAGAGGTTGAAAAACCCTTTGGTAATCCCTAGGTTAGGTTGCGCTCTCGCCCAATCGGGCCGAGTTTTGCTCGATCGACCCGACGGATCTCACCCGCGACGTTGCGGATGCCGAACGTCGCTTTTCTGGGCATGCCCGCCCAAGAGATTTGCAGTGAGGTGAGGGCCGGAACGAGTCACTCGCGAATAAGGAGGTGGACTTGAGTCGTCGGGATGCGGTCATAGGGCTTGATCGGGTGCTTTGGGAGTGGGTTACGGGGGGTTCGGAGGGGGGGATCGCGGCTTGGCTGGAGCGAGAGCTCGACGAAGGAGGGGGGCCCAAGCGGCTCACGCTGCACGCATGGCTTGTGTGCGCACGGCTGGCCGCCGCCGCGAGGAAGCGCAGGGGCGACTGGTCGGCGGACCTCGACGACCGCATCGTCGACCTGATTGACGCCGCCGCAAGGTTCGACCGCCCAGGCGGCGGGATTCTGACGCAACAGGCGACTTTGCAAGACATTCAGACAGACGGGCTGAAGCTGCTTGGGCGCGGGCTGACCCGCCTCAAAGCCGTGCGGCGGGGCATCCATGGAGGCTGGGCGAGTCCGACACAGGTTCTGGCCTGTCTGCGCGACCTCGAGGGGACAGCGCTCGCCTTTGATCATCGCCATCCGGGCGAGCCCGGTCGGCTCGAGCTGTTCCTGGGCGGCCAGTCGTGGCTGGGACCGGGATGGACGGTCGCGGGTGCACAAGACGCAAAAGCGCGCAGTCGGCACAGAACATGGGCGACCCAATCTCGCGCGGAGCTCTTCGAGTGGCGAACCCCGTCTCCTGGATTCGCCGCCACCCACACGCTGGCGCTCTTTGACGAGATTGGCCTGGGCTTGATCGCCGCCCTGGTCGACACCGCCGGGCCGGGGACCGAGGCCGGGATGCGGCTCGGGATACCGGATGGGGTCAAGCCTAGCGCATGCCCGGGCTCGCGCGCGATTCAGCTCGCAGCGGGGGGCAAGCGGCCGCTGGTCCAGCTCTTGCCTCTCGGGCTGCCGTGCCGCGACTACCCGACCGAGCGCGGGCGTTTCGTGGCCGAGAGCGGCGAGCTGGTGTTGGCCCACGGCCAGCCGGGAAAAAAGACCTGGTTGCCACTTCTGGTCTCATGGAACCCCAAGAGACGGGGCAAGCCCGTCAACTGGCGTTCGCTTACGATCACCGAAAAGGGCAAATACGTCGCGCCCGAACGCGCCTCGGCCGCGCGAATCACCTGGGGCCGCGATGAAACGTATTTGATCTATCGCAGCCATGCGAAGCCGGCCCTGCGAGCCGTCCTGGGCCACTGTACGACGGCGCGGTTCCTGTTTGGGCGGTTCAAGCAAGACGGGGCCGTCGAGCCGATCCTGAAGCTCGACGATTGATCCAGCGCCTCGACTCCGTCAGTTTGCCTTGGGTTTCGTCCCCTTGCCGATCACCGCGAGCGAGACCCCGATGTAAAGGAGGGTCATGGCCACGGTCAGGTAGCCGGAATGTTGGTGGGCCTTCACCATCTTGGCGTCGCCCTGCAAGATGAGCAGCCCCATCACGAGTTGCGATACGATGAGGAGGGCGGCGAGGAGGCCGAGGGCCATGATGAAGGCTTTCATTGAGAGGCGTCGTCCTTGGAAGGGTTGGCTGTGAATCTCGATCGGCTGAAATCCAACATCGATTCGGTGCATTCGCGGATCGCCCGTGCTCTCGATCAAGCCGGCCGGCCTCCGGGCTCTGTCCGGCTGGTCGCCGTCACCAAGCGGAGCCCGGCCGAATGGGTCGAGCCCTTGGCGCGGCTGGGGGTTGTCGACCTGGGCGAGAACTATCCCCAGGAGCTGGTCCGCAAGTACGAGTTGACTCGGGCGCTCGAGCCCGCCCCGTGCTGGCATCTGATTGGACACCTTCAGTCCAACAAGGTCAAGAAGGTGGTCGGCCCGCTGGGCCAAGCGCTCGTGATGATTCACTCGATCGATTCGCTGAAACTGCTCGATCTGGTGGGCGAAGCGGCCCTGGCGGCGGGCGTGTCTCCGGCGGTCTGCCTTCAGGTGAACACCTCGGCCGAACCCAGCAAGCACGGCTGGACGCCCGAGTCGCTGCTCGCCGACGCCGACCGGATCGCGGCTCCGCGGGGCGTTCCAGTGGTCGGCCTGATGACGATGGCCGCGCTCGGTACGACGGCCGAGACCGCCCGGGGGTCGTTTGTGCGATTGAGGGAGCTTCGCGACCAGTTGGCGGCGCGCACGGGGCGCGCGCTGCCCGAGTTGTCGATGGGCATGTCGAGCGATTACGAGACGGCCGTGCTCGAGGGGGCGACCCTGGTGCGGGTCGGCTCGGCGCTCTTCGAGGGGGTCGAGGGGTGAACGCGCATCTTTTTTGCTGAGATCGTAGTGCCTGCGGAGGCGAAAGGCCGTCTTGACCGCTTTTCCTCGACCGGGTGCTGCGGCGTGGCCATCCGACGTGGCGCAAGCCGTCGGGATCAGCAATCCCCCAAGGGCGTGGCGCGACCAGTACGGATTGGCGTCAGGCGCGCAGCCGGGCGATCAAGGCTTGGACGTCGAGCTCGCCCATGCCCCTGATGACCAGATCCGCGCCGGCGGCCTCGAGCGGCGGCGGCTCGTGCGAGGTCAGCACGGCCACGGCCAGCATCCCGGCGGCCTTGGCGGCCTGGATGCCGACCGGGGCGTCCTCGAAGACCACCGCACGCACGGGGGCAACTCCCGACCGCTCCGCGGCGACCAGGAAGACCTGGGGGTCGGGCTTGCCGTGCGTCACGTCCTCGAGCGAGGTCACCGCCGCGAACCGGCCCTCGAGGCCGCATTCATTGATCGTCAGGTCGAGATTCGCGCGCGGGCCCGACGAGCCAATCGCGAGCTTGACGCCGAGCTCCGTCAATTGCTCCAGCAGGTCGCGCACGCCGTCCATGAGCGTGATCCGGCCGCGGGCGAGGTCGCGGTAGCAGATTTCCTTGAGGTCGGAATAGCGGGCGATGTCGGCGGGCGCGACGCCGTCGCCCAGCAGCTTGCGCAGGATGCTGGGGTTGGTCATCCCGAAGGTCTCGTGGATGAACCGGGGCGTGAGCGGTAGGCCGGATCGGCGGCCGAGCTCGAGCCAGGCCTCCTGGTGGAGCTCGAACGAGTCCACCAGGACGCCGTCATGGTCGAAGATCGCGAGGGAAGCATGTTCACTCAAGAGGTCGTCCTTTGTGATGCGATGTTCAGAGAGTTTTGCGTTCGAGATTGACGCGAATCCAGCCGCTGGGGTCGAGGGTCGAGACCGAGCGGACCACGACCCCCGGCAGTCGCGACTGGTCGAGCCCCAGGTTGATCGGCTGCATCCGCAGGCGGCCGCCCAGCGCGCCCAGGATGAGCCCGCCCGAGAACCGCGACAGCGAGGCGGCCTTGGATTCGTCGTCGACGATGGCCAGAACCTTGGCGTCCGCGCCCGGGGTGAAGTCCTCGATCTTGGCGGTGAGCTCGAGCGGGCCGGCGTTCTTGGCGTCGATCTTGAACGAGAACGAGACCTCGGCCAGGGGCATGACCAGGCGATAGATCTTGGCGGGCGCGCCCACCAATCCCCCCTTGGCCTCCTGGGGCGGCGCGGGTACGTCGATCACCAGGTCGTGGACCAAGGCGACCAGGAACCCGCGGGCGTCGGTGCGGAATTCGGGCGGCCGGCTCGGCCGGGTGACGCGCAGGGCGACGAATTTCGAGCCGCCGGCGCGGGCCTCGTCGACCTTTTTCGCGTACTCGGCGAAGTCGACGTTTTGCTTGACGGTGATCGCGTCGCGCGGGGGCGCGCCCGGGGGCAGGTTCTTGATGACCACCATCGCATTCTTGAATGAGCGTACTTCCGGGCGATCGAACAGCCCGGCGGCGACGCTCGAGAGCAGCGAGCCCAGGTGAACCCGCGCCGTCACGCCGGGCTCGATCGTGGCCGGGGGCGGCGGCGCGTCCGCGCCGCGGGGCCCCTCGCCCCCTTGCAGGCCGAGCACGCCCGAGATGAAGGCCGTCTCCGCGGTCGATCGCAGGGCGATCGAATTGACCATCACCCCGCGCACGGCGATCGCGCGGTCGCCGACCACGAACCGGGACTTGAGCTCGGCGTTGCGCTTCTCTTTCTCGGCCGTGATTCGCTCGAGGCCCTCTTCCATCGCCTCGGCGGGAATCCGCGCCTGGAAGTCCTTGAGCGTCTCGTCCCGAACCTTGCTCGTGATCCGATCCTGGTTCATCCCCAGAAGCGCCGCGATCGCCCGGCCGCAGGCTCCCTCGGCCGCCGGTTGCGACCAGACTTGCGCGCTGATGCCGTGGCGATAGTCGGGCTGGATCTCGAGCCCGCTGGGTCTGATCGTGGTCGTGATGATGATCTCGGCGTTGTCGACCGAGGTCGCCCAGAAAGAATACATCTTGGCGGCCCTGCGCCCCTGGGGGTCGGCGGCCATCCGGCTCTGAAAATCCCAGATCGGGGTGACGCTGGTGTAGTACTGGCTGAGATAAAAGGCGATGCCGTCGTCGCTGGGCACGAACCCGTAACCGGTCTTGGCGCCGGCGGTCACTTGCGAGACGTAGCCCTTGCGGGTGACCGGTCCGCTCTGGACGGGATCCCTGTCGAGAAAGGGGGCGAGGCTCTTGGCGTCGGCCGCGATGTCGATGTTGGGGTTGCTAAAGAGGCCCGAAGCCGCGGCGGCCAGGGCACTCGACGGCGGCCAGGGGCGCTCCTTGACGCGCGACTCGAGCGCCCCGAGAGCCCGATGGATCGCGTCGAGGGCGGCCTGGCGGGCGGCGACGGTGCGGGCGGCTTCGTAGTCCTTGAGCGCGCGGCCGAGGTCGTCGCGGGTGAAGGCCAGCCAGCGCTCGCGGTTGGCCTGGACTTGCTGGTCCGCCGTCTGGGGGAGCGCGCGGACGGACGCGACGAGCCCGAGCCTGGCCTGGGCGAGTCGCTGGCGGGGCTCGGCCCAGCGCACGAGGGCGTCGCGCACGTCGAGCGCTGGCTTCCACGTCGTGGTTCCGAGCGCTCCGGCGAGCTGATCGAGCCGCTCGAGCGCTTCCAGGCGCGCATTGTCGTCGCCGGAATCGGAATAGGCTTTGAGCGCGGTCGAGACGGCGTCGAACAGAGCTTCCCAGCCCTCCGCGGTCGCGGGCCGCTTGACCGGCTCGGACCAGGATTTCTTGACCGCCTGGATCGCACGTTCAACCGCCTCGTATGTCGGCGCCGCCGGCGCGATCGCGAGGGCTTGCCCCGCCACGGTCGCCGCCAGCACGATCGCTAATCCTTGCCCGACCGTCGTCCTCAACCTCGCCCTCATCCAGTGCATCCGTCGTCTCCATCCATGGGCTGCCTCTAGAGCCAAAGCCGGTTCATCCTTGCATCGACAGCCCATCCCATGTCGGTTGACCAATAGTCCCTGATTCCGCCAGCCTGCTTCATGCCTGGACCGGCTGACAAAACGAACCCGCCCATGTTACGATGAAACCCTATCGTGGCGAGGCCGGGCGAGCGCCGATCCGCACAATCGGCCGCCGCGTGATTCATCGTCGAACTATCGTATTCATCTCGCGGGATCGCCACAACCAGGAGAGTCAACCCATGCGGCAAGAGAAGCCCGATCGCCAATGGCAGTCTTTGGGAGTGGTCTGGGGGCTTCTGTTTGGCCTCGCGGGCGCGATGGCGGGCTGCGATTCGGGAACCAGCTCGAGCGACCAGACGCCGCTCGATCGCGTGGCCACGGCCAAGAGCCTCTCCACACCCCCGGTCGCGAGCGCGCCCGCCGCCGCTCAGGACTCGCCCTCGAAGGTCGTCTCGACCGTCGCCGGCGACCGGATGAGCGTGATCCCCACCAAGATCGTGCTCTCCAAACAGACCGAGACCAGCCCCTTTCGATTCGCCGAGATCGCCAAGCAAGCCGGGATCGATTTCGTGCATTTCTCGGGCATGACGGTCGAGAAACACTTCCCCACCGCCAATGGATCGGGCGTGGCGGTCTTTGATTATGACGGCGACGGCCGGCTCGACATCTATTTCGCCACCGCCACGCTGTTGCCGCTGGGCACGGCGGTGAAGGGCCCCAACAAGCTCTATCGCAATCTGGGCGGCGACCGTTTCGAGGACGCGACCGAGAAATCGGGACTCGGTTTTCGCGGGTTCTGCCACGGGATCATCGCCGGCGACATCGATAACGACGGCGATCAAGATGTGTTCCTGTGTAATTACGGGCGGGACGTCCTCTATCTGAATCAGGGAAACGGTACGTTCAAGGACATCAGCAAGGAGGCCGGGGTGGACGTCGAGACCTGGTCCTCCGGCGGCGCGATGCTCGACTACGACAACGACGGCGACCTCGACATCTACGTGGCCAATTACGGGCGCTGGCGGTATCCCGAGGACGCCAACCACGTGGGCGACCAGGAAAAGAAAATCTGGCTCTACACCTCGCCGCGGAGCATCAAGACGACCAAGCATCATTTTTATCGCAACAACGGCGATCTGACCTTCACCGACGTCTATGACAAGGTGATCACGACCGAGAAGGAAGTCGAGGACGAGAAGACCAAGGAAATGAAACGGGTCCGCGTGCCCGAGCCACGCGCAGACGGGCACGGGTTCGGGGTGGTCGCGGCCGACGTGAACAACGACGGGCTCATCGACCTTTACGTCGCCAACGACATGAACCCCAATTTCCTGTTCATCAATCGCGGGGACGGCACCTTCGACGATCTCTCGGAAATCTCCGGGGCGGCCTACGACATCAACGGGATGGCGCAATCGGGGATGGGCGTCGACGCCGAGGATGTCGACGGCGACGGCTTGCCGGAGCTCTTCGTCACCAATTTCTCCAACGAATACTGCACGCTCTATCGCAATTTCGGCAAGGGAGTGTTTTACGACAATACGGCCTTTTTCGGACTGGCGTCGGACTCGATGCCCTGGGTCAAGTGGGGCTGCTCGCTGTCCGATTTCGACAACGACGGCTGGCCCGACTGCTTTTTCACGAACGGCCATGTCGACGACAACCGCAAACTTCTGGGCCAGCCGGTCGACTACGAAGAGCCCCCGATGATCTTCCGCAACGTCGGCGGCAAGCGGTACAAGCTCGCGACCCGCGATGTCGGCCCCTATTTCGAGGGGCGGTGGGTGGGCCGAGGGGCGGCGTTCGGCGATCTCGACGACGACGGCGACATCGATATCGTGATCAACCACAAGGACGGCGCGCCCGCGCTCTTGCGCAACGACTCCAAGAACGCCAATCACTGGATCCGGTTCAAGCTCCGGGGCACGAAGAGCAACCGCGACGCGATCGGGGCCAAGCTCGAGATCAAGGCCGGCGATCGCACGATCTACCGCCAGCGAAAGGGGGGCTACAGCATGCAGGGGACGAACGACCCCCGCGTGCTGGTGGGCTTAGGCGCGGTCGACGCCGTCGCGAAGGTGGTGATTCGCTGGCCCTCGGGAGCGGTCTCGACGCTGGAAAACCTGAAGGTCGACCAGACCTTGGACGTGGTCGAGCCGGCGACGCCGGCCCAGCCGGCCGCCGAGGCCAAGCCGGCCGCGGCGGCCAAGCCGGCGCCTTGATCATGAATGGGCGTTGGAACCAGGTCGGGGAATTGGCCGGGCAGGGTAATAATCTCGTTCACACCCCGAATGACGGAAAGCGAGCGCGCCTTTTGGCCTTGGTCGTCCGAGGCCCAGCAGCGACCGCGGGCAACGGCGACGAGGGCGAGATCGATGGCTGACGGACGATCGAGCTGGCCGATCATCCAGTACGAGGTGATCGGCGAGGCCTGGCAACTCTACAAGCAGCACTGGGTGGTCTGGTCAATCGCCGTCGTCATCGTGCATCTGATGAGCTCGTCGATGGCGGGGAGCCTGGGGCTGGTCGTGGGCGGTCGCGGGGTCGATTTCCATTCCATGCCGTTCTTTGCGCTGTCCCTCCTGTTCGCGGCGATCCCTGCGCTTTTCCTCGGTGGGATGATCCGGATGGCGGACAACCAGATCCACGGCCGCCCGCCGCGGCTTTCCGACATGCTCGACGTCTTGCCACACGCCTTCGACTTGATCCTGGCCGCGTGTTTGGTCGCGATCGCCGTCACCATCGGGATGTCGCTTTGCCTGATCCCGGGACTCATCGCGGCGGGGCTGTTTCTGTTCACGGTCCCACTCGTCGCGGTGAACCGGTTCACGGCGGTCGAGGCGATGACCCAGAGCTTCACCGCGCTGAAATCACAGTGGTTGAACGTGACGGTCTTTCACATCGCGCTGGCGGTTGTCGCACTCTCGGGCGTGCTCTTGTGCGGCGTGGGCGTGTTCGTGACGGTTCCGCTCTATCCATTGTCGCTGGCGATCCTGAACCGCCGGTTCTTCGGCGGCGCGATTCCCGCCTCGGCCGCCAAGCCGGGCGATCCGTTTCCCGAGATTTGAACGGCGAACCGCGAACGATTTGTCCAGGATGGCGAACCCAGGGAAAAAACGGCGCGGGCGGATTCGCGCTTGGTCGGAAGCGTCGCCGTTTCAAACGCGAAGGGCGTGCACCACGCGGGGGTGCAGCGAGAGGTCGCGGATGGTCGGCGAAAGCTGGAATTCGGGGCGGGTGAGCAGTTTGCGGACGGCCTGTTCCTGGTCGAACCCGATCTCGAGGATGATCCGCCCGCCGGGCCTCAAGAGCGGGATCGATTGCTCGATCAAGCGGGTCACGATATCGAGCCCGTCGGGGCCGCCGTCGAGGGCCGCGCGGGGCTCGTGGTCGCGGACGCCGGGGGCGAGCTTCTCGATGTGGGCGGTGGGGATGTAGGGCGGGTTCGAGAGGATGACGTCATAGGGGTCGTCGGTCTGGACGGGCTCGAGCAGGTCGCCCTCGCGGAATTCGATGCGATCGGACACGCCGTGGCGGAGGGCGTTGGCACGCGCGACCTCGAGGGCGCGCGGGCAGCGGTCGATCGCAACGAACCGAGTCTGGGGTTCGTGATGGAGGGCGGCGATGGCCAGACAGCCCGAGCCGGTGCCGACGTCGACGGCGCGGATCGGCCCGCGGTCGCGAGTGCACTCGAGGAATTCGACGACGACGAATTCGGACTCGGGGCGGGGGATGAGCACGTCGGGGCCGACTTCGAACGCGAGCGAGAAGAATTCCTTGCGGCCGACCAGATAAGCCACCGGAGCGCCCGCCGCGCGGTGGCGGACGAGCTCGCGGAACCGGGCGCGGGGTTGGTCGTCGACCTCGAGATCGAAATGGGTGTAGAGCTTGACGCGCTCCCAGGCCAGCGCGAAGGCAAGCATCACCTCGGCGTCGAGCCGGGGGGTGTCCGAGCCGGATCGCTTGAGATAGCCGGCCGTCCACGCGAGCAGGCGGCCGACGGTCCACGCGGGCTCTGAACGAGGGGCGTCGCACGGCGGCGCCGGGGTTTCTTCGGGCGAATCCATCATGCCGGAATCGGTCTCACTCCGCCTTCCGCCCCGAGGCGATCGTCTCGAGGTCGCCTAGCAGCCGCCGGCGGTCGTGATCGATGAGGGCCTTGGTGAGCGGCAGTAGGTCTCCTTGCATCACCTGGTCGAGATTATACAGCGAAAGCCCGATCCGGTGGTCGGTCACCCGGTTCTGGGGAAAATTATAAGTCCGGATCCGCTGCGAGCGGTCGCCCGACCCGATCAACTCGCGGCGGTTCTGGTCGCGCTCGCTTCGCGCGGATTCGCGCGCCTGCTCATAGAGCCGCGAGCGCAGAACGCGCATGGCCTTGGCCTTGTTTTTGTGTTGACTGCGCTCGTCGCGGCAATTGACGACGACCCCGGTGGGCAGGTGCGTGATGCGGACGCCGCTCTCGGTCTTGTTCTGGTGCTGGCCGCCCGGGCCGCCCGCCCGCATGACGTCGATCAAGAGATCTTCGGTCCGGATGACGATATCGACCTCCTCGGGCTCGGGGAGCACGGCGACGGTGGCGGCCGAGGTGTGGATCCGCCCCTGGGCCTCGGTCGTCGGCACCCGCTGAACGCGGTGGCCGCCGCTCTCGAACTGAAGGTTGCGGAAAGCTCCTTCTCCAGCGACGCTGAACGAGACCTCGCGAAAGCCGCCGAGCTCGGTCGCCTCGAGATCCATCATCTCGAACTTCCAGCCCATCCGCTCGGCGAACCGGCGATAGACTTCATAGAGATCGCGTGCGAACAAGGCCGCCTCGTCGCCGCCGGTGCCCGCGCGGATTTCCATGATCAGCGCCGCATGGTCCGCCCCCGCGTCGCGATCATAGATCAGATCGATGAGATGCGCTCGCTCCTGAACCTGGCGCGCGCGGAGATCCTCGAGCTCCGCGGTGGCGTAGCTGCGCATTTCATAGTCGGTCTCGGCCGCCTCGAGGTTCTCGGCTTCCTTGACCAGGCGGCCGAGCTCGAGATAGCGCGCGTAGGGGATGGCGACCTTGGCAAGCGCGCCCCGCTCCCGCGCGAGCGCGGCCACCCGCGCCGGGTCGCGAGTCACCTCGGGATCGAGCAGGGCTTGGTCGATCTCTTGGAACCGCGCATGATCCGCCTGGAGTTTCTCGAACACGGGCCCACTCTCGCTCGCCGGTGGTGGCGCTCAGGCCGGCCGCCACCAAGACAGACGGCGCGCCCGCACGAGCGCCGGGGCGCTCGCGCGATCAGAAACGGGTCGGCCTGGGACCAGGGTCTCAGACGGTCTTGGCGGCCTTGCCGTATTTCCCCTGGAACTTCTTGTTGAACTTGTCGACCCGGCCGGCGGCGTCGACGAATTTCACCGAGCCCGTGAAGAACGGGTGGCACTTCGAGCAGACCTCGACCATGATCTTGGGCTTGGTGCTGCGGGTCTGAAAAGTGGTGCCGCAGCCGCAGGTCACGGCGCAGTCTTGGTACTTGGGGTGGATTCCGTCTTTCATGGACCGAGGCTCGCGAGGGAAAAAGGCCAGGAGGATCGAGCGGGTCAAGAGCCCGCGGCCAGAAGCGCCGCCACGGCTTTCTCGACCTCGTCGTAGGTAAATTGGTTGTTGGGATCGTCCATCGTGAATCGCTTGATCTCCTTGCCCTCGGGGCTGAACAGGAAAACCGCCGGGATCGCGTTCACGCTCAGCTTCTCGAAGCCGACGCCGTATTCCTCGTCGAGCAGGATGTTGACGATGTCGGCCTTCTTTTCCTTGAGGAATTTCTCGGCCTCGCCGACGGCCGTCTTGTCGCTGGGGTCGTCGAGCGACAGCGACACGACCTTGAGCCCCTTGGGTCCGAACTGCTTGTGCATCTTGAGCAAGTGCGGGAAGTTTTCCTTGCAGGGGCCGCAATTGGACGCCCAGGCGTCGACGAGCGTGTACTTCGAGCCTTTGAACTCCTTGAGTCGAGTCTGGAAATGGGCCCAGTCGAGCCGTTCGAGGGTTGTCGGCCCGGCGGCGGAATCGTCGGCCGGCGCAAGCCTCGCCCAGGCGCCCAGGGCGACCGCCCCGGCGAGCACGATCATGCACGATGATTTCAGCGCTGTCACCTGATCCCCCCCCCTTCATGTCAATCAAGAATATCGTGAGAGCTCGCCGGCGCACAGCCCTCCCGGTAAAAGAGCCCGAGCCGGCAATGAAAACGCCGCCGAACTCCCAGCGGGCTCGACGGCGTGGTCGTCTGGATCGTGATCCGGCCCGTTCGATCGAGGGCGAGCCCCGATCAAACGGCCTGGAGACGGTCGCTTGATCACCTCTTGTACTTGACGCCGCAGCCCTTGGGCTGAGTCTCGGAGACCTCGGGCGCTTCGCCCTTCAGCAGGGCGTTGACCGCGTCGCGGAGGTAGGTCTTGGTGACCTTGGTCTCGTTCATGTTGTCGTCCATCGCGCCCGTGTAGCGGATCTTCCGCTCCTTGTCGAGCACGAAGAACTGCGGCGTGTTGCTCGCGCCATAGGCCTTGCCGACCTTGCCGCTCTCGTCATAGCCGTAGATGTAGTTCGACTTGTGTTCCTTGGTGTAATTCTTGATCCCGGGGATGCGGTCGCTCTCGATGTCGTTGACCGACAGGCCGACGACGCGGACGCCCTTGCCGTCGAAGTCCTTGGTGAACTCGATCAGGCGGTCTTCGTATTGCTGGACGACCGGGCAGTGATTGCCGAGGAACACGATCACGACGATGTCTTCCTTGACGTCAACCAGGCTGAGGCTGGTGTCCTCGCCGTTGTAAACGGCCGGCAGACCCGAAAAGTCAGGGGCCTTGTCGCCAACGCTGACGACCTTGTTGTACTTGCCGGCGAACGACGGAACCGCGAGAGCGGCGATCACCGCGAAACCCATGAGCACTTTGCGCATCGAGGCATACTCCACTAGTTGAAAAGTTCTCGCAGGGACGCACACGCGTCCCGATCCAACCCGACCAGGTCCGCGGAGGCCGATCGAATCCCAAAGCCACTACCCCTCGATCAGCCAGCCCTGGCCCGCATCCCACGAACCACACGCATGCTGTGCACGCTTGCAAGCATGACCTGTGTGGTTTTATCAACGTGTGATCGACTCAGGCTTGATTATAAGAAGCGACAATCCTGAGTCAACCGTCCCAGGGGCGTTCTGGGCTCTGGCACGAGGGTGGACGTGACGCGCGGACCGGGAGCGGGTCCAGCTCGGGGGTCGAGCGGACGCGCTCCCGGTCGTTGGGCTTTGGGGTTTGCCTAGCGCTCGATGCGCGAGTCCTGGATGACGTCTTCCTCGGAGTGTTCGACGAAGTGCCAGGTGATCTCGGTGGCGACGATCTTGGTGAACTTGTTCTTGAAGGCGCCCAGGCTGCTGCCGGTGTCGATGGGCAGGGGGCCGCGGTTGGGGAAGTTGCTCTCGGCGTATTCGTCGTAGACGTCCTTGGCTTCCTTGGGCTGATCCTTGATGGGCTTGTCCTTGCTGTTCTTGGGATATTGCATCTCGAAGACCTTGATATGGGTCTTGGAGTCGCCGTGGACGACGTTGAGGTCGCCCGGCGCCTGGGTGCGGAACTGCTCGATTTCGAGGAGGATCACGATGTCGGCGTCGAAATCGTTGGCGACCTCGGCGGGGTCGGTGTTGCGGGGATGGGCTTCCATCCAGGTGGCCGTCTTGTCGGGGTCGACGATCGTGATTTTCTTGACCTTGGTGCGGAGCCGGGACGCGACCTCGCGGGTGATGTCGCGCTCGATCGAGGGGAATTCGCCGAGCGCTCCCGAGGTGGCGTAGCAGAGAATCACGACCTTCTTGTTCTCGAGCTTGGGCCCGGGGGCCGCGATCGTGGGCTCGAACGGCTGCAAGAAATAGAGCATTGTTCGCGGGTCGCAGCCGCTTGTCGCGATCAGGCACGCCGAGGCGAGCGTCAGGGCCGCCGCGATCCGAAACTTGGTGAACCATCGAGGGATCATTCGTCACCCCCTCCTTCCGTGTGGATTCCCGCCCCGCCCCCATCGTCCGTGATCACGGGCGGGCGCTGGCGAAGCGACCTGTCAAACCAGCCGAAATGTGTTTCGTGTGCGCGAGCACGCGATTGATCGACGACCCCGTCCCTCAAGAGACGAAACCCGTCGCACCCCGCGAACAATCCGCGGCCAGTCCGGCCCAGAATGGAACCCGGCCCGGCCCGAAAGACAAGAAAGGCGGCGTACAGTAGACCAGAGCGCCCGATGCGCCAAGACCAGGTTTCTGGATTCTTGTTTTTTGATTTTCGATGACAGACGCTCTCCGTGCTGGCGGGGGCGGATCAGAGTTGTTCGACCCAGGCTTCGGCTTCGAGGGTGGCTTCCTGCATTCTGCGCTCGACTTCGAGCCGGCAGTCCTCGAGGGTCAGGCGGTCGGCGTCGTGGGGGACGACGACGGGGGCGGGGACGACGCAGGCGGCCGGGCTGAAGGGCCTGGGGATGCAAAACCGGTCCCAGCTTTTGGCGCGAAAGGGGCGTTTGAACGCCATGCCCGCGCCGACGATGGGAAAGCCGGTGCGGCTCGAGAGATAGGCGACGCCTTGGTGCACCACGCGGCGGGGTCCGCGGGGGCCGTCGGGCGTGACGCACAGATGGCCCTGATCGATCCGCAGCGTCATCTCCCGCAGCGCCCGCGTGCCGCCCCGCGTCGTCGAGCCCCGCACCACGCTGAAACCCAGCCGGCTCACCACCTGGGTGATCAATTCGCCGTCGCGATGCTCGCTGATCAAGATGTGCATTTCGGGCCACGGCCAGTAATACGCCGGAAAGAGCATCACCTCGTGGTAAAACGCATAAACATATCGAACGCCCGTGCATCGGGCGTTGACCGGGTCGACCGCGGGGTCTTGATAGCGAAAGTGATAGGTCAAGGTCGAGCCCAGGCCGCGGATCATCGCCGCGCCCATCGCCCCGACGGTCTTGATCACGAGCGGATTTGTGATCTTCATCGGCCCTCCGTGGCGCGCGGCCCCGTCCCTCAAGAAACGGCCGTTAGGATAGAGGATCGCCCCGACCTGTCAACGCGGATCGCCGCGGCGTCTTGATCAGGCGCCTGCTTGGGGCGCGGGCCGGTCGAGGCTTTTGCTGGATTTCTTAACGGTGGCGGGCTTGATGTCGAAGAGCTTGGCGACGACGTCGTCCAGGGTGTCGACCAGGCGGACCGCGATGTCGGCCTTGACCTCGGCGGGGATGTCGATCAGGTCTTTCTCGTTGTGCCGCGGCAGCAAGACGACCTTGATGCCCGCGCGGCGGGCGGCCAGGATTTTTTCACGGACGCCGCCGACGGGGAGCACGCGGCCGGTCAGGGTGACCTCGCCGGTCATCGCCAGGTTGGTCTGGATGGGAGTGCCGCGGAACAGGCTGATCAAGGCCGCCGCGATCGCCACGCCGGCCGAGGGGCCGTCCTTGGGGACCGCGCCGGCGGGTACATGGATGTGCAGGTCGGTCTTGTGGAACCGGGCCAGGTCGACCGAGAGGGTTTTGGCATGGCTGCGCAAATAGCTGAGCGCGGCCTGGGCGCTTTCGCGCATCGACTCGCCCAGAAGGCCCGTCAAGGTGAGCGCTCCCTTGCCCTGCATGCCGGTGGCCTCGATGAAGAGGATCTCGCCGCCGGTCGGCGTCCAGGCGAGCCCGGTGGCGACGCCGGGGATGCCGGTGCGGTCGGCCAGCTCGCGGAAAAAGCGCGAGGGGCCCAGGTATTCGGTGATGGCCTTGGGATCGACCACCGTCGCGTCCTTGCGGCCCTCAGCGCGACGGCGCGCGATCTTGCGACAGACCGCCGCGATCTCGCGCTCGAGATTCCGCAGGCCCGCCTCGCGGGTGTAATCGGCGATGATCTTGCGGATGGCGGCGTCGGTGATGGCGAGGTCGTGCGCGCCCAGCCCGTGGGCGTCGAGCTGCTTGGGGATGATGTATTTCTGGGCGATCAGGGTCTTTTCTTCCTCGCTGTAGCCGGGGAGCTGTAACACTTCGAGCCGGTCGAGCAGGGGGGAGGGGATCGTCTCGAGCATGTTGGCCGTGGCGATGAACATGACCTTGGAAAGGTCGAAATCGACGTCCAGGTAATGGTCGCGGAAGGTCGAGTTTTGCTCGGGGTCGAGGACTTCCAGGAGGGCCGCCGAGGGGTCGCCGCGGAAGTCTGCGCCGAGCTTGTCGACCTCGTCGAGCATGAAGACGGGGTTGTTGGTGCCGGCCTTGCGGATGCCCTGGATCACGCGCCCGGGGAGGGCGGCCACGTAGGTGCGGCGGTGGCCGCGGATTTCGGCCTCGTCGTGCACGCCGCCCAGGCTGACTCGCACGAACTCGCGGCCGAGCGCCTTCGCGATGCTCTTGCCCAGCGAGGTCTTGCCCGTGCCGGGCGGACCCACCAGGCACAGAATCGGCCCCTTCATGTCTTTCTTGAGCTTGCGAACCGCCAGGTATTCGAGGATCCGCTCCTTGATCTTCTCGAGGTCGAAATGGTCGTGGTCCAGAACCTTGCGGGCGCGGCGGAGGTCGAGCCGGTCGCGGCTGGCCTTGGACCACGGCAGGATCGCAAGCCAGTCGAGATACGTGCGAACGATGGAATACTCGGCCGAGCTAGGGTGCATCGCGGCGAGGCGCTCGAGCTCGCGCTCGGCCTCGGTCATCACTTCCTCAGGTGGGCCGGCCTTCTTGATCCGGTCCCAAAGCTCGGCGATCTCGGGGTTTTCGCCCTCAGCCTCGCCGAGCTCTTCCTGGATCGCCTTTAATTGCTGGCGGAGGAAATGGTCGCGCTGGGCCTTCGAGAGCTCGCTGCCGACCTGTTCCTGGATCTTGCTCGAGAGCTCGAGCACCGCGAGCTGGCGCGACAGGTACTGGCCGAGCCGCTCGAGCCGCGCGCGGACGTCGATCTCGCCCAGCAGGGCTTGTTTTTCCTCGATCGTGAACGGCAGGCTCGAGGCCAGCAGGTCCGCCAGGCGGCCAGGCTCGCGGGTGTTGATCGCCGCAACCTGGAGCTCCTCGGGTATCTGCTGACTCTGGTCGACCATCCGCTGAAAGAAGCGGTTCACGTGATGGACGAGGGCGTCGAGCTCGACCCCGGGATCGACGATCTCGTGGCAGGGCTCGACGTGCGCGATCAGGTAGGGCTCGGACTTCGTGACCGAGACCAGCCGGGCGCGGTATTGCCCCTGACAGACGATCCGGGTCGAGCCGTCGGGGAATTTGAGCATCTTGAGAATCATTCCGACACAGACGATCGGGTACAGGTCGTCGACGCCCGGCGAGTCCGTCTCCGGATGGAGCTGGCTGACCAGGCCAATCATCCGCTCGCCGACCATGCAGTCGTCGATCAGGCGGATGCCGCTCGGGCGATTGATCACCAGCGGCACGACCGTCTGTGGGAACACCACGTCGGAACGCAGCGGCAAGAGCGGGATCTTGCTGGGCTGGAGCGACTGGTTCTCGTCGCGTTCCGAAAGGACGATCAAGCCCCGCGGGTCCGAAACGCCTGGAGGGGTGGTCCGCCCCCGACGCGTGGTCGCCCGCTTTGGTCCCGATGCCCGCTTGGTGCGTCGTCGTGCTGCCATGGAACTCATATCCGAGATGAATCGGCCCGCGAAGGATGAATGAAGACTAGTACCGAATCGAGTCGCGAGCGCCCCGTATCCTCAATGATTGGCAACCGGGCGCGGGAATGATAGGGGCAACCCGCGCATCCCGCGTTAAATCGACAATACCAGGGCCCGCCGAGGTTCGCGAACGCGCTGTCCGCCCCCTTCCACGGCGAAATGGGTCGTTTCCTCGCGATCCGAGCCGCGATCCACGGCGACTGGGACTCCCTATTCTTCCCATTCAGCCCCGCCACCAATCGTCGCGTTCGATGCCGAAAAGCTGTTCCTGGTGCAGGGTCTGGAGCATCTGATAGTTCATGAAGGCAAAGACGCCGAAGAAGACGGCCAGGAAGAGCTGATCAGCCCAGAGGGCGGCGACGACGGCGAGCATTCCCGACACCATCAGCGAGATGATGTGCACCCAGCGCCTGCCGCGTGCGTGGTCGAGCTGGGTGAGCACGATCTGGGCGCCCTGACCGCCGTCGAGAGGCCAGATCGGCAGCAGGTTCACGAGCCCCCAGAGGATGTTGATTCGCATCAGGAAGTAGTAAGCGCCGAATTTCATCGGGCTGTCGAGCTTGTCGAGCACCGAGGCCGGGCCGTGGCCCAGGCCGAGCTGGCTGGCAATGACGCCCAGGTGTTCGTCGGGAGTGACGCCGGCGAAGACCGTCGCGACGACCATCACCAGAAAGGCGAGTACAAAGCCCGCGCCGGGGCCCGCGAGGATCACGAGCAAGCGCTCGAGGGGCGTTTGCCGCTCGCCCTGGCTGTAGCACAGCCCACCCATGCCCCACAAGAGAATCGACGGCGATTCGCGAAACGTACGCGCCATCAGGCCGTGGCCGTATTCGTGTACCAGGATCGAGAGAAACACGCAGCCGACCCAGAGGGCCACAATGGGCAGGTTCTGGTCTCTCCAGCCCATCATGGCGGCCACGAGCCAGAAGAACGGATGGACCCGCACGGGAATCCCGAGCGCCCGAAAGCGAAGGTCTAGCGGAGTCTCGGGTGCGCCTACCATGGGGCTGCCTCAACGACGGGTCGCGAATCCAGTGAGTCACATCGACCGCATGATTCTAGGGACTCGGGCCGCTGTTGACAAATCGAGGCCGGCGATTCGAGCCCCACGGCTTGCCCCGTCGATCGTCACGTGATAATTTGGATAGATCGCGATGTCAAGCCAGCGGTTCGCCAGCGAAGAGAGCGCCCACGCGATGCGATTCACCAAGATGCACGGGCTGGGAAACGACTATGTTTATGTGAGCCTCTTTGACCAGGAGCTCGAGACCGATCCAGCGCGGCTGGCGATCACGGTTTCGGACCGGCATTTTGGCGTGGGGGGCGACGGCCTGATCTTGATCGCGCCCTCGGATCGCGCCCAGGCCCGCATGCGGATGTTCAACGCCGACGGCTCGGAAGGCGAGATGTGCGGCAACGGCGTGCGCTGCGTCGCCAAGTATTTATACGATCATGGGATAACCCGGAACAACCCCGTCACGATCGAGACCGGCCGAGGCGTGCTCACGCTGGATCTCGAGATCAGGAACGGGCGGGTCGATCGGGTGAGAGTCGACATGGGCCCGCCGATTCTCGAGCATGGGCTGATACCCACGCTCCTTGAGGGGGATCCGCCCCTGGATGCGCCGCTCCTGGTCGGAGAAGACGCTTTCCTCGTTTCCGCGGTCTCCATGGGCAATCCGCATGCGGTCATCTACGTGACCGACGTCGCGGCTTTTCCCCTGGAGACGATCGGACCCCAGATCGAACACCACCCCGCGTTTCCCCGGCGGGTGAACGTCCACGTCGTCCAGGTTCTGGGCCCCAACGAGGTCCGGATGAGGACGTGGGAGCGGGGTTCGGGGATCACGCTCGCGTGCGGCACGGGGGCCTGCGCCGTCGGCGTGGCTGGCGTGCTCACGGGGCGGACGGGGCGGGCCGTCCAGGCGCATTTGCCCGGCGGAACGCTCGAGCTCGATTGGCCGGGCGATCTGGCCTCGGTCTTCATGACCGGGCCGGCGGTGGAAGTTTTCTCGGGTACGATGAC
The DNA here is from genome assembly GCA_027459775.1 of Planctomycetales bacterium. Taxonomy (GTDB): domain Bacteria; phylum Planctomycetota; class Planctomycetia; order Isosphaerales; family Isosphaeraceae; genus JAKBAP01. The sequence continues at coordinate 10,010 of DAIDHE010000158.1, read as the reverse complement.
TTTTTGAGTCTTGATGGGTCGGTCGGATCACGCGTCCCGGGCTGTTCGGCCCGCGCCGCCCAGGGCTTCGAGCTGGGCCTCGTCGATGATCTCGACGCCGAGCTCGCGGGCCTTTTCGAGCTTGCTCCCGGGCTCCGCGCCGACCAGGAGATGGGTCGTTTTCTTGGAGACGCTCCCCGAGGTCTTGCCGCCGCGTTCCTTGATGAACGCCTCGGCCTCGGGGCGCGAGCGCCTGGGCAGGGTTCCGGTGATGACGAAGGTCATGTCGGCGAAGGGGACCGTTCCGCTCTGGAACGTCGGGGCTCGATAGGGCTCGGGAGCGACGCCGAGCTGGGCCAGCTCGTCGAGCATTTCCTGGTTCTCGCGGTCCTGGAAATACTCGTGAATGCTCGCCGCCACGATGGGGCCGACGTCGGGGATCGATTCGAGCTCTTCCAGGCTCATGTGACGGATGTGCTCGAGCGTGCCGACGCGTTCGGCGACCACCTCGGCCATTCGCGAGCCCAGGTGGCGGATGGTGAGTCCCGTCAAGAAGCGGTCGAGCGAGCGACGCTTGCTTTCCTCGAGCGCCTTCACGAGGTTCTGGGCGGATTTTTCGCCCATGCGTTCGAGGTTCGAGAGCGTCTCGACATCGAGCCGGTAAAGATCGGGGAGGCCGTGGACGAGCTTTTGCTCGACCAGCTGGCCGACGAGTTTTTCGCCCAGGCCCTCGATGTCCATCGCGTCGCGATGGGCGAACCAGCGAAGCCATTCCTTGAGCTGATCGGGACAACGCGAGGGACGGTTGACGCAAAAGACGTCGACCAGGTCGCCCGACTTCTCGACGGGACCGCCGCAGCTCGGGCATTTGCTGGGGAACTTGAACGGCTTCTCGGCGCCGGTGCGGGCCTCTGCGAGGACGCGGATCACCTGGGGGATGATCTCGCCGGCCTTCTGGATCACGACCGAGTCGCCGATCCGCAGATCCTTGCGCTTGATCTCGTCGGCGTTGTGCAGGGTCGCGCGCTTGACGGTCGTGCCGGCGAGCGGAACGGGCTCGAGATCGGCTACCGGCGTCAGTTTTCCGGTCTTGCCGACTTGAATCTGGATGGCGAGCACGCGGGTGACGGCCTGTTCGGCCTCATATTTGTATGCGATCATCCAGCGCGGGCTTTTACTCGTCCTGCCGAGTCGTTCGCGCTGGTGGAGGTCGTCGACTTTGACGACCAGGCCGTCGGTCTGGAATTCGAGGTTGTTGCGTTCGGTCCGCCAGCGTTCGGCGTGGTCGATGACGGGTTCGATGCCGTCGTAAGCAGCGGTGTGTGGGCTGATGGGCAGGCCCCAGGCTTTCATGGCCTGGGTCAGTGCTTGGTACGAGGTCGAGGCGACGCCCCTGGTCTCTCCGACCCCGTGCGCGAGGAATTTCAGCCTGCGCTGGGCGCAGAGCCGGGAGTCGAGCAGCTTGAGCGAGCCGGCGGTGACGTTGCGGGGGTTGGCATAGGGGGCGTCGCCGTTTTCGCGCCGGATCACGTTCAGACGCGCGAGCTCGGCGGTGGTCATGTAGACCTCGCCGCGGACCTCGAGTAGCTCGGGCCCGTTCCTGAGCGTGAGGGGGATGTCGCGGACGGTGCGGATGTTGGCGGTGACGTCGTCGCCCCGTTCGCCGTCGCCGCGGGTCGCGCCCAGGACGAGCACGCCTTGCTCATAGCGCAGCGAGACGGCCACGCCGTCGACCTTGAGCTCGACCACGTACCGCACGGGCTCGCCGGGGTTCAGTCCCTTGCGCACTCGCTGGTCCCACTCGCGCAATTCGCCGTAGGAATAGGTGTTGTCGATCGACAGCATGGGCGCCGCGTGGCGCACGGTCGCGAAGCCCTCGAGCGGCCGCCCCCCCACCCGCCGGCTCGGGCTGTCGGGCGTCGCCAGTTCGGGATGAAGCGCCTCGAGCTCGATCAGCCGCGCCATCAGCCGATCGTATTCGCGATCGCTGATCTCAGGCTCGGCCTGCTCGTAATACAGGCGATTATGCCGATCGAGATCGGTTCGCAGCCGCTCGATCTCGGCCTTGTCGGTGGTTTTGGACATGGGCCGCCCTTAGACGCTTCCGCCCACCCAGACTTCGTCGGCGAGGGTGTAGGCGACGACCTCGTCTCGGCCGAACCAGAGAGCGATTTCGCGCGCCGCCGATTCCGGGCTGTCGCTGCCGTGGACCAGATTGTTTTGCTTGCTGATCGAGAAATCGCCGCGGACGGTCCCGGGCGCGGCGACCGCGCCGTTGGTGGCGCCCAGCATCGTTCGCACGACGGCGATCGCCTCGTTTCCCTCGAGCACGCCGACCACCACCGGGCCGCCCGTGATGAAGCCGATCAAGCCCTCGAAGAACGGCTTGCCTTGATGCTCGGCGTAATGTTTTTCGCCGAGCGCGCGGTCGACCTGGATGAGCTTGAGCGCGGCCACCCGCAGACCCTTGGCCTCGAACCGCGCCAGGATCGTTCCCGCGAGCCTGCGCTGAACGCAGTCGGGCTTGAGGATGATGAGTGTTCGTTGCATGGAGCAAAAAGTCTCGATTGAGTGTCGGGAATCGTTCGCTCCAAGTCTATCCGGCGCGTGCCGATTCGACAATATTCCCCCTCCGTGCCCGGGGGGGGAATTGGGCTGTCGGCGTGCCGGTTCTGGGCTCGTCATGCGTCGTCGACGATCCGCCAGGCGAGCTCGTGGTAGGTTTCGGGCTCGAGCTCCCAGACGCGGACGACCGGGGTTTGACCGGCGAGCGAGACGATGACGCGGGGGACGGGTCCGTAGTAGTTGAGACGGAGGTCGGTGGCGCTGGGTATCGCAGCCCACTTCGGATGCGAATGGTAGATGGCGACGATTTCGGCCTGGTGTTCGCGGAGGGACCGGATCGCGGTGATGAGGTCCATCGGGTCGGCCTCGTAGAGCACGGGGCTCTGGGCCGCGTTTCGCAGGGGGTGGATCGAGCGGGCGCGTGGGGGCGCGCCGCCCAGGATCCCGCAGCATTCGAGAGGCGCTTCCTTGAGGCAGTGAGCGACCATCTGGTCATGGATCGAGCGCGGAATCTCGAGTAGGTCGAGCGCATGCGCCCGGATGGTGGGCTCGGTTTCTTGCATTTATTCGGGGAAGAGCGGGGTTGAGAGATAGCGTTCGCCCAGGTCGGGCAAGACGACGACGACCAGCTTGCCGGCGTAGGCGGGGCGGGAGGCGACCTGGATGGCGCCGACGGCGGCGGCCCCGCACGAGATCCCGCAGAGCATCCCCTCTTCGCGGGCGAGCCTGCGCGCCATGTCAAAGGCGTCCTCGTCGCGGACGGTGATGACGTCGTCGATGATCTGGGTGTTGAGCACGCCGGGGATGAAGCCCGCGCCCAGGCCCTGGATCATGTGCCGGCCGGGCCGGAGCGGCTCGTGGCGGCGGTTCTGGGAGATCACCGGCGAATTGACCGGCTCGACGGCGATGATCTCGACCGACGGCTTGCGGCTCTTGAGGACTTCGCCGCAGCCGGTGATCGTGCCGCCGGTCCCCACGCCGCAGACCAGGACGTCGACCCGGCCGTCGGTGTCGCGCCAGATTTCCTCGGCGGTGGTGCGGCGGTGGATCTCGGGGTTGGCGGGGTTGTTGAACTGCTGGGGCATGAACGAGCCGGGCGTCGCGTGCACGAGCTCCTCGGCCTTGCGGACGGCCCCGGGCATCCCCTCGGCCGCCGGGGTGAGCACGATCTCGGCCCCGAACGCCTTCAAGAGCCGCCGCCGCTCGAGGCTCATGCTCTCGGGCATGGTCACGATCAACCGATAACCGCGGGCCGCGCACGTGAACGCCAGCGCGATCCCCGTGTTGCCGCTCGTGGGCTCGATGATCACCGTGTCCTTGGCGATCAGGCCGGCTTGCTCGGCGGCGTCGATCATCGCGACGCCGATGCGGTCCTTGACCGACCACAGGGGGTTGAAATTCTCGAGCTTGGCGGCGACCTCGGCGTGGCAGCCCCGCGTGACCCTGCGCAGCCGGATCAAGGGCGTGTTGCCGATCGTCTGGGTGATGTCGTCGTAAATCCGCCCGCGCGTCATCCCGGCCCCTGTCGTCGCCATGTCGTGACCCTCGCTGTCAATCCCTGCACATCCGATAGGACGCCGCGGACGACCCCAGGCCGTGTGAACCCGGCCCGCCGCGCCGCGATCATCATAGGCCAGGGCCTGGCCCAGTACAATCCCGGCGGTTCGCGCGGCCGCCCGGGTCGCGTACAATCGGTTTCTGGCAAACCGAATCATCGCCGGAACGCCGGCTCGCGATATTGAGGGTCCACTTGCCGTGTCTCGTGAACACACAGCCCAGGTCGCGCCGGCGTCGCTCGCGCTCGAGAACGGCTGGCATTTCTTTCACCTGTATTACCAGATCGACCGCGACCGGCTGGCCCGGCTGGCGGAAGACGAGCGCGAGGCCGGGCGGCGCGAGCTGGCCCGCCTGCTGGACAAGACATCGTGGCCCGGGATCGAGCAGCTCCAGTGTTTCGCGCTCCTGGGTCACAAGGCCGATTTCGGGATTGTCGCCGCCGGGTCCGACCTGAAGGCGATCCACGCGCTGGAAACCGCCGTGCAGGCCTCGCCCATGGGGCCGGCCCTGCGGGGGGCGTATTCGTTTTATTCGATCACCGAGGTCTCGGAATACGTCCCATCGGTCGACGATTATGCAAAGATCCTCCGCGACCGCGAGGGGGTCGACCCCGAAACGCCGGCGTACAAGGCCAAGGTGGCGGCCTACGCCGACCGCCTGGTTCCCATGAACAAGCAGCGGCTCTTTCCCGAATTCCCCGACTGGCCGTGCCTTTGTTTCTATCCCATGAGCAAGATGCGCTCGGGCGATCAGAACTGGTATTTGCTTCCGTTTGAGAAACGGTCCGAGCTGATGGCGCAGCACGGCCGTAGCGGGATGAAGTTCGCCGGCAAGGTGATGCAAGTGATCACGGCGTCGACGGGGCTCGACGATTGGGAGTGGGGCGTGACGCTTTGGGCGCGGAATCCCCAGTATCTCAAGGACATCGTCTACACCATGCGGTTTGACGAGAGCTCGGCGCGCTATGCGCTCTTTGGCGACTTCTATTTCGGGTTTATTCTCCCCGCCGGTGAACTTGTCGCGGCACTGGGGGTCTAATGAGGCGTGTGTGATGAGCGAGCAAGACCCGGTGATCGTTGGTCCGCGCGAGCTCGTTCTGGCGAGCACGTCGCCGTATCGCCGGGCCTTGCTCGAGCGGCTGGGCGTGCCGTTTCGCTGTCGTGCTCCCGTGTGCGACGAGGATGCGATCAAGGCCGACGTTTCGGACCCGATCGGGCTGGCCCAAACGCTGGCTCGCGAGAAAGCCGAGAGCGTGGCCCTGATCGAGCCCGGGGCGGTGGTGATCGGCGGCGATCAGGTGGTCTGGCATGAGAAACGGGTGCTGGGCAAGCCGAAATCGGTCGAAGGGGCGATCGAGCAGCTCACGCAACTGGCGGGCCGGGGGCATCGGCTGATCACGGCCGTGGCCGTGTGGAGCGGCGCCGAGATCCACGCCCATCTCGACGTGACCACGCTGGTGATGCGCCCGCTCTCGCGAGCGGCCATCGAGCGCTACGTCGAGCGCGACTTGCCGCTCGATTGCGCGGGCTCTTATAAACTGGAATCGCATGGCATCGCCTTGTTCGAAACGATCGAGACCGAGGACCACACCGCGGTGACAGGTCTTCCCCTCCTGGCGCTCGGTTCGATTCTGATCCGGTTGGGCTTCGAGCTGCCGTGAAGGGGGGGAAGAGGCCGTGGGTGCTGATCGCGGGCTCCGCGCCCTTGACAAACCCGCCGCCCGCGAGTGCAATTCTGGATAGACGTGCCCGTAGCTCAACTGGATAGAGCGTTAGCCTCCGGAGCTAAAGGTTGCAGGTTCAAATCCTGCCGGGCATATTTGGGCGGAAGACAATGCTCCGCGGCGAGTCGCTCCACGAATCGACGGTTCGGAGATCGAGCGGTCTGGGACGCCGGGCGGGGATTTCCTACCCGTTCGCCGACATCGCGGAAGAAAGTCCTGGCCATGAATCCGCCCCGATTGCGATTCACGTTGCGGGCCGCATTGATCGTCGTGGCACTGTTGGGCCTGGGGATGGGGCTTCTCGACCTCGGACGATTGAGGGGCGTCTATCAGGCGCGGGCTCTCTTCCATGCGGAGCGGGAGCGAACCCACCGACAGACGATTGAGAATCTCTTGGCGCGCATCGAACGAATCGCTCGAGATCCCGACCAAGCCCCGGCCTATCGGGTGATCAAGAGCCTTCAGGCAAAGAATCCCTCGGCCGACTACCACGCCGCGATGCGGGACAAGTACCAGCTTGCCGCCCGTCGTCCCTGGCATCCGGTCGCGCCGGACCCGCCCGAGCCGTGAGATTCCCGACTCGTCCTGCCGGTTCGAGCGCGCGGATGATGAAGTTTGGCGACAACAACTTCGCCGTCAGCTTCTCCGACCCCCAAAACCATACCAACCGCATCGTGGCGACCGACCTCGGCGCCAACGAACACTTGAACTTTTATATGCGCATGTATTTGGACTCGCGGCACGCTCCTTTCGCCGGTTCCGTGATCATGGGGCCGGGATATCTCGCGACCTCGACGAGCCTGATCTGGCCGCGATTTCAGCTCTTTTTGTGAGTCTTGCTCGGTCAGGCGGCGACTTTTCGTGACGGGCGAGCTTCGCGGGTTGCGGTGACGAAAACAGGGTTTTAGACTGGGCGTGATGGAACCGAGATTGGCCCGGCGGTTTTCCCTGCTCGACGCGATGGCCCTGGTGGCGGCCACGGCCGTCGGTCTGGCGCTTCATCGCGCCTTCTGGTCCGAAGCTCCGCCGTTCGTCCAGGCCCGGGATCCCCGCGGGATCTTGCTCAGGGTGATGATTTTCTTGACGCCCCTGGCCGCGATGTGGACGGCGGCCGTCCTGGCTCTTTCGACCAGGCCGCGCCAGCGGCGCTGGCGACGAGTTTTCTTGCGCCCGGGAGCGGCGGTTTGCTGCGCGGCGGTTTCGGCCCTGGTCGTCGGGATCGCGGTGCTGGGCTTTGGGCTGGGGGCTGGCAGTCCCTACTTCTTGATCAGCTCGCTCATGCTCTTCGGATTGCCCACGACGGCCGGCGCCACCGTCGTATCCACGTGGATCCTCTTGATCTTGGTTCAGGGCTATCGCCCCTCGGCCGACTGGGCCGATCGCCTGGGCCGGCTGCTGGGGCTCTACTGGATGGCATGGCTGCCGATCTTGGCCTGGTCGCTGGTCGGGCCGTGACCGAGGGCCGAGGGCTGGCGTCCTTGCCTGTTGCGGCCCGCGGGCCGCCGGTTGCGTGGGCAAGTCTATCGTCCCATAATGGGCACGATGCAGCCTCGACCCGCGCGGAGATTCACCCTGCTCGATGCCATAATCCTGATCGCGGCCACGGTCGCGGGGATTGAGATCCATCGCGCCGTCTGGCCCACGGATCCTCCCCTGGGCCCGGTCAGGAATCTGGGATCTCTGATCCAGCGCGTCGTGTTCTTGTCCGCGCCTCCCGCCGCAATGTGGACGGCGGCGACGCTGGTCCTACAGCTCCGGAGTCCGCGACCTCGATTGCGACGGCTGCTCGGGCGACCGGGCGTCGCGGTCTGCTGTGCTGTCAGCTCGGCCCTGGTTCTCGGCGCTGCCCTGATCGGATGCGCGATGCGGGCGAATCAGAATTCCTTCTTCTCGACCACCGAGCTCATCGCGGTCTACGGCACGCCCCTCATGGCCGGAAGCGCGGCCGCCGCGGCGTGGGTGCTTTCGCTCCTGTCCTGGGGGTATCGACCGGCCGCGGACTGGCTGGATCGCCTCGGACGCTTGATGGGGCTTTACTGGATGGTTTCGCTCGTGGCGATGGGCTGGATTTTCGCCAGTTGGTAAGGCCATCGATATCTCAAAGCTCCGACGAACAAAGCTCTGGGGGAACGGGAAGTCCGGCGTCCGTGAGCGCGAGCGCGGCCTAGATCCGGTTTTTCAGTGCGTGGAGCAGGTCGACCAGATCGCCGGACGCCTTCTGATTCGCGGCCTGCCATCGGGCGACCTGCTTGGCAAGGTCGGTATAGAATTCCGAATCGCTCGTTGGAAACCTCGGAATCCTCGCGCGGTCGCACATCCAGCCCGCGACGTCGCGGAGGATCTCCTTCCCCGCGAAGTCCTGCCGCCAATTTCCATTCCTGAGACGTTTCTTCGCCTGGGCGTGGGACTTCTTCAGGAGAGTAAGAACATCCTTCCTCGACGAGCTGCCCGCCTCTGTCGCGAGCTTGCGGAACCAGTCCGATTCACAGATGTGATCGAACGCGGCTTTTTCGTCGGCCACCGATTGAGTCGGGTCGGGAACGAACGATTCCCGGAAACGCCCCCTCAGCACGGCGATCACTTCCCGACAGGCGGACCACCAGAGGAGATCCCTCGATTTCCCGAGCATCCGGTCTTCGATCGATTGCAGGTCGAGACCGCGATTCTGATAGGAGCTCGCCTGTAAGGCCGAGGCCTCGAGCAGGTAATTCTCGATCTCGTGCCGCGGAAGAACAAACCTACGGAACGTTTTCCCCGGCGTCGACCAATCCGCATGGTTTGACTTGCCGAAGTCGCGGTCGATAACGCAGTAGACGTTGCGATATCCCGCCTCCTCGGCGTCTTTCAGGATCGCCTGGACCCCTTCGCGACCTCCGCCGATGAGGAACTTGACGGCCGGGTCGTTCCAGAGTGCGTCGAGGTAGTCCCGTGTCAAGGCGTCCTCGACCCAAAGGTTGATCTGGCCGCTGTAAAGCGAACTGCGTGCGATGTCCAGCGCCATGGCCGATCAGGCCTCCGCCATGGCCCCGACTCGCGGCCACGCCTGGGCGCGGGGGTCGTCCTCGGGCACCAGGAAATGACGCTCGTAGGACATGGCGGCGGCGTAGATTTCGGGAGAATGGGTGGCCACGATGAACTGGGCGCGGGGTTGCCGATCCATGAGCGTCCTGACGATCGGCGCATGCCACTGAGGATCGAGGTGCAGTTCAGGCTCGTCGATGAAGACGATTCCTTCGCGATCGTCGTTGAGGACGAGTGAGGCCAGGAACAGAAAGAGCTCCAGTTGGCCCGCGCTCAGATCGTCGACGGAAAGCATCGCCGCGCCCTTGCGTTTGCAGAAGACGTCGAACGAGCCTTCGTTATCGCTCGCCGAATCGACAAGGTCGACGGCGAACTCGCCGCCAAGGTCTGGATAAAACGTCTTCCAACTCTCGTTGATGCCGGTGATCCACCTCGAGTAATTGCCGGATGATGGTCGGCTCGCCCCCGCGAAACGTTCGACCGCGGCGGCATTCACGAGTTGCAGTTTCACGTTCAGAAGGCGGTTGCGTTCCGTCTTGTCGGGACGGCGGCCTTGCTTGCCGACCGTCACGTTGACCGAGCCGACGAGACTGGGAGTACGCCACGACGAGAAATACCAGTGAGGCGCCGTGGGATGGATCCGGCCGGCCGACGGCCCCGACGCTTTGAGGACTGGCACGTCCTTTCTGAAGCCATCCTTTGAATAATGCGTGATGACGGCCTTGATCGCCCATCCCTTGCTCCCTTTGCGGATGTCGCGATCGTCGGTCGGCCCCACAGCCAAATCGCTCCCGCCCAGTGCGATCAGCGCTGCCTCGAGGACGGCCGTCTTGCCGCTGCCGTTGGGCCCGCCCAGGACGACAAGCCTGTTCGGCGAGCCCGTGGGATCTCGGAAGTCGAGGTCGAGCTGCTCGATCCCCCGAAAGTCATGGATCGAGAGCGAGCTCAGGGCGATTGGAGGCGGATTGGACGACGGCATCACGGCCTCTCCTCGGAGCCAGATCCAGGGTTGCGGAATCAAGGGGATTTGTCTTGCCCGACGGTCGCGGATCCGTATCCAATGTTAACATGTTATTCGAGTCTCGCTGGCGGGATGCGAACCACGATCGCTTTTCAATGCGAACGGCGCCAGAACCAGACGCTGTCTGAAGGATTCGCCTCGCCG
>DAIDHE010000140.1 GCA_027459775.1 Planctomycetales bacterium | reverse complement strand
CCTGCAGTGGTGGAGGCACCTGCCGGCAGCTCGCATGCAGAGCAAGTTGAAGTTCCTGGGCGACCAGAGAAGCAGGCCGCCCCTGGCGCGGCCGGCACAACGCCCCCATTCCAGGCTCGACTGGACAGCGCAGTGTACCAGAGGGGCGCCAGTGCTGACCAGGGACGCGAGGAAGCTGAGCAGCGCTCCAGCATGCCAGCAGTCCCGGACGCAGCTGCAAGGCTGACCTGGGCAGCAGAGAAGGGGAGGCAGGCCAGTGCGGACCACCGGGCGCAGCAGCTCTCGGCAGCGGCGGCTGCGGCTGTGGAGCAGAGCAAGGAGTGCGCGGCCTGCTTCGAGCGCGACAGGACGGCTGCCTCGAAGCAGCAGCAGGCGCAGGCGGACAAGGAGTGGCCGCGCCGCGCGTGCGCAGAGGAGGAGCAGGGCAGGAGGGGCAGCGACGAGAGGGAGGTGGATGCATGCAGCGGCTGGGCGCAGGACGGCCAGTCCGGCCGCGGCAACCCCGAGGCATCACCACCCGCAGCAAAGCTCACGGCAGCTGGCCAGGTCAGTCTTGGCCTGTGTCCTGGCACCCTGAGCCTGAATAGATCGGCTCTGCTCGCGAGCGCAGGCATGTCTATGTCATGGGAGTTTCTGCGGTGGTAAGGTTTTTTGATGTGGTTCTGTGCTAACATCAAGCTCTGACACGGCAGGAGTCTGTGCCTGACCATGACGTACAACGAACATGCTGTCTGCAGGAGTTGGGCGGAGTTTCAGCGCCCAGGTCAGGTCATTCAGGGCAGATGCACGGCAGCAGCGCACACGCCAGCGGCGACCTCCTCAAATGGGACGACAGCGCAAGAGACTCCCACAGCCCAAAGGAAGCCGACCCTTCCTCGCCACAAGCAAAAGGACCGCCGGCAGGGCCTGGACGATCGCGACTTGCTTCACCAGGACCGCCAGGCCCAGGCAGACCCCAGCCGCGAACACAAGCCGCCGGCTCGGGCGCCCGGACGCCAAAAGAGCGAGCATGGCGACCGAAAAACAATTCATGATGTGTTCAAAATCAGAACCGTTGCCGAAGAGGTAGGGATCGGTCGAGAGCATGATGAAAAGCCACGCGGCGACCGCGGCCGCGAGCCGGCCGCCCATTCGCGCGGCGATCCACCAGACGAGCGCCGTCGTGCCGAGGATGAACGGGTAAGGAAGCAGCCGGATCGCCAGCTCGCGATAACCGCCCAGAGCCACGGCGGCCGCATAGACCCAGTATCCGAGCGGAGGTTTGTTTTCGGTGACGTCGCGATAGAGGACGTCGCCCGTCAGGATCCGCCTGCCGATATAGGCGTAGGCCGCCTCGTCGCAGTCGAGCGGCTCGGATTCGCCGATCGTGCGCGGCCAGAAATCGTAACCCACGGCCGCGCGCACGCTCGGGCCAAACGTGTGCGCGCGATACCAGGCCGCGAGAACGAGCAGCCCGAGCAGAATCCAGCGTGAAGCCCGCATCGTCGTTCGCCTCTCGTTCCCGCCCGCTCGACCGGGACGATTCATCGCAATCGGTAGAGCCGCACCGGGAAAAAGATGTCTCCCGTGGTGCGATAGACCTCGCGGCTCTCGGTAAGCCCAAGCTCGACGCGCAGGCGATCGAGCTCGAGCGCCCACGCCTCGGGGTTGATCTCGAAATACGGCGGCGGCTCGAACGAACCCCACAGAATGTGTGTCACGCCGTATTGACGCACGACCTCCTGGATCCGCCTGGCATTGTAATTGCGCGGCATGAGAATGGTCGCGCGGTCGCTGGTCGCGCGCAATTCCCAGGGAAACCATGTCATGATCCGTGCGTCCTTGGGAACGATTTCGGGATGGCGCTCGATCCACGCGCCCGACTCGTTGATCCCCGGCCAGTGGAGCTGAAATGGCTTCGTGAGCCACGACGCATCGTAGGCCCAGGTCGGGTCGGCCCAGACGAGGGCGCACCAGAGCACGCCGACAGCGCGGTAAAGCGCGGGTCGGGCGTCGAGCCCGTCGAGCCACTCGACGACGCCCGCCGTCGCCCCTGGCAGCAAAAGCGCGAACACTGGCAGGTAATACCGCCCAAGCTGCTCGACCTGGGTGATGTCGGCGATCGTCTTCAAGGTGGCGATCACGAACAGGACCGCGATCGAAAGCACGAGGCGGTCGGTCTCGCGCCCGGTCGGCCCCGGCTTCACGAGCCGCCGCGCGAACCCCGCGACGAGTGGCAAACCCACGATCATCGTCGAATAAACGGCGATCAAGACCAGCGATTTGGATTTCACTCGCACGATCGACGGCATGTTCGCCAGGGTATAGAACTGGTCGGGTCGAGTGTTGCCTTGCTCGTAATGATGGACGGTCCAGGAAAAGTTGTACTCAAAGTATCCTGTATAGGAATAAAAGGGGCTACCATATTCCTGGAACGTGGCCCACGCCCAGGGGAACATGACGACGAGTGCTGTCAGCGTCCAGACTGCGAGCGGGATGAGTTTCTTGCGTGCGTGGGTCGCGAGGATGTAGAGCCCGGCGGCGGCGAGCAAGGCCAGCGCGGTGTTGCGCGACAGCGCCGCCAGGCCCCCGAGAACGCCCGCGAGGACGGCCCAGCCGCACGAGCGCCCCAACGTTTTCGCCGCGATCATCTCGCCGATCGCCCAGACGGCCAGGATCGCGGTGAGCGCTGTCAGGCTCTCGCGCAGGATGAACCCCGCGTAGATCGCGTGGACCGGCAGAACGGCCAGGGCCGCCGTGGCCAGGAGCGCGATCCGCCGGTCGTATCTGCGCACGGCGAACAGATAGAGCGCGGGCAGGCAGAGCAGATTCGTGAGGAAGCTCGTCGCCTTGGCGACCGTGATCCGGCTCTCGATCGAGCTTGAGCCTCCCTCCCCGGCGAGCCGAAAGGCGAAGGCGCGAACATAGGCGTCGAGCGGGGTTGCCCAGTCGTCGAGCACTCCCCTGCCCTCGCGAATGGCGGGATAGTCACGGAAATAGCTCTCGACGTAATGCTTGACCGGCCCCTCGCCGCGGAGCACCGACGTGGCGATCTCGAGGTAATGGCAACTATCGCCGGGGACGAGCGGCAAGTTCCCGCCGGCGATCCAGACGGTCGCGCGAATGACGTAAGCCACGCCCAGGATGAGAACCAGCCGGCGGCCGTGCCGCTCGAGCATCGAGCAGGCGGCGAGAGCCATCACGAGCAGAGCCGAGCCGATGGCCAGTTGTTCGCGGACAAGCGCGAGCTGGGACGGCCTGCGTAGGCGCTCGAGCAAGGGGACTTCGTAAAACAGGTGAGCGACCGCGTCGAAAGCGGTCTCGACCCAGCGGGTGCGGGCGTCGAGTCCAGCAGCGGCCGCCGCGATCCCCGCCGCGACCAGGGCCGCGATCACAAACCCCGACCCGCGTTTCACGCCTGGCTGCTCCCGGGCCCAGCCCACACGACCACGGCCGCCAGCCCGGGCCTGGTCATGGCTTGACCGCCTTGAGCATCGCCTCGCGCCGAGCCCGGAATTCGCTCCCCGGCTTCCACTCGGGGTAGCGATCACCCTGCGCCACCCGGTACGCCGCCTCGAACAGCAGCCGCAGATCCTCGACAGCTCCCGTCAGATCCCAGTCGGGTTTCACCTGGTCGCTGGTCTTGTGGTAATCCTGAGCCGTATATTCGTCGTGCTTCTTCTGGCCGAAATCGGCCGATTTCCCCACGAATTGCCGACCGCCGTCAGGATCGAGCGCGGGCACGCCGACCTTCGCGAACTCGAAATGATCCGAGCGATAGTAATACCCCTTCTCGGGCTCGGCGTCGGGCAGGACCACCCGGCCATACTGCTTGGCGACCTCGGCCAGCACGTCATCGAGCGTCGACTGGCCCATCCCGATCGAGATCACGTCCTTGGTCGGACCCCAGACGTTGATGCCGTCGATGTTGATATTCGCCAGGGTTTTCGCGAGCGGATACAGGGGGTGGGCGGCGTAATACTTGGCCCCCAGCAGGCCCTTTTCCTCGGCGGTCACGATCAGGAACACGATCGACCGCTTGGGGGCTGGCTGGACCTGGGTGAAGGCGCGGGCGATCTCAAGCACCGAGGCCACGCCCGAGGCGTTGTCGACAGCGCCGTTATAGATCTGGTCCCCCTTGAGCGTCTCGTCGCGGCCCAGGTGGTCCCAGTGGGCGGTGAACACGACCGACTCGTTCTTGAGGTTGGGGTCGGTCCCCTCGAGCCGGGCGACCACGTTGCGCGACTTGATCTCGCGAAGGGTGCTCGAGATGGCGAACCTGGCGCGGCAGTCGAGCGGCTCGGGGCGGAAATCGCGGCGGGCCGCGGCTTTCTTGAGGGCCTCGAGCTCGCGCCCTGAGGCCGCGCAGATCTGCCGGGCCTTTTCTACTGGGATCCAGCCCTCGACGGCGACCCGCGCGGGGGTCTGCCCGGTCGGTGCGGCGGCGATCTCGAAATTCTCGCGGCTCCAGCTTCCCTGGACGACCTCGAACGGAGAGCCGGCGGCGTCGGTTTCGTGGACCAGGATCACGGCGGCTGCGCCTTTTTCCGAGGCGATTTCGTACTTATACGTCCAGCGCCCGTAATAGGTCATCGCGCGACCCTTGAAGACGGCGGGGTCGAGGGCGGCGGGGTTTTTGGGGTCGGCGACCGGCGGGTCGTTGACGAGCATGAGCAGCGTCTTGCCCCGGACGTCGAGCCCCTTGTAATCGTCCCAGTTGTACTCGGGCGCGACGACGCCGTAGCCCACGAAGACGACGTCCGAGTTCTCGACGTTGACCTCTTGCGCCAGCCGCCGCGAGACGGCGACGAAATCGGTGGGAAACGAAAGCGCGATCGACTTGCCCTTGCACTCGAATGAGCCGGCGACGGTCTTGGCCTGAAAGCCCACCAGGGGGACGGCCTGGGTGTAGGTTCCGTCGGGGTTGCCGGGCTTGAGGCCAAGCTTCTGAAACTCGCCCGTTACATAGGCGACGGTCTTGTCCTCGCCCGGCGTTCCGGGCCCGCGGCCCTCGAAATCGTCGGATGCCAGCACCTTGATGTGCTCGAGGAGCGCCCCTGGATTGATCTTGTCAAGGGCGGCCTTGAGCCCCGGCTCGGGCGCGGCCCCAATCAAAACTCCAGCCAGGACTCCCACCCCGGCGAAAAAGCGAGCGTAACGTGACATGGTCTCTTCGGGTTCCCCGGTTCGTTCAATCCACCGTCTTTTGGTTCGCGGTCGGCAAG
Organism: Planctomycetales bacterium; assembly: GCA_027459775.1. Taxonomy (GTDB): domain Bacteria; phylum Planctomycetota; class Planctomycetia; order Isosphaerales; family Isosphaeraceae; genus JAKBAP01. Next base: position 30,634 of record DAIDHE010000140.1, on the reverse strand, counting down.
ACCAATATCATAGAGCCCCACCGGCCGCTTCGCGACGGGGCACTTTCGTCATTCGTCGTTCTCGACAGCTCTTGGGGCCGACGTCAGCTCGCGAACTTCCTTCAGCTTGATCAGATAAACCACGGCCCCGATCAACCCCCCGCTGTACATCACCAGCCGGAAACCCATCATCGCGAGCGCTCCGTTGGGGTGATTGACCAGCCCCATGAGCTCCTTGCCGACTCCCTCGGTGACCCCGAGCGCCCCAAACGGCAGTGGCACGGCCATCGTGAAGAGCACGAGCGGCGTGAGCAAGAAATGATCGATCAGGGTCGTTGTCATCTTGGGATAGAGGGTCAGGCCGACCAGATAAAAGGAGACGACGTTGAGGGCGTGATTGAGCACCGAGATCGTCCCGGCCCCGGCCACCACCCCGAGCCGGCCGCGATACGTGGCCGACATCACGTGGAGCTCGGCCATCACAACCCCCAGCCGCGAGCCCGCGATCGCCCGCGCGGGGATGAACCGGGAGATCGCCTGGGTGAAGATCGCCGCCAGGAGCGCAAGCCCGATCGCAAGCGCGACCCACGCCGTCACGATCAGCCGGTGGACGACCGCGGGCGCGTCTGACCAGGCGAACAGCCCAGCGATCGACGCCAGCACGAACAAACCCAGGAGCCCCAGAATGCGGTCGATCACCATCGAGGCGATTGCCTGGGTGCGCTTGATGTGCATCCGAGCCAGGTAGGCGGCCTTGATCACGTCGCCGCCGACAGCGCCTGGGATCACCAGGTTGAAGACGTTCCCGATGAAGCCCAACAGCAGCGTTGACCGGAGCGGGAACCGGGGCTCGATCACCCGCACGAGCAAATGCCAGCGGATGAAGGTCGAGACCATGGCGACCAGGTAGCAAAGAAGCGCGGGCGCGAGCAGAGTGGGGTCGATCGGGCGCGCGGCGACCTCGGCGATGGCCGCTCGATTGCGGTAGATCACCACGCCCAGGAGCCCGAACGCCAGCGCGACCAGGAACCCGTTCACCAGCCGGCCGACCCCAGCGCCGCGTGCGGCCGCGGGATGCTCAGCGGAGGCCACTTAGAGCGTCCCCTTCGTCGAGGGGATCTCGCTCGACCGGGGATCGAGCTCCATCGCGTCGCGAAGCGCCCGCGCGGCCCCCTTGAAAATCGCCTCGCTCAGGTGGTGGGAATTGCGGACATAGTGGGCATTCACGTGTAAATTCATCCGCGCGTGGGTGGCGACCGCCTGCCAGAAATCGGCCACCAGCTCGCTGTCGAAATCCCCGATCTTCGCGGTCGGCATCGTCGCATTCCAGACCCAGAACGGCCGGCCTCCCAGATCGACGGCCACCGTCACCAGCGTCTCGTCCATCGGCAGGACCGCGTGTCCGTAACGCCTGATTCCCGCCCGGTCGCCGAGCGCCCGGTCGATGGCCTGCCCCAGGCAAATCCCCACGTCCTCGGTCGTGTGGTGCCCGTCGACGCGCAGGTCGCCCTCGCATTCCACCGTCAGATCCACGAGCGCATGCCGGGCGAAAAGCTCGAGCATGTGGTCCAGAAAGCCGATCCCGGTTGCGACCCGGGCCCGACCCTGGCCGTCGATCGAGAGCTCGAGCGCGATCTTGGTCTCACGAGTGGTCCGGCTGATCTCGCTCGAGCGAGGCGTCGGGTTCACGGCGAAAGTCCCCTGCGAAAAGAAGCCGGCCTCCAGGTTCACCGGAGCGGCCGATTGTAGCGGAATTGGGCGATGCTCGCTCAAGGGATCTCGCGGAGCAATTCCAGCAGTCGGTCGATCTCGTGATCGGTCCCGACGGTGATCCGCAGTCCCTCGGGGAATCCGGGATAGCTCATGAGCCGGACCAGAACCAGCCGTTCCTTGAGCCAGGTGAACGTTTCGCGGGCCGGCCGTCCCCCCGTCGCCCACACGAAATTGGCAGCGCTCTCGTCGACCGTGTAACCCATGCCGCGAAGGGCGTCGGTCAGCCGCCGCCGGGTTGCCAGGATCCTCGCCCGGTTCTGGGCGAGATGTTCCTGGTCGCGCAGAGCGGCGATACCGGCTGCCTGAGACAAGGCGTCGCAATTATACGAGTCCTTGATCTTCATGAGCTCGGCGACGACCTCGGTGCGGGCGATCGCATAGCCCAGCCGCAGCCCGGCCAGGCTGTATCCCTTGCTGAACGAGCGCGTGACGATCACGTTTGGGTGATCGGCGATGAGCGGGATCGCATGCCCGTCGGGGTCGGCGAAATCGGCGTACGCCTCGTCGACCACCAGGGGGCAGTCCAGGCGGCCGGCCAGCTCGGCGATCCAGGCGCGGGGCTGAACGGTCCCCGAGGGGCTGTCGGGATTGGCCAAAAACGCCAACTTGAATCCTTGCCCGAGGAACGAGCCTGCGTCGAGCGACCAGCCGGGTCCGTACGGAACGACCGCCGTCCGGCCGTTCTGAAGCGAGACGAGCGTTGAATAGAGGAGGTAGCTGGGAGATGCGAACGCCGCCCGATCGCCCGGCCCGACGAAGGCGCGGGTGATGATCGTGAGCAGGTCGTCCGATCCGTTGCCGGCCAGGATCATGTCGGGCTCGACGCCGTGCAAGGCCGCCGCCGTCTTGCGGAACTCGGTCGCGACCGGGTCGGGATACAGCCTGAGCCGGTCGCCGATCGAGGCGGTCAGGGCCTCGAAAACGCGAGGCGAGGGAGGAAAGGGGTTTTCATTAGTGTTGAGCTTGATAAACCCCACACCCCGCGGTTGTTCGCCGGGGATGTAGCCCTGCATCGCCTGGATGTGGGGCTGAACGAACCGGCTCATGGGCGGTCCTTTTCGGTTCCCGCGATACGGACCGCTTCCGGCGTCTCGGCCAGTCGCAAGAGATCCCCCTCGTCGACGCGAAAGACGGTCCAGTCGTCCATCGGCCGTGCGCCGTGGCCCTTGTAGAAGGCGATCGAGGGGATGTTCCAGTCGAGCACGGACCATTCGAGCCGGCCGCAGCCACGGTCGACGGCCAGTCGCGCCACGGTCGCCAAAAGCGCCCGGCCGATGCCCCGGCCGCGATGTTCGGGAGACACGAAAACGTCCTCGAGATAGAGACCCGGTTGACCTCGAAACGTGGAAAAGGTCGAGAACCAGATGGCAAACCCGACCGGCTTGCCGTCGATCTCGGCCAGGGCCGCCTCGGCCGCCCGTTGGGGTCCAAACAAATGGCGGCGAAAGTCGTCGGCCGTCGCCAGCGCCTGGGCCTCCAACCGTTCATAGACGGCCAGCTCGTGAACCAGGTTCACCAGGGTTTGCGCATCCGCGGGCCTGGCCGGTCGAATCGTGAAAGTGAGCGATTCTCCCGAGTCGGCTTCAGCCATGGGCTTGATCTCCCGTGCGGTTTTCCAGTCGAATGTCGACGCTCAGCCGGTGAGCGGACAGTCCCTCTTTGTCGGCGAGCAAACGGATGTCGGGCGCGAGCGCCGCCAGCCCCGCGCGGTCGAGCTCGATCACGCTCGTCCGCTTGAGGAAGTCATTGGCCGAAAGCCCCGAAGCCCACCGCGCCGTCCCTCCGGTGGGCAAGACGTGCGACGGTCCGGCGGCATAGTCGCCGGCCGCAACGGGCGAATAAGGCCCCAAAAAGATTGCACCCGCCGCCGTCAGCCGCTCGAGCAGTCGCCGCGGTTCGGCCGTCGCCACTTGTAGATGCTCGGGCGCGATCAGGTTCGACAGTTCGACCGCCTCGTCCTCGTTCCGAGCCTGGATGAGCGCCCCGAACCGCTCGAGGCTCGCCCGCGCGAGCGCGCCCCGCTCGAGCCTGCCGAGCAAGCGCTCGATCTCGCGCTCCGTCTGGTCCAGGAGCTCGCCGCTCCATGAGATGAGGATGCTCGAGCCCGGCGAGTGTTCAGCCTGGCTGATCAAATCGGCCGCGAGATGCGCTGGATGGGCGGTATGGTCGGCGATCACGACGACCTCGCTCGGGCCCGCGATGCTGTCGATGTCGACCAGGCCGTAGACGTGCCGTTTGGCGAGTGCGACGAAAAGATTCCCCGGCCCGACGATCTTGTCGACCGGGCGCAGGCCCAGTTCCGGGACGCCGTGCGCGAGCGCGGCCACTCCCTGGGCGCCGCCGATGCGGTAGATTTCCGTGATGCCAAGTGAATGACAAGCGGCCAGGAGGTCGGTGTTATATCCCCCGAGCGGCGTGGGGGGTGCGATCACGGCGATTTCCGCGACTCCCGCGGCCTGTGCGGGCACCACGGTCATGAGCAGGCTCGACGGATACGCGGCAGCGCCCCCGGGCACGCATACGCCCACGCGCCTGAGCGGGCGATAGAGCATGCCCAGGCCGATCCCGGGCCGGGGCTCGAGCGCGACGTTCTGGTGCAGAATGGCCCGCTGATAGGTCAGGATATTGTCACGAACCCGAGCGATTGTCTCGAGATACGCCGGGCCGGCCTGGCGGTGGGCGGCCTCGAGCTCCGCGCGGTCGACCTTGATCTCGGCGGGCTCGAGGGTTCGGCCGTCGAGTCGCCGGGTGTAATCGACGACGGCTTCGAGCCCGCGGGCGGCCACGTCCTCGCAGATCCGCTCGACCACCTGGGGGGGTGAAAGCGGCTCGCCGAACGCCTGGATGGTCCGAGCCCGACCTTCGGGGCTGACCACGTTGCCCTTGGGCCCGAGCTCCGCTCGCAAGCGAGCAATTTCCTGGGCCGCGTCGTCCCTGGAACAATCGATCCGCCGCATTCCGCCGCTCAACCTTGAAACAACCCGCGCCCTCGACGGTCTTGCGCCATTCGCCCGCCGCCACGACCGGTTCCGTAATCTATCATCTTCAGAGTCGTCGTGGCAAAGATGTTCCAGACTGCGGGCGGCGCGAGGCGCGGCGCATTGCGTTCCAGACGACGGGCGAGCCCTGGACGATATTTGAACCTCTCGCTGGCGACCACGGACTTCAGTTCATGAGCATGAGCGGGCGATTCAAAGCCACCTCGGGTGATCCGCGCCCCGGTCGTCGATCCCACGCGTGATCAGGCGAGGGTTGCGGCCGTCCGAATCCATCACCCAGATCGCCGGGGGCTCACCGGTTTTCGCACGGCAAAAAGCGACATGCCTGCCATCGGGCGATTCGCTGGCGCGGAAATCCCAGACCGGCGGATTGCTCTCGGTGAGGGCGACCGTGCGTCCGTCGCGCGGATCCAGCCGGCAGACCTCAACTCCGCCGCGAGCGAGCTCGGGCTTAAAATCGCGGTTGAAGTGGTCGACGTCGGGGCGACCCGCCTGATATTCCCAGGGGATCTTGGAACCCGGCAGGCGTCGCGGAAAAAGGATGGCGCCGTCGTGCGTCCAGGCGGGTGTGTTCGATCCGCCTCCGCGCGTTTTCGGTCCTCCATAGGTCGCCGCGAACCACATCGACTGGCCGGTCGTTAGCACGCGGCGCTCGCCGCCGTCGGCGCGGCCGATGCAAACGTCGGCCCAGTCGTGACCCGGGTCTTCACCGGAGTGGCAGTCGACATAGAGAATCCAGCGCCCGTCTGACGACCAGCTCGTGCCAAAATAGAGGCTGCCCGGGCGCGCGGCGATGCGGAGCCGGTGGGTGCCGTCGGGATCGCTGGACCAGATTTCGTAGCCGCGCGGGCTCGCGAGATGGAAGGCGACCCGGCGGCCGTCGGGGCTCTTGCTCAGCCCATAGGGAAGCCCCTCGCCGGCGCGGGTGAATTCGCGTGGGTCGCCGCCGTCGAGACGAACGCTGAAAATCTGCCCGAGCTTGTTCCGCACGACCTGCACCAGGAGCCGGTCGTCACCGAGCAGAAGCGCGGGCGTCACGAACGGGGCCAGCCGATCCCGCGTACAGATCTCGTCCAGGGAACCGGTCTCGAGGTTGTGGATCCAGAGGTGCGTCGGCGTCTGGGTGTAGTACTCCTCGAACGGCCGTCCTGGTCCGTCGCGGCGCGGTTCCATACTCAGAAAAAGCACCCGTCGGCCGTCGGGGAAAACGGCGGCTGGTTGCCAGGTCGCCTGGCCCGGCTTGTCGAAATGAAAGTAGCGAAGGCCGCCGCCATCGGCGTTCACCAAACCGGTTTCACCGCCCGAGGTAAAGAGCAATCGAGCCGGCCTGGGCTCCTCCCCACCCCACGCCCGTGCGCAGGCCAGGAACGGCGTCAAACCGACGCCGGCCAGGAATCCTCGGCGATCCATTGAGGTCGGTCCCGTCGTGTTACCGCGTGGCGTCTGTTCATGCATCAGAGAATCCCCTGGAATCTTGAAGCGGAGGCCGTTTAGAGATCACCCGCCAAATCGCGATTCCCTGGGCGCGCGATAATGAATGTCGAGGTCGGGCGTGTCGATCCGGCGGTGTCCGTCGACCTTGGAATCGAGCAGGCGGTCGAGCATGGCGCTGGCGATCTGGGTGCGTTCGACGGGATAGGGCGCGCGTCCCGTCACGATCATGTCCTCGATCCCCGAGACCAGGCAGGCCGAGTAGGCGACGTTGGGATTCGGCGGCAGGAAGAACTGCGTCGACACGATTCGCCCGCCTTCGAGCCGGGCCGCGAAATTGTCATCCTGGAGCGCCCCGTCGAGCATGAGCAGCGTGGTTCGCAAGCCGTCGCGTCGTTCGATGATGTAGGCCGCCGGCTTCTTCGCCAGCCGGGGCAGCTCGCCGTTATGGGCCAGATCCTGGGGCCGCGAATCCAGGTCGGAAAGCCCCAGCAAGGAATCGCTGCGCGAAAGCGCGGCCTCGAGCAGCCGCCGAGACCAGACGCCTTCGTCGCCGGCTTTCCAGACGGCGTCGCCCTCGAGCAACTGCACCGACCTGATCCCCGTCTCGCCCCCCTTGCGCCTTTCCACCATGCACTGCATCGCCTCGAGCGCGTGGTAATCCATGGCGTCGGACCCGCCGACGCCGACCATGAGCGCGTCCTCGATCACCGCGCCGTGGGGAATCTCGACGGGCGGCAAGCGCCACGTGACGGGCAGCGACGAACCCGCCAGGAACGGGAACTTCAAGCGCTTCGAGTCCGCGACCATCCGCGCGGCCTTCTGGGCGCTGTACGACAGATGCTTGTCGTTATAGACGGGAACCGAGCGGCCGTCTTGCTCGAACACCTTCACGACCTGCTCGAAGAACTCGAAGCGCGGGTAGAGGATCTGCCCCTTCTGGTTCCGGGGATAGTTCCCATGTTCGGCGATGATCACGACCCCATCGACGGCCAGTTTGGGCCCGCCCAATCGCAGGGCCTCGGCGATGGTCTCGTAGACCCTGAAGCCGTGCTCGGCCGCTCGCTTGGCGCCCAGGTCGTTTTCCGGTTTCTGATCGAGATAAAGCGCGACCACATCGATGGGCGGCTTGTGCCATTCGCCGTCGCGGGGATAACCGACCAGAAACCGGTCGCCCATGTGCTGGGCGTGGGAAAGATAGGTCCAGACGGTGGCGACGATCGCGATTTTCTTGCGAGCGGGGTCGGCGGCGCGGGCTGCGCCCGCGGCGAGCGGGGCCGCGGCGACGGCCCCCAGGAAGGTTCGGCGAGTGAGCATTCACGATCTCCAATACGTGGATTCGGCGGGGGGTGAGTACCTGATCGCCAGGTGGGGCGTTTCGAGCCGATTCGGCTTCTGGGATAGCGCCGCGGCCGCGCTCGCGGTCATCCCGGTGGTGAGCAGCGTTCGCTCGATCGGATAGGGGGGCTTGCCAGTAAGAAAGAACGTCTCGATATGATGAACCAAGGGGCTGAAAAAATTTCGCATGGTGTAATAGGGCAGGTAAAACAAGAGCGAGAGCCGTTCGCCCCCCGCGAGCCGGACGGCGGCCGTGCAATCGCCGACCATGCCGCCGTCGAGCTCGATGATGCTGGCCTTGAGGCCGTCGTTGTATTCAAAGCGATAGGCGCGGGATCGGGGCGCGAGCCGCTTGAGATCCTCGATCGATGGCAAGACATGTCCATAGGTCGCCCTGGCTGGCTTGAGCTGATGACTCCGGCAAAGACAGGCTTCGAAGAGCCGCTTGTCCCAGCCTCCCCCCTCCCAGCTTTCCGACTCGAGCGCTTTCCAGAACGACTCGCCGGCGAGGGCCTGCACGGCGCGGACGCCGGTCTCGCCGCCGCGTCTGCGCTCGACCAGCGATTGGACCGCCTCGATCACGTGAATGTCGCCGCCATCCACGCTGCCGTTCCAGACGCCCATCGCCTCTTCCACGACGGCCCCCAGGGGCACGTCGATCGAGGGCTGGCGCCAGGTCACGGGGAGCGAGGAACCCGCCATCAGGCCAAAGCCCATCGTCCTGGCCGTGTCGACCATCTCCCGCGCGTGGTCCCAGCTCCACGAGAGATGCTTGTCGTTATAGAGGGGCGCGGTCTTCCCGCTCGCGTTGTAGACGTCGACGACTTGCTCGAAGAATTCGTAGCGCGGATAGAGAGTCTGGCCGAGCTCGTTCGCCGGGTAGCGGCCGTGCTCGCCGACCAATAAGACGCCGTCGACGGCGAGCTTACGCCCGCCCATGGTCAAAGCTCGAGCGATGGTTGGATAGATCTTCATTTCCGGATGCCGCGAAGCGCGCTCGCGGCTGAGGTCGTTCTTGCCGACCTGATCGACATACAGCGAGACAACGTCGAAGGGAGGGCGATGATGTCCTCCTTCCCAGCCGTAGCCCTCCAGAAATCGATCAATGATATGTTGTGAATGCGAATACTTATGAAAAACGGTGATGATGGCGGCGACTTTCGGCCGCGGGTTCTCGGCGCGCGATCGACCGCTCAGGGCGATCGCCTGCGCCGTCCCGACCAGAAAGGCTCGTCGTGTGGATGGCATGCGGTGTGTCTCTCGGGTGGGCGTGAGGGCGGGGCTCGAGCGATGCTTACGAGGTCGATTCTAAAGCCGCGCGTGGTCCCCGAGAACCCCTTACCGGCCGTGCTTCTCAAGAAAGCGCCGGCTCGAACTCGCGGGCCGCGGCCGCGTCGACGGTTTCGGCGGCGGCGATCTCCAGCCCCTGTTCGGCGGCCGCGCGCAGACTCGCCCCCGCCAGCCGCTCGATTCGTCGGGGCACGCCGGTAGCCAGGCCATGCAGCCGGGTGATGGCGCGCGGGGTGAATAGAGCCGACGAGCAGCCCGCCGCCGCGAGCTTGGCCGTCACGAACCGTTCGGCCTCGTCTCGCGTCAAGGGCGCGATCCGGAGAAACTCGCTGGTCCAGGGCCAATCGAGAGCCGGCGCGAACGAATCGGCATCGATTCGCAGCGTCTCGACGATCGAAAGCGGCACGCCGGCGCGGGCGCTCATGCGAAGGAGTCCATCGATCCATGAACGAAAACCATTGTGATCGTGTGAAGCATCGTCGATCGCCACGACCAGTCGCGCGCGGTCGAGGGCGGCCGAGGCGAGCGCACGATCGAGCGTGGCCCAGGGGTCTGGTAGCGGAGTTCCGAGGGAAGCTCTGGTCCCCAGCCGCCGCGCCAGAAGCGCGAGCTGAGCCTCACGATCGCGTGCGCCGGTCAGGGCCGCGACCCGTTGGCCGGGCCGTCGGGAAAGGGCGAGGGCGCGCGCGAGCACCGTCGTCTTGCCCGCCCCGCACTCGCCGGCGACCACGATCCGGGGCTCGACCGCCTCGAGCGCGCGAACCATACGGTCGACGGCCTCGCGAGCCCCGTCATAGGCCACGAACGGGGGCGCATGCTCGTGGAACGGATCTTTCTCGAGTCCAAAGCGCTGTCGCCACACCTCTTCGAGCCCTCCCAGAGGTTCGCGCCCGGCGGTCGAAATCGTTTCGCCGTTGCGAGTCGCGTCCACCCTATCGATCGGATAGGATCAGGGAGGATCTTTGGGCTCAGCTTGGAGAAGGCGCGTGTCGAGCCGGTTTTTCAGCGAATCGCCCCCGGAAAACGGGCGGATTGTGCTCGGCCGCGAAGAGGCCCGGCACCTCCACAAGGTTTGCCGGCTCGGCACAGGCGATACAGTCCAGGTCTTCAACGGCCGCGGCTCGGCCTGGAACGCGGAGATCCTCGAGGCGAGTGCGAACAGAGCTCTGTTGCAGACGCTTTCCGAACCTCTAGTGACCCGCGAACCGACGCTTTCCGTGTCGATCGCCTCGGCCGTCCCCAAGGGCGATCGGCTGGATTGGCTTATCGAAAAGGCGACGGAACTCGGGGTCGAGCGGTTCATCCCGCTCTCGACGGCCTATTCGGTCGTCGACCCCAGTGATTCCAAGCTCGCCCGCCTGCGCAGGGCCGTCGTCGAATCGTGCAAACAGTGCCGCCGGGATACGCTCATGACGATCGAACCGGTCATGAGCTGGCAAGAGCTCATGAGTGCCGCCGACGGCCCGCTCAAGCTGCTGGCCGATCCCGACGGTCGCCCGCCATGCGACTGGCCGCCGATTGTCTCGGGCAGACCGGTGATTCTGGCGGTCGGGCCCGAGGGGGGCTTTTCACCCGAGGAGCGCTCGACAGCGCTCGAGCGCGAGTGGCAACCGATCAACCTGGGCGTTTACATCCTGCGAATGGAAACGGCGGCGATCGCCGGCTGCGCGAGCCTGTTCGCGCGAGAGGAGCATCCAAGAACATGACCGGACCCGTGGAAGTGGCCAAACTGCTCGCCCTGGGTGTGGGCGCGGGCGTCTTGAGCGGCCTTTTTGGCATCGGGGGGGGCCTGGTGATCGTACCCGCCCTGGTGATCGCCTTCGGGTTCGAAGCCAAGACGGCGATCGGAACCTCGCTCTTCATCATCCTGTTGCCGACCGGCTTACTCGGCGTCTGGGAATACTGGAAGCGCGGCGACCTGAACATCGCCGCGGGGCTCTGGGTGGCCCTCGGCGTCTTCGGCGGCGCCTATTTTGGAGCGCGATTCGCCGGCGCTCTCTCGCCGCTCACGATGAAGCGAATCTACGCCGTGTTCTTGATCGTGGTGGCCTGCTATTTCCTGATCGCCCCAAGCGGCGTGGCCGCCCGAAAGTCGATCCCACTCCCTGGGCCGACGCTGCCGGAATGATGCTAATTGGTCCACTGGCCGCCGGACTGATCCTGGTAGATCGACCAGACGTAGCCGTCGGGATCCTTGAGCGCGAATTCGCGCCAGCCCCAGCTCTGGTCGGTGGGCTCGCCCGAGACCGCCAGGATCGCTCCCTCGTCCATGCAGTGCTGGTAGAAAGCATCCACGTTGGGGACTTCGATCTGGAGGTGGATGCCCACGCCCACGCGGGTGTCGACGAATTCCTCGGCGTGGGGCTCCTGGGGATGGAGCATCAGAGTGAACCCGTCCAGCCGCAGGATGGCCAGGCTGTAGGGTGCACCCTCGTGTTCGGCGTGGATCTGCACGACCTCGGCGCCCACGACCTCGTTATAAAACTCGAGCGACCGGCGAACGTCCTTGACGTAGAGAAAGACGCTCGTGACTCGGGCCGCCATTCCAACACCCCCTCTGGACCAATGTCCCTACCGATCAACAGGATAACGATCCCGCACCGACGCCAGAGGGAGATTAACCCCGGTCGCCGATTCTGACAATCGCGACTGGCGGGCGGAGGCCCGGAAAGGGCATCAGGCGCCGTGTTGGATCATCACGACGGCGCCTGCCATCCTTTAATCCATGCATCGCCGGGGCTACTTGGCCGCTTGCTCGGTGGCGGCGAGGGAGGTCGATGTGGACGCGAGATGCTTGAGCGCCCCCATGCCCTCGACGATGTCCAGAGGGAGGGCCATGATCACGGTGTTCGACGCGGTCGGCCCCAGCCCGTCGATCGTCTGAAGGGTGCGAAGCTGCATCGCGCCCGGGCTCCTTGCCATCGTCTCGGCGGCCAAGGCGAGGTTGACGGCGGCTTCCTTGTCGCCCTCGGCCTTGGTGATCGTCGCCCGTTTTTCACGCTCGGCCGACGCCTGCCGCGACATCATCTTCTTGAGCTCCTCCGGCATATCCACATCTTGCATCCGCAGGCCGGTGACCTCGATCCCCCAGCCCTTGGTGTCCTTTTCGACGTGCTGCTCGATCTCCTTGGCGATCTGCTCGCGCTCGGTCAAGAGCTGGTCCAGCGTGAGCTGGCCGATCACGTCGCGCAGGGAAGTCTGGGCGTATTGGGTGATCATCTTGCGATAGTCCTGCACCATGATGATCGCCTCGGCCGCGTTTTCGACGCGGAAGAACAAGACGCCGTCGATCGTGACCGGGACGTTGTCGCGGGTGATCACCTGTTGCTTGGGGATGTTCACGACCAGCACCCGGGTGTCGACGGTTTTGACCTGGTCGAAGAGCGGAACGACCATGAACAGCCCGGGCCCCTTGATCGTGTGGAATTTGCCCAGGCGAAAGACGACGGCCTTTTCCCACTGAACGGCCATGCGAATCGACGACGACACGATGACGTCGAACAGGACCCAGCTCATGGCGAAGCCGACGGCCAGGGCCGGGTTCGCCTGGCCGATGAAATAGGTGACAGCGCCTCCGAAGAGCAACAGAACCAGAAACAGCAGCGCTGAGATGTAGTTGACCGCGGAGGGACCATTTCCCATGGGACGAGTTCCTGACGAACGGGGTCGGCGACGAGCGGGAACGCTCGATTGGGCCGGTGAGGATCGAGCGACCGTCGCTCGAGCCCTCACAGCGCCAGTCTATTCGCCGGCCGGATCAAGATATTCCTCTGGGCGGAGACTTCTAGAACGGGGCGTTCGAGCCTGTCCGGGGTTGGTTTCCGGGCCTGCGGCGCGAGGATGCGGGCGGCACGCTGCCTGGGGGGGGGCTGCCGCCGCCGGAGATCACGGCGTTTCCACCCGGCGCGCCCAGGGTCGCGGTCGAGCCTCCCAGGTGCGGGCTGGGCGCGGTTCCCTCGACTCCTCGAGCGCCGCCGCCAAATCGCACCAGAGTCCCCGCCAAGAGCGGTGAAGACGACGCCACCACCAGCGAATCAGCGCCCCGAAATGCGCCCGTGATCTGCATCCGCTCGGGACCGACCTCGCCCAGGATCTGGACCGGTACGTTCACCACGTATTCGTTACGAATCACCTGGACCATGGCGCCGCCGGCCGAGTCGCGATCGTCGTGTTTGATCGACGGTTTGGGCACGACGGCGATCGGCGCACGGGGCACGCTGGCCGAGCGGACCCGCAGGCCGGGCACGAGATCTCCCTTGAGATTGTGGGCCGACACCCACGCCAGGGCGAACGGCGTCGCGAGTTCGCGCAGCACCACGTAATCGTCGGGTAACGGGACGACGGCCTGGATCGTCCCCTCGACGGTCTGGTCCTCGATCTCGAGGGTCAGCTTGCCCCCCACGGCGGCCTTGCGACGATCGATCGGCTGCCGCGTCTTCAGGCTCGAGACGTCGGCGAGCTCGGCGATCACGGTCCCCTTCAGGACGAACTGGCCGATCGTCGTGGGGACGGCCGTGATCAGGCCCGCGAAAGGGGCTTTAAGAGTGCATCGATCAAGCAAGATCCGCGCGAGCTCAGCGCGGGCCTCGGCTTCTTCGAGCTGATAGCGCACGACGGTGGGGTCGGCGGTCTTGCTGTCGAGCAGGGCCTGTTTTTCCTTGACGGCGGCGGCCGCGATCTTGACGCGGGCGAGGGCTTCGTTGCGGTCGAGCTCGGCGAGCTCGGCACCCTCGCGCACGACCTGGCCCAGGTGCGCGCTCAGCCCGCGGATCACGCCGTCCTCGGGCGCGATCAGGGTGACCTTGCGAACCGGCTCGAGCACTTCGCTCAACTGATATCGCTCGGGGGCGACGAGCTCGATCGGAGCGGTTTCGATCCGCGCCTGGGTCGCGGGCGCCTGGGCGCGGCCAACCCCGGCGAACACAACAAGCGCGAGCAGCCAACCCGTCGCCTTGATCATGATCAAGCCCCCATGGAGGCCGGGACGCAGGATGCGGTGGAAAGGTCACGCTTTGAGCAACATGCGCGGAACGAACAGGAACAAACTAGCCTAACCCTCGCCCGCCAGAGCGTCAACTCGGGTGATTGGATTGGGGGCGCGAGCTCTTGGGTGAGCCGCGCTCTGCTCGACCCACCCTGCCTCTGGCACTCAGAGCCGGGCTCCGTTACATTCGAGGGCTGGCGCGGATTGGGGTCGAATCACCTCGGGGGAGCGATTGTGATGCACGGCGAATCCATCACGCGGCGTTTGTTTGGGGAAGGCGCACTGGCGACGGCGGCCGCGGGGGCGGTCCTGGGAGCGCCCGCGGTGGCGCGGGCCGGGTCGGCCGCCGAGCGGGTGCGGCTCGGAATCATCGGCGCGGGGAGTCGTGGCAATCAACTGCTCGATTCGTTCCTACCCATCCCCGAGGTCGACCTGGTCGCCATCGCCGACGTCGACGACCACCACGCCGGCGAGACCGCCGAACGCGTCAAGAAGGCCAAGGGAAACGATCCCACAACGGCCCGCGATTATCGCGCCATGCTCGATCGCAAGGATCTCGACGGCGTCATCATCGCCACCCCCGACCACTGGCACGCCCTGCCGGCCATTCAGGCCGTGCTGGCGGGCAAGGACGTCTATGTCGAAAAACCAGTTGGTCACAACGTCGCCGAGGGCCAGGCGATGATCCGGGCCGCTCGCAAGACCAACAAGATCATGGCCGTCGGCACCCAGCAACGGTCGTCGACCCATTTCCAGAAGGCCGTCGAGATCGTGAAGTCGGGACAGCTCGGCAAGGTCTTCTGGGTGCAGACATGGAACTATGAAAACATCAGCCCTGTCGGCATGGGCAAATACCCGGACGCCGAGGCCCCTTCGTACGTCGATTACGATCGCTGGCTGGGCCCGGCCCCCAAGCATGCCTTCAATCCGAATCGGTTTCACCTGCTCTTTCGCTGGTATTTCGACTATGCCGGCGGAATGATGAGCGACTGGGGCGTCCACTTGAACGACATCGTCCTGTGGGCGCTTGACGCCAAGGGGCCGGCCTCGGTCTACGCCTCGGGCGGCGTCCGCACCACCGAAGACGACCGCGACACCCCCGACACCCTCCAGGTCGTTTATGAATTCCCCGGCTGCACCCTGACCTACTCGATGCACAAGGGGAACGGGCTCAAGCTCAACGGCCACGACTACGGCATCCTCTTTTGCGGAACCGACGGCAGCCTGATGCTCGATCGATCGGGCTTCGAGGTCATCCCCGACACCGTCGTCCTGCCCTACGGGATCAAGAGCGCCCACGGCGATCGGCCGATCCGCAAGATCAATCTCAAACACCAGACGGCCAAAGGGGTGGACGGGCAGAACGCCCATGTCCGCAACTTCCTGGACTGCATGAAATCGCGCGCCCGGCCGACCTCGGATATCGAGATTGCCCACCGCTCGACCAACACCTGCCACCTGGGCAACATCGCCTACAAGGTCGGCCGCAAGCTCGAGTGGGACGTGGTCACCGAGACTATCAGGGGCGATCACGAGGCCAATCAACTGCTTGCGCGCGAGCCCCGTGTGGGATACGAACTCCCGGCCGTCTAATCTCGGCCCCAATCGCGACGAATCGAGTTCGCCATGAATCGACGGGCCGGATCCATCCTGCGCAGAACGGGGCTCCTCCTCGAAGTCCTCGGCATCATCGGCATCTACAGCCAGCGCGGTGAAAAGGCCGCGAACGTCACCGTCCCCTGGGTGGGCTCGGTCTCCCCTGCGTGGTGCGCCCTCATGACCGGATTCGTCCTCTGGGTCGCGGGAACAATCCTCTATTTCCGGGCAGGCCAACGCCAGAATCTCGACTCGCCATGATCGTGGGCGCTCGCAATCGCCCCTTTTCCTCTGGCCAAATCCTCCGAGCCACGTTAAAACCCCGGCGGATGAGTTTGTGCGCCCCTGCGCCGTCTGGGCAGTCCGAGAAGACCGGGAGGTCTCAAGCCTCGCGTTCCAGAAGTGTTCTGGATGATTCATCGTGGTCGGCGAGCTTGACTCGATCCTCGAGAACCGAAAACCATGCGCGTTTTATCCTCCCTGGCCGCGAAGCTTGGCATGCGGCGCGGCTTTGCGCGAGGGAGGATACGAGTGCCTTGGGGTTTGGTGGGGGCGATCGGGCTGATCGTGGGGGTCGAGCTGGCGATGGCGGGGTTGGTCGGCGATTCGGGGCCGCGATCGCGGCTGGCGCTTTCGTGGCTGGCGGCGTGTCGGGCCGCCGAGGAGCCGGCCGCGCGGGCCGAGATCGTCTGTTTCGGAGACAGCCTGGCCAAGCTGGCGATTGTCCCCCGCGCGCTCGAGCACGAGCTGGGGATGTCGGCCTATAACCTGTCGGTGCTGGCCGGCCAGGCCCCGTGCAGCTTTGTCTTGCTCAGGACGCTGCTCGAGACCGGCCATCGACCACGTGTGGTCCTGGTCGATTTTGCCTGCCCGCTCCTCACTGTGCCCCCGAGCCAGAATCCCGATTGTTGGGCCGAGATCGCCGATGCCCGCGTCTGCTCTGAGCTTGCTTTTCGCGGCGGCGAGCCCTGGCTCGCGGCCGTGATCGCCGCGCGGACGGCGTTTCCATCGTGGCGGGCGCGCTCGGATGTGCGAAGACGGCTGGGGCTCGAGCACACGAGCGACTCGAACGCGAACGGCGAGCACGAGGCCCTCTTGCGGAACTGGGCGGTCAACCAGGGCGCGCAGGTCGCGCCTCGCGGTTTCGTCGCTGTCGCCGGCGCACTCGCCGAGCCCTATACCGGGGGCGGCTGGTCGTGGCGGCCCGATGCGACGAATATGCTTTACGTCGATGCGTTTCTCGAGCTCGCTCAGGCGCGAAACATCCCGGTTTTCTGGCTGATCCCTCCCGCGCGGGGTGAGCGAGTGCGGCGGCTCGAGCCAGCGGGCGTCGCGGCGGCGTTCGGCCGATTCACGGCCGAGCGATTGGCTCGATTCCCGATCCTGACGGTGCTCGACGGCCAGCGGCTGGAATGGGATTCCTGGGCGTATCGCGATCCGACCCATCTCAATCGCGACGGCGCGATCGCGTTTAGCCTGGCGGTCGCGCGGGCGATTGGGCCGCGGATCAAGGGGGAGCCCGGCCCGCGCCTGGTCGACCTGTGCTCGACAGCGCCCGCGGTTCCGGCCGCGCTCGATTCACTGGTTGAAGACCTCGATCAATCGCGGGCGGCCCTGGCCGATCGCGTGGCCCTTGACTGAAGGAAACCCACGAATGGCGAGCTCCGATCAAGAGCCCGATCCCGGCAAGACGCCGCCGCGTCTCGACCTGGCCTCGCGGATCTTGCGCCCGCACTGGATCTTCCGGCGGGCGCTTGGAGTGGGGCTGGAGGACGAGGCGGTTCCGGTCTCGGCGGAGCCCAGCGCCGCCGCGGCGATCGAAGTCATTTGTTGTGGGATGTACCGGGCCTGCTCGACCTGGCAATACGAGGTGGCGGCCCATCTGGTCGAGCAAAAGCTGGGGGGCGAACGACTGGGCTATCTGGCCGGCCCCGAGTACCAGGCCGTCTGCTCGACTCGAGCGGATTCGCCCGCTCGGTCGCGGGTGCTCAAATCGCACGACGCATCGCCGGCGCTCGGGTGCGCGCTCGAGCAGGGCCGCGCGCTGGGCCTCTATTCGTATCGCGACCCGCGCGACGTCGTCTTCTCGCTCATGCACAAACGGGGCCTTTCGTTTCGCGGGCTGGCGCGGCAAGGGATGCTCCAGCGGATACTGGCGAACGACCGCTTCTGGACGCGGCGTCCCAGGGTTCTGATCGAGCGCTACGAGGATCTGCTTGCCGATCCCCCGGCGGGCGTCGAGCGGATCGCGCGGCATCTCGGGATCGAGCTCGAGCCGGACGAGGCCGAGCGAATCGCGGCGGAATACTCGCGCGAAGCCAATCGGGAGCGGGCGCGGGCGCTCGCACATCGGCTGCACGAGGCCGGCGTCGACCTCGAGAACGCGGCCGGTGTTCAGATTTGTGATCCTGGCACGCTCCTGCACTGGAACCATTTGCGCGAGGGGGGCGATGGTGCGTGGCGAGTGCTCGCGACTCCGCGTCAGATCGCGATGCTCGATCGCGTGTTCGGCCCGTGGCTCGTGTCCCACGGCTACGCCCGCGAATCCGCGCCGGGCGCGCTTGGCTTGCGCAAGCGCATTTACGAACGGATCCAGGACGAGTGCGACCTTGCGGTGGGCCGGGCGCGGTTGATGATGGGAAGCCTAGCCGCGCGGCTGCCGGGGCCGGCCCGGCTCGCGAGGCGGCTGCTGGGTCTTGGCGAGCCCGCCGGGGCGATCGCCTGGAGCCCGGCCGCCGGCAGATCTCGCCAGCGGCACGATGCGCCCGCGCAGCACGCGGGTGGTCGCGATTGATCGTCCCCGCGCGGGAGGCGCTCAGCGCGTGGCTTTGGCCCCGATCCAAGGGCTCTTGGGGTATTCTTGCTTGAGGCGCTGGGCGAACTCGTCGGCCCTGCCGTCTTGCTTGAGCGCGCGAAAGAGGGCCTCGATCTCGTGGAGTGCGCGAGGATGCTCTTCCTTGTCTTTGCTGTAGAGCAAGTCGGTATGTAGGTAGGCGAGGAGGGCATCCTTCGGTCGGTTGGCAGCCTTCAAACAGTCGCCGAGGGTGTTATAGGCGGGCGCCTGGGCCTCGGCGTCCTCGGGCGGGCTTTCGAGGATGACCTGTCGTGCAAGGGTTTCGGCGTCCTTGAACTTCTTGAGCCCGGCCATGCATTCAGCCTTGGCAAGGAGGGCCGCGCGGCGGCTGTTGGAACCCTTGGGGGCGGCGGCGATCAGGCGGTCGAGTTCGGTCAGGGCCTCGGTGTATTTCCCTTGCTTGGCGAGGAGCTTGGTTTTGAGCACGGCGGCGCGCTCGGCGGCCTGAGGGAGCTTGGCGATCTCGGCGATCGCGGCCGCGGCAGCGGTGAAATCCCCCTCGTGGAGCTCGAGGCGAACCAGGGCGTCGCGGGCGAGGGTGACCTGGCGGCTATTGGGATATTTCTGGACGAACGCCTTGAGCTTGTCGAGCGCTTCCTTGGAGCGTTCGGGCTCGATCATGGCGAGATCGGCGAGCGTGAGCGCCTCGCGCGCGAGTGCGGCCCGGAGCGGGAGCGGCTTGTCGGCCGACTCGCCGACCGCCTTGTGGAACAGCTCGGCCGCCTCGGCGAGCAAACCGTTCGACGCCCGCGAATCGGCCATCTGAAACGTCGCCGATTGGCCGTCGTAGCGAACCGATGCGATCTGCTCGACGGGCACGCTGACGTTCGCCGCGGCGACCTGGACCACGACCTCGGACGGCGACTCGCTCTGGATCTGCCCGCGCACCCGGCCGCCGATCGCCTGCTTGACGGTCGCGCCGGGGATGAGCACAACCTCGTCGGCCCTGGCCCCGACCGCCGCGGCCAAGAACCCCAACACGACGAGCGAGCACACCTTGAACAGACTCTTGGACCGGGTTTTCATCGCTGTGACGGCCTCTCCGCTTGAGTGGGGCTTAGCTGGTATGCAGCCGAGCGAGCAATTCTTGATACTTGGCTTTCATCTCGGGACCGCCCACGGAGGGGGCCAGCCGCATCACGCCCAGCAGGGTCTGGCGTGCCTTGAGAACCTCGTTGCGCTTGAAGTGGACCCAGGCGACGTGATACCAGACGTCGTAATAGAACGGGGGTCGGGGTTTGACGGCCTCGATCTGGCGGGCGAGTCGATCCCAGTGCGCGAGCGCCTTGTCCCAGGCGGGCGCGCCCGCTCGCTTGGTGGAATTGGCGATCGCCTCGAGGATCAGCCCTTCCTCGATGATCGGCTCGACGAAGCGCTTGTTCTGGGCTTTCAGATCCTTGACGAGCGACATGGCCTCGTCGAGCTTGCCGTTCATGCGCAGGGCCGCGGCGAGCTTGAGCTTGGTGTGGAGCACGCGCCTGGGGCCGTTTTGTTGCTGGAGGAAGGTCGAGTCGCTGGCGAACTCGTCGAGCACGCGGCGATAGACTTTTTCGGCCTCGCTCGACTCCTCGAGCGACAAGAGCGCATCGCCGGCCCACTGGAGCGATTCGTAGGTCTGGCCGACCTTGCTGGCCACCAGGGTGGTCAGAAACGCCTTGTACGAAGCCCGCGTCCGCGTGAGGCCGCCCGTGTCGCCCTTTTCCTGGAGCTTCACGAGCTCGCCCTCGAGCAGTTTGCCTAGCTTGAAATAGAGCTGGGCCTTGGTGGCGCCGCCGCCGGCCTGCTCGAGGCTCTTCATGTCGGCGATCGCCAGGTCGATCTGGTTGGCCTTGATGTGCGCCGTCAAGGACGCCTCCATCAGCCGGGCGTAGGGCGCGCCGGTGCGCTGGGTTTGTGCCTTGACGACGGGCGCCATCAGGGTGAGCGCCTCGGCCGGCTTGCCGAGCTCGGTGAGCACGATGGCCAGGTCGCCGACATTGCCGACGTAGCCGGGGTCGGTCGGAGCGGCCTTGGCGTCCGTGCGGGCCTTGAGTGATTCGCGGAGCATGGCGACGGCCGCGTCGGCCTCCTTGGCGGCCGCGGCTTGGTCGCCCGAGCGCTCGACCTGGCGGCTCTTGGCCCAGTGCGCGACTCCTAGCCGGTTTCGGGCCTCGATCCACCGCGACGAGCGTCTGCGCACTCCCTCGAGCG
Organism: Planctomycetales bacterium; assembly: GCA_027459775.1. GTDB lineage: Bacteria > Planctomycetota > Planctomycetia > Isosphaerales > Isosphaeraceae > JAKBAP01. The sequence goes on along the minus strand of DAIDHE010000140.1, from coordinate 10,200 downwards.
CGGCAATTGCCTTGTCGTAATCTCCCCGGCCGCTGTGGATCTGACCCAGGTTCACTCGGGCCTCGTCTCCCTCTTCGCGGTCGGGCCAGGCGGCCGCCGCGTATTCCGCGATGTCGATCAGCCGGTTGATGTCGCTCAGGCGGTCGACGTCGTGATAGGCGTTGTAGGCGTCCGCGAGGGCTTGCATCGCGATCGTCGTCGCCTTGCCCGCCAGCCCCGCCTGGGGATACCGCCGGGCCAGATGCTCGGCCAGGACGTCGGCCTCATAGTACTGCTTGTTCATATAATAACAAAAGGCCAACTGAAACCGCGCGAAGTTGACCTTCTCGATATCGGGAAGGGCGAGCGCCTTCTTGACGGCGGCTTTGAGCACGGCGATCGCGCGTTCCCATTCGTGTGAGGCGATCGCTTCCTCCGCGGCGTCGATCGCCTCGGGATAGCTGAGCCGGGCGATCTCCTCGGCCTTCATGGCCAGCGAGGGCTTGTATTTCTTGAGCAGGGCGAGGGCGTCGTTCTTGTAGGGCGAGGCGTAGCGGACGACCTGGGCGAGCGAGTCGATGATCTCGCGGACGGCCTTGGGGCGGTCCTTCGCGGCGATGGTGGGCATCTGTAGGTCGATATCTTTGGCGAGCTCGAAGAGCACGCCCAGCCCCTCGCGCGAGCGCCTTTCGTCGCGCTGGTTGTAGACCCGGAGCCAGGTGGCGGCCTGATCCGCGGCCAGGGCGTACTCCTTGCGCTTGCCCAGGGCCACCACGTAAAAATAGCCCACGAAGCGCTGAAGGGCGTGCAGCCGGGGGTCGGGATGCTCGAGCAACGACTTGTAGATGCCGATGGCCGAGCCGACGTCGCCTTGTTCCTCGTAGCATTTGGCCTGCCACATCTGGGCGGCCAGGCCGACGTTCTGGGTGCGGTAGTTCTTGAACAGATTGTCGAACTCGACGAGCGCTTCCTTGACCGATTTGGATCGCTCGGGCGAGTTGGCCGGGTAGGTCTGGCCGAGCTCGTACTCGGCGACGCCCTTCTGGAGCATGGCGTCGAGCATCGAGGCGTAGATCCCGTCGCGTTCAGTGCGGCGGGGGTCGTTTTCGGGGATGAAACCGACGAATTTCTTGTAGGCGGCCGAGAGGGGTTCGATGGCCCGGGCGTAGGCGTCGCGGGCTTCGGTGAACGACGCCCGCGCCTCGGCCCGTTTGGAATCCTTCTTGGCGGGATCCTTGGCCTCGTCGGAGAGCAACAGCGCCAGGTGCCCTCGCTCGACCAGAAGCCGGGCCATCTGGACCAGGGCCTCGCGCGCCTCGGTAAAATCGGCGTGGGCCTTGGTGAAGGCGTCGAGCTTGACGCGGGCGTCTTCAAGCAGCTCTTGCCGAAGCACGAGGTCGCCCGAGCGCGACGCCTCGTCGATGAGTGTGCGGCCTTCTTCGTAATCGAGCAGCGCGAGATCGCGTGGGGGGAGCGACGAATCGGCGCGCATGAGCTTCACATAGTCGAGCGACTGCTCGTAGAGCCCGCGTTCGCGGAGTTCGCGGAGGAACCGCCAGGCAGTGCGGGGATCCTCGCCCGCCAGGCACGGCTGGCCCAGGGTGCAGACCGCGAACAGGACCAGGCCGAATCGGGCCGAGAATCGAACACGCGACATGAGCGGCTCCCCGGTTGCCTCGCGGAGGTCGTCGACCTCGCGAACATCCATCCAGCACAAGTCCATTTAAGAATTCACTCGCCCGACCGTCAAGCGGGTGGTCTTTTCATCAACATCTCGAGGGGCGATTCAGCGACTCTCAAGGCGCATGTTCGCGGACCCGGATGTAGTGGTCGGTCTTGAAGGTGTGAGTGTCCTTTTGCCACTGGCGGGGCATGTGGCAATCCAGACAGCCCCGGGCGGTATTCACCGGGCAGACCGTCTTGGCCTGGGTGAAGGGCAGTTTGTCCAGGGCCGGGTCGGACGCACCGGGCGGTCGAGTCGCTCCCGGCTTCTCTTTGGGAACATGGCACTCGAGGCACTTTGCTTCATTGAGCGCTGTGCTGGATTCGGCGTTCTGGTGGGGGTCGTGGCAGGTCGCGCACGAGAGAGCGCCCGCGCTTTCGGCATAGCAGCGGCTCCAGGTCATCGTGACCGACTGGAACCGATACAGGCCGGGATCGGTCCGGGGCGTGGAAAGCAAGCCCGAATTGGGAAAGCCGTGGCACTGAGCGCAGACCTGGTTCACAGCCGCGGACGAGCCCTTGCGGGGATTTCCGATGGCGGGATCGGCGAACTTGCCCGCGATCGCGAGTGTGTGATGCCCCCCTGGCCCATGGCATTTCTCGCAACCGATTGCGTGGTCTGCCGACTCGGGGCCGACGTCGTCCTCGACGGCGCGAAAACTGGTCGTATGGCAGAACAGGCAGCGCCTGGCGCCGTCGCGGTCGTCGATCGGCGTTCCCAGATACTCTTCGTCGGTCGCCGGGCGCGGCGGCAGGGCCGTCGCCAGATCCCAGGCCACGGCAGCGTCGGTCTTGTAGGCCGACATCCGGATCATGAACGACCGCCCGAGGTCGTCGCGTCCGACCAGGGTCGTGAAATGATCGAGAGATCCAAACGCGTAATCAATGACGGCGCGGTAGACGCGCTCGGCTGTCGAGGTCTCGAGCCGCGGGGTGCGGCCGACCCGCTCGAAGCGGTGGACGACCTGGGGATTGCCGGGGTCGGGCGTCGTCTTTCCGGTAAAGAGCGACTCGCCCAGGTCGCGTCCGCGGGCGAACGTCGTGGCGTGGCGGCTGGCGAGGACGGCGCGCGTTTCCTTGGCATGGCAGCGCGCGCATTTGGCCTCGCCGACGTAGGGGGCGGGCTCGGTGGCCGAGGGATGGTCGAGCTTGTAGGCCGAGCCCTCCTTCAGGGCTTTTTCGGCCCGAGGAAAGTCCTTTTCCTGGATGTAGGTCCGCGAGAGCAGCCACGACGCCTCCGGGTCCGGGCCCGTTTTGAGCAGGTTTTCCAGGAACCGCCGGGCTTTCGCCGGCTGGCTCGATTTGAGCAGCGATCGCGCGAGCATCATCTGATACGTTCGCGGCGGGTCGGGCGCGGCCGCGGAGCCGGTGGGGTCGAGCTCGAGCCAGCGCCCAAGCGCCTGGGCGACGCCCGTGGGATCCTCGAGCTCGGCGCGGGCGAGGGCCAGCATGAGCTCGGCCTTGGCCTCCCACTCGGGATGTCTGGCCAGGCGCAGGGCGATTCCCTCCGAGGCGTAGTAGCGATCCTTTTGATAATACAGCCGGCAGAGCAAGTCGAGCATCTCGGGATTGTCGGGGTTTGCCTGCTGGGCCGATTCGAGCGCGGACAGGGCGGCGTCGCCCTGGCCGGTGCGTGACAGTGCCCGGCCGAGGAGGAAAAAATCCTCGGCGGTCAGCGCGCCTGGGTCGCGCTGGGTGTAAATCGCGACGGCCGTCTGGTCGTGGTCTTGGCGGGCGGCGGCCCGGGCCGCGAGCAAGAGCGCGGCGGGGTCGTCAGGCGCGTCCTTGAGCCGGCGGCTGGCGAGATGAGCCGCCGCGCGATAGTCGGCCCGCCCGTACGCCGATCGCGCCTGGTCAAGCACACCCGGAAAGAACCGCGGCATGGCCCAGAGCCCTCCGGCGACGGCCGCCAGCACGGCCGTTGCCAGGACGATCCCGATCACCGCTCGTTTGCGCCCCGATAGGCGTGGCATGCCGCGAACCCTCCCAGGTTGAAAGGACCGCGGCGAAAGGCCCCTTCGTGGTAAGCCTCGAGGATTCGCCAGACTCTCCATCCACTGAACTGACGCCTGAAAGTCCAGCGATCTCTTCCGGGTCAACGATAGTCGACCAGTGGGTTTCACGGCAATTGGACCGAGTCGATCGCGACCGACCACACCTGGTAGGTGGGGGATGGCGGACGAGCCCATCGTGTGGCGACTCGGCCGTTCACGTCTACTTGAAATGGCTGGAAAAGCGACAGTCGGAGCCCGGGAGTGGCGATCTTCCGCGAGTTCAGACCACGATGGATGCCAGCCAACGTAACGGGGCGCTATCCCAGACAACCGCTTTAACCCCACGGACAACCGCTTTAACCCCACATGCAACCTCCTTTTTCACCCCCTTGACACGTTCGTACGTGTGTGATAGAAGGGTGTCTGGCTTCAGGGGGCGAGGTCGTGAGGCGAACCGGGGGGTGGGGCGATGGAGCGTGATCGGCTGGGGCGGCGGCGAAAGCCGGGTCAGGATCGCGGACTGCGGCCGTTGTATCCTAGTCTTCCCGAAGAGTGGGTCAGCAAGGTGCTGCGGGTGGCGATGTCCGAGGCCGATTGGGCGCGGTTCGAGGCGCTCGCGGCCGGGGCGTCGATGACCACCGAGACCCGTGCCCGGGCGCATGGGCTGGTCGTGTCGCGGCTGCTCGAGGCCGCCGGCCATGCCAAAACCGACCCCGACCCGCTCGACTGGCTCGATTGGGAACGGAGCAAGGCCCTCCGGCTCTTGCCGGGGATGAGCTTGTCGCGTCCGTTATCGTGAGGAAACAATCGGTCGCGGCTCGAGGGCCGCGACCAGGTCACGACCCCGCCGATCGCGGCGAATCGGCGGGGTGTGGTGATTGGTCGCCGCTTCATCTTGAGAGGATACGACTTTGGCATCCGTGGCAGTCGCACCATCGCGTGGAGATGTGAAAGATATGTCGCTCGCGGCCGCCGGCAAAAGGCGGATCGAGTGGGCCGAGCGGGACATGCCCGTGCTCAGGGCGATTCGCGAACGGTTCGCGAAGGAAAAGCCGCTGGCTGGAATGCGGATGTCGGCCTGCCTGCACGTGACGGCCGAGACGGCCAACCTGGCCCGCACCCTCCAGGCCGGCGGGGCCGATCTGCTCTTGTGCGCGTCCAACCCGCTCTCGACCCAGGACGATGTGGCCGCCAGCCTGGTGGCCGATTATGGCATCTCGGTCCACGCCATCAAGGGCGAGGACGAGCACAGCTATTATCGCCACATCGCCGCCGCCCTCGAGCACGCGCCCAACGTCACCATGGACGACGGCGCCGACCTGGTGAGCGCGATGATCTTCATCGCCCTGGGCCGGCTCGACGACGTCCACGCCGAAGTCCGCAAGTGGGCGGCCGCGCTCAAGCCTGACCAACGGGCCGCGCTCGTGAAAAACGTCGTCGCCAGCATGGAAGAGACCACGACCGGCGTGATCCGTCTGCGCGCCATGGAGAAGGACGGCGTTCTCAAGCTGCCGGTGATCGCCGTCAACGACGCTCAGACCAAGCATTTCTTTGACAATCGCTATGGCACCGGCCAGAGCACGCTGGACGGCATCATCCGGGCCACCGACACCCTGCTGGCCGGCAAGCAGATCGTGGTCTGCGGCTACGGCTGGTGCGGCAAGGGCGTTTCGCTGCGGGCCCGGGGCATGGGCGCGAACGTCGTCGTCACCGAGATCAACCCCATCCGGGCGCTCGAGGCCGCGATGGACGGCTTCCAGGTCAAGCCGATCGCCCAGGCCGCCCTCACCGGCGACATCTTCATCACCGTCACCGGCAACATCCACGTGATCCGCGAAGAACACTTCAAGGTCATGAAGGACGGTGCGATGATTTGCAACTCGGGTCATTTCAACGTCGAGCTCGCGCTCGACGACCTGGCCAGGCTGGCTTCGAGCCAGGACAAGAACGTCGGCGAATTCGTCGATGAATACGTGCTCGCGAACGGGCATAGGCTCTACGTCCTGGGCGAAGGGCGGCTGATCAATCTCGCCGCGGCCCACGGCCATCCGGCCAGCGTGATGGACATGAGCTTCGCCGCCCAGGCGCTTGCGACCGAGTGGTCGATCAAGAACAAGGGCTCTCTCGAGAACAAGGTCCACCAGGTGCCAGACGAAGTCGATCAGTTCGTCGCGTCGCTCAAGCTCCAGACGATGAACATCGCGATCGACACCCTGACCGACGAGCAGAAAACGTACCTCGCGAGCTGGGAAATGGGCACCTGAGCCCGGGGCTCGCGTCCAAGGTTCCAAGCGACCAGCGACCGGACCCGGGCGAGACTTCTCTCGCCCTCGGGTCCGGTCCGTATCTTTTGTAGGATCTTTCACTCATGCCCCAGGTCAGCGCCTTCCGCGGGGTTCGTTATGACGTGGCCCAGGTCGGGTCGCTTTCGGACCAGGTCGCGCCCCCCTACGACGTGATCGACGCCGCCTTGCAGGATCGGCTGTACAAGGCGAGCCCGCATAACGTGATCCGGCTCGAGCTCAATCGCGACGAGGCCGGCGACGCGGGGGGCGACCGCTACGCCCGGGCCGCCCGGCTCTTGCGCGAATGGCTGCGCGGGGGCGTCTTGCGGCAGGACGACCGGGCGGCCCTTTATGTCTATCATCAGACCTTCCAGGTCGACGGCCAGACCCATACGCGCAGGGGATTCCTGGCGCGGGTGCGGCTCGAGCCCATCGGCAAGGGGCGGATCTATCCGCACGAACAGACCCTCTCAGGTCCCAAGGCCGATCGGCTGGCCCTGTATCATGCGACGGGGTTCAATCTCAGCCCCATTTTCGGGCTTTATCCCGACACCAGCGGCCAGGTTCAGGCGGCCGTCGACCACGCCCGCGGCCAGGCGCCGTTGGTGGCGACCGATCATCTTGGGGTCGAGAACTGCCTCTGGCCCGTCACGGATCCCGAAGTCCACACCGCGATTTCCGGGCTGATGTCCGACAAATCGATCTTCATCGCTGATGGCCACCACCGCTACGAAACGGGTCTGAGATACGCTGAGGATCTCGTCGCCAAGGGCGGGGCCGCCAGCCCCGACGACCCCGCGCATTTCTGCATGATGATGCTGGTGGGGATGAGCGACCCCGGGCTCTTGATCTTGCCGACACACCGCCTGGTCTCGGGCTTTCCCGGCCTGACCGCGGCCATCTTGGCCGAGCGGCTCGCATCGGAATTCGAGGTTCGAGCACTGGGAACTGGCGAGGAGGGCTGCCGGGCGGCCTGGGACATGATCGAGCGAGGCGGTGACCAGGATCTGCTTGGATTCGGAACCGTGGCCGACGGGAAATGGGTCGTGGCTCGACTGCGATCCGACGAACGGATGGAATCGCTCGCCCCGGAACACAGCCCCGACTGGCGCGACCTGGGCGTCAGCGTGCTGCATGTGCTCGTACTGGGCGACCTTTTGGCCAGCCAGGGAAAGCCGGTGTGCCGGTATGTCCACTCGCTGGCCGAGGTTCAGGCCGACGTTTCGGCCCAAGGCTCGGACCTGGTCTGTCTGGTCCCACCGGCCCGCATGGACCACGTCGAGACCATCGCCTCGCGTCTCGAAACCATGCCACCCAAGAGCACGTATTTTTACCCCAAGCTCCTCACGGGCTTGGTGTTGAATCCGCTCCGTAAGCTCGACTGACCGCCGTGCGAGGCGATCGAGACGCTGGCTTGCGGCCAGGAGGGAATCCGTCCCCGCGCGACGGCGCGGTTGAGGCAAGGAATTCCGACTGAGTCGCCGTTGATCAATTCGTGCGACTTAGACGATAACAGGGATTACGGACCCAGAATCTCCTCGACTTCGCGCCGGCGGTGGGTGCCAGGCGTTGCATGAGACGCATTCTCGCGCGGGGAGAAGTTCTCGGGACCAGGGATGGTCGGGGGTCGCATGTCTCTTCTCGCTCACTTGGTTTCAGCGCCTCATCCAGTGGTTTCCGAAGCCTCCACGAGCGAGGCTGGCTCGTTTCGGGCGGCGCGGTGGGCATTGTTCGCGATCTTGGCTGTGATGGCCGCGCAGATTCTGTTTCTGACGGTGGGTTGCGATTGGGATTTGAGCGGCGACGAGGCCGAGTTCTGGACCTGGTCGCGGAGGCCCGACCTGAGCTACTTCGCGCGTGGGCCCTTGATCGCGTGGTTGATCGGGCTTTCTACCTGGGTCGCTCGGCAATTGACACCGGGCTCGACGGTGGATTCGATGCTGGCGGTTCGGATTCCGGCGGTTTTGTTGGGTGGTCTGACCGCCTGGGGCGTCTTCCGGCTGTCGATGGAGGTCTTGGGCCGGCCGCGGGCCGCGCTGATCGCGGTCTTGCTGATGCCGGCGATTCCGGTGCTGGCCATCGGCGGCGTGTTGATCACGTGCGACACCCCACTGGTTTGCTGCTGGACCTGGGCGGCCGTCTGGTCGTTTCGCGCCTGCCGCGACGACCACATGGCGAGCTGGCTCCTCGCCGGGCTGATCATCTCCGCTGGGATCCTCGCCAAATACTCGATGCTCGCCCTGCCGGCCTCGGTCGGGCTTTATCTGTTACTCGATCCCAGGCGCCGGGCGCGGTTGTTCAGCCCCGGTTTCTGGCTGATGAGCACGATTGGAATCGTCCTGGGGCTTGCCCCGATCGTAATCTGGAACGCGATTCACCACTGGGTCGGGTTCGGCCAGCTCGCCGATCGGGTCGGCCTGTCCGGGCGCTCGGTCTGGGGCTCGATCGGGCCCCTGTTCGCTTTTCTGGGTGGCGAGATCGCCGCGCTGGGAATCGTCTGGTGGTTCGTGGGCGTTTATGCCCTCGCGGGGACGTTCAAACGCGTCGTCCGGACCCACTCCAAGAGCGATCTGGTTGACAAGAGCGTAAGATCGGGCCTGCTGTTCTTGCTTTGTCTTTGGGGCGTGATCTGGTCGGCCTGTTTCGCGGCCAGCTTGCTGGGCGAGACCGAGGCGAACTGGATGGTGCCAGGCTATATTTCGCTGCTCGTGATCTCGGGGGCGAGCCTGGAGCGGGTTCTCTTCGAGCGTGGGTCCCGGGCAAAGGCGATCGTGCTGGCGTGGAGCAGCTGCGTGGCCTTGATCGCGCTTTTGCACCATACCGAGTGGGCGTATCCGCTGGCCTCCCATGTCGTTCCGGAGCCCACCAAACGTTGGCCAGCCCCGCTACGGCGATTCGATCCCACCGCCCGGCTACGCGGGCACAAGGATCTGGCTCACAAGGTCGACGGAATCCTCACCCGGCTGCGAGCTCGAGGCGAGGATCCCTTCGTCTTAACGACGACCTACGCCCTCACGGCCACGCTGGAATTCCAGCTCGAAGGGCAGCCCGAGACGTACTGCCTGAGCTGGAATTTTGGGATGACCCGCGACCCGGTCAATCAGCACGATCTTTGGCGGCCCAATCCGCGACTCGACCTCGAGGCGTTCAAGGGCCGGACCGGGGTCTTGATCGACGACGCGAACATGCCGCCGAGCTTCGCCAATCAGATGGTTGACAAGGGAGTATTCAAGACGATGGAGTCGACCGAGCGGCTGATCGTGAACGAGCGCGGTCTGGCGGTCGGCGCCTGGGACGTCTCGATCTGCCACGACTACCGCGGCACGGCTGGATACAAGCAGAACCCCTGGAAGAAAACCAAGTGAGCCCCAGAGGATCGCGGCGCAAAGCGTACAAGCCTAACAAAGGTGACAGCGGCCTTTTTATCGGCTAAAATGATCGCTGTCACCTTTGTTAGGCTTACAAACGAGTCCTGATCCCTTTGATTCCTAGTGCCCTGGAGAGGGTCCGACGGGGGTCGGCGGCGGGGGTGGAATAAGATCCCCGCCGGGCGCGGGGGTCGCGGCGGGGTCGCTGTTCGGAGCCGGTGCGCTGCTGGATGGCGCTGTCGGATACCCGGAGGAGCTGGGGGTGAACGGAGAATTGCCAGGCGGAGCAGGCGCGGGCGCGGGCATGGGTGCTCGGGCCTGTTGCTGAGTGCGGGCCCGGGCATAGGCTCTGGCCTTGGCGTTGAGCCGTTCGAGTGCCGTCGAGGCGGCCTTTTTGACGTCTTCCTTGTGGTCATAGATCGCGGACCGTTCGAGGGCGACGGCGGCCTCGGAGCCGCCGATCTCGCCCAGCGCGATCGCCGAGGCGATGCGGACATCCTTGAAATAGTCGTGTTTGAGCGCGTTCACCAGCGAGGGAACCGCGCGGGGATCGCCGAGTTTGCCAAGGGCGTAGGCTGCCTCCTTGCGGGTGTTGACGAGGAAGCTCTGGAGCCGCTGGGTTTCGATGGCGACCTTGTCGGGCGGAGGCGGCGCTCCCGGGCCGCCCGCCATGCCCATGCCCGGTCCACCACCCATCATCGGCCCGCCCATGCCGACTCCGCCGCCGCCGAAAGAGAAATTCAGCAAGGGGGCGGCCATGAGCCCAAATCCAAACGCGGGCGCGGGCTGGATGAAAACCGGCCTTGGTCCCCACCCCCCCCCCGGTCGTCCCATGGCCCCCGGCCCGAATCC
>DAIDHE010000121.1 GCA_027459775.1 Planctomycetales bacterium | reverse complement strand
GTCGTCGATCTGACCTCGGCGCCGTACCGGATTCTCAGGCCCGGCCCGATCGCGGCCCAGGATATCGAGGCTGTCCTCGGGGGCGAGCGGGTGGTCGATCTCGCACCCGAGCAATCGGCGGAAATCCTCAAAAGCCCGGGGCGACAGGCGGTTCATTATGCCCCCCGGGCGCCGGCCTATCGCGCCGAGACCCCCGCCGAGCTCGCGCGCTCTCTCGAGATTAAGGGCGTCATCGTCGCGACGATCGGCCGGGGTTCCCACGAGCTCGACCAGGCGCGATCGCCATGCCACGTCCTGGAAACGCCCCAGCTCGCCGCGCGTTCGTTCTATGATCTCATCAGGCGGTGCGATGCGCTCGCGCCGCGCGCGATCCTCGTGGTCATGCCCCCTGACGAACCGCGCTGGCGGGCGATCCGCGATCGGATCGAACGGGCGACCCGGCCGCTTTGCGAATGGGACGATGGTGAAATTGGTTAGTCGAACAGTCGACCCTGCGGATCGCGTGCCTCAGCCTCGGGTACGGGGGGTGGCTCCGGCAGGCGCAGGTGCTGGTAGGCGGCCCGGGTCGCGAGCCGGCCGCGAGGGGATCGCACGACGTATTCGCGTCTGAGCAGGTAAGGCTCGACCTCGTCCTTGAGGGTGTCGACGGCGAGGTTCATGGTAGCGGCCAGGGCCTCGACGCCGGTGGGTCCGCCGCTGAAGACGCGGATCAAGGTCTCGAGGTAGCGCCTGTCTTGCTTGTCGAGGCCCTGGTCGTCGATCTCTTGCATGTCGAGCGCATCACGGGCGACGGCCTGAGTGATCGCGCCGTCGGCGCGGGCGAGCGAGAAGTCGCGGACCCAGCGCAGCCGGGCGTTGGCGATCCGCGGGGTGCCGCGGCTGCGGGTGGCGAGCTCCCAGGCCGCGTCCTGGTCGATGGTCGCGCGGAGCTTGCCGGCATTGATCGTGATGATTCGGACCAGATCCTCGGGTCCGTAGAATTCGAGATGCTCGTGGAGGCCGAACCGCTCGCGGAGCGGGCTCGAGAGCATTCCACTGCGGGTCGTCGCGCCGATGATCGTGAATTTCTTGAGCGGCAGATTGAGCGTTCGCGCCGCCATCCCCTCGCCCAGCACGACGTCGACCCGAAAATCCTCCATCACGGGATAGATGAATTCCTCGACGGCGCGGGGCAGACGATGAATCTCATCAATGAACAGGATCGAGCGCTCGGTCGCGTTGGTGAGGAACGGCATGACGTCCATTTTTTTGTCGAGGGCCGCGCCGCTGGTGATCGAGAGCTCGACCCCGAGCTCGTTGTGGAGCACCATGGCGAACGTGGTCTTGCCCAGCCCGGGCGGCCCGTCGAACAAGATGTGCGGCAGGGGCTCGCCGCGCTTCCGTGCGGCCTCGAGCGAGACGGCCAGCCGCCGGGCGACCGCCCCCTGGCCGATGACCTCGGCGAGCCGCCGCGGCCGCAGCCGCTCCTGGAGCGATTCGTCGCGCGCCCCCTCGGCGTCGCTCGCCGGCTCGGCCTCTTTGTTTCCATCCCCCTTGCGGATGATCGGCTCGCGCATTCCACGGACCTCCCTGCTCTCAACCTCATTCGCGCTAGTGCGACTGCTTGTAGATCGCCTCGATCAAATCGGCGACCGACTTGAACGCCTTCTTGCCAGCGCGTGCGCGATCGATCGCCT
>DAIDHE010000095.1 GCA_027459775.1 Planctomycetales bacterium | reverse complement strand
TAGGTAGCGAGCGTTCACGAGCTGGAACGGGCAATCGCTTTCCCACATGCAGCGCTTCGGTCCAAACGCCCGCACGACCTTTTCGATGAGCGGTCCCAGATCGCGATACGGGGGCTTTTTCTTGCCGAGCGCGTAGAACGCGCCTACCTTGACGTGGACGCCGGGATGCTTGGCCAGGGCGCACAAGGCGGTCACGTCGGCGGCCCTGATGGTTCCGTCGACGCCGATCCGGCCCAGGTGGTCGATGATCACGGGCGCGCGGGGAAAGCGCCTGCACATGCGATCGACCTCGGCGAATCCGTCGGGGTCGATCAGGCACGACAGGGCCGCGCCCGTCTTCTGGGCGACGGCGAACATCGCCTCGTATCCCCGAGGCGCGAGCCACGTACGCCCCGGCTGCTTGCCGTACCGCGGCTGGATCCGAAACGCCCGGACGCCGCGGGGCAAGAGCTCGAGCATCGCCCGCCCAGGGTCCGCCCCCAGGGGGTCGACGATCGCCGTGCCGACGAATCGCTTGGGCTCTTTCATGATCATATCAAGCATATAAGAATTATCAAATTCATAATAGCTCATCTGGATCAGGTTCACCCGTCCCACGCCGGCGGGGCGGCAGGTCTTGAGCAGCTCTTCCGCCGTGAACGAAGCGGGGCTCATGTCCTCGCGGCGAAAGCCCTTGGCCAGTGGATAGCGGGCCAGGTCGGGGGTCCAGACGTGCGAATGGGCGTCGATGTAGGGTTCCATGGAGCTCTTGCGTGTGAAGGGATCAGGCGAGGAGCTCGGCGACGACCTCGCCGTCGGGGATGAGCGGCATGGGCCGGCCCTGGGGGTCGTGGAGCATGGTCCGAGGGTCGATGCCGAGCAGATGATACATGGTCGCGAGGATGTCCTTGGGCGAGACGCGGCGTTCGAGCGGGTCGCCGGCGACCTTGTCGGACCGGCCCAAGACGCGTCCGCGGGCCACGCCGCCGCCGGCCAGGGCCACCGAATAGCAGCGCGACCAGTGGTCGCGGCCGCCGCCGTTCACCCGGGAGAGGTTGGGCGTCCGGCCGTGCTCCGAGAGCACGACCACGAGCGTGGTTTCGAGCAGGCCGCGGCGGTCGAGGTCGATCAAGAGGCCCGAGAGGGTCTGGTCGAGACCGGGCAAAAGCTCGTCTTTCATCCGCGGGAAGTGGTCCCAGTGCGTGTCCCAGCCGGTGCCGGCCAGGCCGTATTCGTCCCAGAACACGGTCATGAACCGGCCGCCGGCCTCGACCAATCTGCGCGCGGTCAGGGACGCCTGGCCGAAGAGGGTCATGCCGTAGAGCGCTCGCGTGTGCTCGGATTCCTCGTCCAGATCAAAGGCGGCCCGCACCCGGGGCGACGAAAGCAGATCCAGCGCGAGCGCCCGGTTGCGGTCGACGCCCGAGCGCGCGGCCTGGGCGTCGGCCCCGCGCCTGAGACTCTCGATCTGCTCGAGCAGCCCGCGCCGGCGGTTCATCCGGTCGAGCGTGAGGCCCGCCCCCAGGTCGCCCACGGTCCCCAGCCGGAATCGGCTTTCCGGGGTGACGCCGCGGTAGGGCTCGAAGTCGTCCCAGACCTGTTCCTGCAGCGTCTTGCGGGCCTTCTTGGTTCCGCTCCCGACGAACTCGACGCTGACGGGGTCGTAGCGCGGCCCCAGAAAGCCGCCGTACGGCCCCGCGCGGGCGGTCTCGCCGACACGCTGGCTGCTAAACGCCCAGGGCAAAACCAGATTGCGCGGCAGGGCCGAAGCCCGCGGGCGGCCGGTGCGTTCGTCGACGTGGTCGACCACCGAGCCGATAAAGGGCCAGTGGCCGACGTCGCGGGGGCTGAGCTCCATCGGGATCTCGATCCGCGGCACCCCGGTCGTGGCGTAGGCGACGCCGTGGACGGGGTAGGGATGCGAGACCGTGCGCACGATCGAGAGCTTGTCGAGCACCTGGGCCAGCCTGGGCAATCCCTCGCCCACCTGGACGCCGGGGATGCTCGACGCGATACAGCCCAGCTCGCCCCGGATATCCGCCGGCGCGTCGGGCTTGGGATCAAACGTCTCGAGCTGGCTGGGCGAGCCGTACAAGAAGAGCATGATGCACGATTTCGCCTGGCCGAAGCCGGGAAGGTCGCTCGCCGCGGCCGAGGCCTGGCTCGCCCCCTGACCCAGCAGGCCCAGTGCGCTCAAACGCAGCAGATCCCGGCGCGTCACGCCGTCGCACAGCCGCTTGGGACCACCCAGCACTCGGATCATCGCGCCGACTCCACCCGGCTTCAATCCCACCCACGCGCGGCGTGAGCCAAGATCGAGTATTCACCCAGTGGAATTTAATCAATCTTCAAGAAACGTTCAACAAATAACTCGCCGCCTGCCGTATTCGCTGAGTCGGCCGGCATCGCATGAACTGTTCCGGTCCTGGGGCCGCGCGTTGTTACCGCACGACGGCCTGGAACGAGACGTGGCCCATGACGCCGGGGGGCAAGGGGTTTTTCAGCGTCCAGCGCAGCTCTGTCGAGCCGGTGCGGTTGAGGGCGGTGGTGAAGGTCGTACCCTCGGGGCCCTCGGACGTTCCCTTCAGGTATTCGAGCCGCGGGAGCAGGCTGTCGACGATCGTGACGGCGGCGATCGGGGTGTTGCCCATGTTGCGATAGACGATCACATAGGTCAGGGTGTCGCCGGGCTCGGCTTCCTGGGCGCTCACGCGCTTGATGACGGCCAGGCCGGGCCGGTCGGGAGGCGTTTCGAGGCCGGTCATGGAGTGCGGGCCCCAGACCTTGACCGCCTCGCTGGCCCCTTCGATGATTCCGGTCACGAGCGGCGTCTCGCCAGTCCTGATCGCCTGCACGCGGGCCTTGGTCCCGTGATACGTGGCCTTGGCGCGGTCGCGCGTGAGCTCGGGCTTTTGCTTTTGCTGATTGACGGCGAAGAGCACGCCGCCGGCGTAGGCGGCCAGGCCGCGGTTGTTTGAGCTCTCGCCGACCAGCAGCCGGCCGCGCAGGCCCGAGGCTCGCGAGCGGTCGCGGGCGAGCTCGGGGGCCTGATTCTGGACCAGCCGCCGCGGTGGGACAGCGCCCGCGAGCTTGTCCATTTTGGCCAGGTATTTGTTGGTCTGGGAAACCTGGACGTCGACCGCTTCGATGGCCGCGGAGGGGACGCGGACCTCGGCGAAGCGGGGCGCATAGACGCAGACGACGTTGGTGGGAAGCACGCGGGGCTTGGACTGGCCGCGGAGCCCGATGTCGAACCGCACGACGGCGTCGCGAGGCTCGATGCCGCCGATCGTGTCGTGATCGCCGGGCGACGCCGGCACGCCGCGGTCGCCGCCGTCGCAGAGGTATTCGTCGCGCGGCAAGATGGGCTTGGCCGGCGCGGGCGCCGTCGTGCAGACCGGTCCGCGGGGCATCCCGCAGCGAGCGCCTGCCATTCCTAGATAGGGGCAAGGGGCGGCGCCTATGCCGGCGGCGTAATCGAGCCCCGCGTCGCCCGCCGACTCGCCGCTCAATTCCTCGGCCGCCGGCCGCCGGCCGCCGATCCGCACGATCGCCATCGGTCGCCCCAAGGCGCTCGCAACCCGCAACGGGGGCTCGGTCGGGTTCAGCGTCAGCGACGACACCTGGTCCTTCGCGACCTTGAGCGGGATCGCCTGATCGGGATCCTCGAGATACACGACTTTCGTCACCAGCCGGCCGAGATCGACCACGTCGTCCAGGTCTTCTTGACGAAAGACGACGCGGATCGGGTATTTGCCGGGGTCGACCCCCTGGGGCCGGTGCAGGTGGCCGACGACTTCCACGACGGGGAAGATTTCGACGTCGGGGCGATAGGGGATCTTGGAGACGCGCAGGCGATATCCCACGCCGCGGCGGAGTCCGACGGTGAGCACGCCGCCGCCGTCGCCCAACGGGACGGGCTCGGGGGCCGGCGAGAGCACCTCGACGGAAAGCCCGACCGGGCCCTGGAACCGGACGACCTGGATTTCGGGCGCGAGCTCGGGGGCGGCCGGGGCCGCGGCGTCGGGCATGGTGGTCGCGACGCCGGGCTCGCCAGCCGCGGCGGGCTGAGCGGGCGACGAGACGACCACGCCCGCGGGGGCGGGTGCGTCCTGGGCGGCGAGCGGGGCGGCGGCCCATGTCGTCCAGGCCAGCAAGAGCGCGCCTGGCAAGGGCCGCGTCATCATCGGGTTCCGTCCTTGGCGGCTCATGGTCACTCTTCCTGAATCGAGCGAGGGGGGCGGTTGCGTCCTGGACCGCGATCGAGAAACCCCGACGGACCGTGGGCTGGCACGATTCCGCCGGGGTTGGCGTTAGCGAGGGCTTGAATCGGCGAAACGCCGGTTCAAGAACCCGACGGGACGGCGACGGCCGATTCCACGGTCGAGGCCTGGGTCGGGTGGGTCGGCGCGGGGGCCGGCGCGGCCGCCGGCGGCACGGGCGGGGCCAGGGCCGGGCCGGCGGGGTCGAGCACGACCGTCCCCTGAACCGGGGGCGTGGTCGGCGTGACTCCCGGCGGCATGGACTCAGGCGCGGATTCGATCACGCCCGCCGTGGGGGCGGTCGTCGCGGTCCCCGGGGCGGTCGTGCCGGGGGTCTCAAGGTCGATCGCACCCATCCGCACGATCAAGAGGATCGTCCCCCGCTTGTCGGCCTCCAGGATCGGGTCGACGCCCGGCTCGAGCCGCGTCGAGACCAGCGTCTCCACGCCGGCGACCGCCAGTTCCTGGTACTTGGGATCGGGCAGGTAGATCACCTTGGTCACGAAATTGCCGCCGTCGACGACCTGGTCGAAATCCTCGGCCGTGAACTGGACGGGGATCGAATTATGCGCCAGGTAGGCGTCGGTGGCCGGGGTCGTCGGGGCGACCTCGATCGTGGGATAGAGCGCCACGGCCGCCCGCCCGGGGATGTTGGTGAGCTTGAGCCGGTAGATGAAGCCCTGGTTGAAATTGTAGCGGGCGGGGACGGTGAGCTGGGCGGCGGTGTAGGTTTTCTCGCCAGCCTGGGCCCCGACCTGCCAGCCGATTTGCATCGAGTTGGGGTCGAGGAAATAGATCTGGCTCTTGGTGGTCACGAATCGGCGGCCGCGGGCCATGCCTGCGCCTGCGCCTCCGGCCATGTTGGCGGCGGTGTATTGCGGCGCGCCCGGTGCGTTCGACGACGCCACCAGGTGCGAACGAAACCATCGCTTGCCCCCCACGTCGGGAGAGCTGTAACCAAACCCGTCGCCGGCGGTCGCTGCCGCCAGCAGCAGCATTCCTAAAGCTTGCATATCGTCCTCCAACCCCCCGGGAGCCGAGTCGGGCCGGCCGCGAGGCCGCCCTGTCCTGGATTCGTCCGTCGGGGAGATCGTTTCGCTTCCTGCGTTTCACCGCGACCGTCCTAGGCCACGGTCGAGTCGAGTCGCCTCGCGCAAGGGACCGAGTCGAACCAACCCGCTCGGGCCCCGTTTCATCGAGACCGTCGCGGCGCTCGGCCCCCGACTCGGCTCGGCCGACGAATCCCCCCTTGGTCGATCCCGTATCGCTGGCGACAAAGGGGGCCTTTCGTCCGCTCCGGACCGCATGCCGGACTTGCGTCCAAGGGCGCCCAGCGATTATGATCGGGCTTTCCAAAACGGCCCTTGAGGAATTGCCCTACATCCCAACCATGCTTAATTATCGGTCAATCCGCCGGCTCCTTTTGGAGTCGACCCCAGCCCTGTTTTTCTTGATCGTTTCGGCCCCGCTGGCGGGGGCCCAGACGCTACCATCGGATCCATCCGCGCCCGCGCCAAAGCCGGCAATGTCGCCGCAAACCGCCGTCCCGGCAGCCGCGGCGGAGGCTCCCGCCGAGATCCCCACCGAGCCCGAGCTTTTCATCGACGCCGCCGTCAAGAAGATCGGCGGCATCGCCTCGATCGCCGCCGACGTCGTGGAATCGGTCGACATGCTCGGTCAGAAATTCACCCTGAAGGGGCGCTATCTCAAAGCACCCGGCCAGCGGGTCTATCTGCGGCTCTCGGTCGACGGCCTGGCCGACTCCGGCGGCACCATGCTCCAGGTCTGTGACGGCGAGACGCTCTGGGACTATCAGCAAGTCCTCCAGGACCAGTTCTACCGCAAGCTCTCGGTCAAGCCGATCCTCGAACGGCTGAAATCGCCCGACCTCGACCCCACGCTCCGCGAACGGGCGACGGCCCAGATGGGCTTCAGCGGGCCCGAGACCCTCCTGATCGGCCTGCGCCGGGTCGTGAAATTCGACCAGAAAGAGCCCGGCGAGCTCGACGGCCGCAAGGTCTGGCTCTTGCGCGGAACCTGGAAGAGCCGCCAGGGACTGGTCGCGCCCAACGGCCAGCCCGTCCCGGCCACCGGCGCACTGCCGTTTTACGTGCCCAGCGACGCCACGCTCTACCTGGGCGTCGACGATTCCTGGCCCTACAAGCTCGTCCTGGTCGGCCGCCAGACGACCGACGTGATCGACACCCGCCGCCGCGGCCCCGACGGCCGGGTCATCGGCTCGCAGCGCTCGATCGAAAAACCGACCCCCAGCCGGATCGAGCTCGACTATACGAACGTTAAGCTCAATCCCACGATCAAGGTCGAGGAGTTCGCCTTCACCGCCCCCCCGCAGGCCCAGGTCGAAGACAACACCGAGGCCATCGTGAAGGGGCTCGACCAGGCGCTCGAGCGCGAGGCCGCCCGCAAGAAGAGTGAGGCCGCCAAGAAAGACGGCGCGGTTCTCGACCAATCGATCGACGTCCCCACCCCCAAGACCCCCGCTACTCCCTGAACCTGGGCCCGGCCTCCACCGTCTGGGTTTTTGTTTCGCCGGCCCGAGGAATCATCCGCCGCCATGGAGACGATCAAGGAAACCGCCCCCAAGCCCAGCAAGGTCGAAGCGCTCAAGAAAGCCAGCGATTATCTCAAAACGCAGGTGATCGAGGGGCTCGAGACCCCAGGCTCGCACCTGAGCGAGGACGCCGCTTCGATCCTCAAATTCCACGGCTCGTACCAGCAAGACGACCGCGACCTGCGCGGCCGGAACAAGAAAGAGGGCAAGGAAAAGGCGTTCGGGTTCATGGTCCGCGTCCGCATGCCCGGCGGGCTCATGTCGGCCGCCCAGTACCTGGCCTGCGACGAGCTCGCCCGGACGCTCGGCGACGGCACCCTGCGCATCACGACGCGCCAGGAATTCCAGTTCTACGGCGTCCTCAAGGACAATCTCAAAACCCTGATCGCGGCCCTCAACCACGCGCTGCTCTCGACCCTGGCCGCGTGCGGCGACGTCGAGCGCAACGTCCTGTGCTGCCCCGCCCCCGTGCAAGACCCCGTTCGCGACGCCGTCCGGGCCGACGCCCTGGCCTGGGCCTCGCACTGCGCGCCCCGCTCGAGCGCGTACTGGGACATCTGGCTCGACGGCGAGAAGATCGAGTCACTCCCGCCCGCCGGCCCGCCCAGGATCGCCACGCCCGGGGACGACCCCGTCGAGCCCCTCTACGGCAAAACGTACCTGCCGCGCAAGTTCAAGACGGCCTTTGCCTTGCCCGAAGACAACTGCACTGACGTTCATGCGAACGACCTGGGATTCCTGGGCGTCGTCGAGCAGGGCCAGCTGGTGGGCTATAACGTCCTGGCCGGCGGCGGGCTGGGGACGACTCCGAGCGCCCAGAAGACGTTCCCTTACCTGGGCGTACCGATCGTCTACGTCGAGCGAGACGACGTGCTCACGGTCGGCGAGGCGATTCTCAAGGTCTTTCGCGACTTTGGCAATCGGTCCGACCGCAAGCGGGCGCGGCTCAAATACATCATCCACGACTGGGGCGTGGCGGCATTTCGCGACAAGGTCGAGGAGTATCTGGGCCGGCCGCTCGAGGATCCGCGCCCGGTCGAGGTCCACGAGGTCGACGACCATCTCGGCTGGCGCGAGCAAGGCGACGGCAAGCTCTATCTGGGCCTGCCGGTCGAGAACGGGCGGGTAAAGGACGACGGCCCGATGCGGCTCATGAGCGGCCTGAGAGCGTTCTTCGCCAAATACCAGACCCGCGGCCGGCTCACCTGCCAGCAAAAGATCTTGCTCGCCGATCTCGAGCCCGAGTGGCGGCCGGAGATCGAGGCCTGGATGCGGGAATACGGCATCGCGGGCGTCGACCAGGTCTCGACGGTCAGGCGGTGGTCGATGGCCTGCCCCGCCCTGCCCACCTGCGGCCTGGCGGTAACCGAATCCGAGCGCGCCTTGCCGGCGATTCTCGATCAGCTCGACGCCGAGCTGGCCGCGCTGAGGCTCGCCGACGAGCGCCTGACCGTCCGTATGACCGGCTGCCCCAACGGCTGCGCCCGGCCGTATAATTCGGACATCGGCCTCGTCGGCCGGGCCGCCCATATCAACCCCGACGGCACACCGGGGCCGGGCAAATACACGATCTTTCTGGGCGGACGCACCCTCGGCGACCGGCTGAATACGAAATTCCTCGATTACGTGCCCTACGACCAGGTCGTGCCCCGGCTCGTCCCCGTGCTCCGCCGCTTCAAAGCCGAACGTCCGCCAGGCGAGACCTTCGGCGATTTCTGCGATCGGATCGGGATCGAATCACTCGGCGGCTCGGACGGGGACGGCGACGCTTGATCAAGCGGACGGCGACGGTCGATCAAGCGGACGGCGACGGTTGATCAAGCGGACGGATGAACCACGGAGACACAGTGGCACAGAGAAGAAAAGACCGGGAATTGGCGAGTCAGGCAAGATACAGAACGAGAGGGACCAAGGAAAAAGAAAGCCAAGAATGGGGGCGGAACGGGATTTCGGGGTCGACCAAGCGGAATCCAGGCCGCGCAAGGAGCTGAAACCCTGAAACCCGATCCTTGACGTGAGGTGCCACCCTGAACTCTCTTTTCTTTTCTTTCTTTTCCTCTCTTCTTTTTCTTCTCTGTGCCACTGTGTCTCTGTGGTGAACTCCGGGATGCCCCGCGACCGCCCGGCCCCAAAACCTTTTCTTGACCTGACGACCCGGTAGAGGCCTCTCTCAGGCAGGAGAATCCCATGTCGATCTCGAGCGAACAGGCCTTGATCTCCGCGGCCCGGGCCGCGGCCGCCCACGCCTATGCGCCCTATAGCCGATTCATCGTGGGTGCGGCCGTGCTCACGGCCGAGGGTACGATCCACGCCGGATGCAACGTCGAGAACGCGTCGTACGGCCTTACGATCTGCGCTGAGCGAAACGCCATCTTTCAGGCGGTGGCCCATCACGCGGGCGTTCCCCGTCTGGTCGCGGTCGCCATCTACACGCCCACTCCCCTGCCCACCGCCCCCTGCGGCGCATGCCGACAAGTGATCAACGAATTCGGCCCCGACGCGCTCGTGATCTCGGTCTGCGACGGCCCCTCCGAAATCCGAACCTCCCTCGATCACCTGCTCCCCCACGCGTTCGGCCCCGAGTATCGATCCTCCTGACCGACATTCCCCGTTCCCTCAGAGTGGGGGTGTGGCACTCAACGCACGAATCGGGGATATGGGTGGCTTGGGAGATCTGGTGTGGGGCTGTTTCGTGGCCGGCTCTTCGCCGCGTTTCGGCTTTGCGCAACCGGCGGGATTGGCTAAGCTCCGGTTCTTCAAGTCCAGGCCGGGGGCCCAGACGGCCCAGGGAGGAAACGCCGATGCGACGGATCGCGGTGCTCAATCAAAAGGGCGGAGTTGGCAAAACCACCACGGCGGTGAACCTGGCGGCCGCGCTGGCGATGGCCGGCCAGAGAACCCAGGTGCTCGACCTCGACCCCCAGGCCCACGCCACGCTCCACCTCGGGCTCACCCCAGGCCGCTCCGGACCCTCGCTTTACGAGTCCCTCACCGAGGGCCTGCCGCTCGCCAAGATCCGCCGCTCGGCCGCGCCCAATCTCTCCATCTGCCCCAGCCATATCGACCTCGCCGGCGCCGAGCTCGAATTGCTCGGCACCGTCGGTCGCGAGGTCATCCTCCGCGACCAGATCACCGCCGATTCCGAATCGTTTGATTATATCCTGATGGACTGCCCGCCCTCGCTGTCGGTCCTGACCTTGAACGCGCTCTGCGCGGCCACCGAGGTCTTGATCCCGCTCCAGGCGCACTTCCTGGCGCTCCACGGGCTGTCCAAGCTCCTGGAGACGGTCAATCTGGTCTCCAAACGGGTGAATCGCGAGCTCAAGGTCGGCGGGATCGTGCTGTGTCTCTATGATGCTGGAACGCGGCATGGCGGCGAGGTGATCGAGGATTTGCAAAGATTCTTCGAGCAGCGTCGCGACGCCGACGCGCCGTGGGGCGACGCCCAGATGTACAAGACGCGGATCAGGCGCAACATTCGTCTGGCCGAGTGCCCGAGCTTCGGCCAGTCGATCTTTGATTATTCCCCCTCGAGCCGGGGCGCCGAGGATTACGCCTCGCTGGCCGCCGAGATCCAGGGCCAAGAACCGGCCGCGATCTGGCGCGCGGGCAAGGAAGACGGCGACAAGCCCAGCGTCGACGCCTCGGCCGCCTGATCGACGGCTCGCTTCGAGTCTCCGTGAATGAGCAGGTTGAGCACTACGGTGGTCGAGCGGAATCGTGATGAACCGTGGGACAGGGTTGGGGCTTTCCGGTAGGATGAGTGTATGGATACGACTCAGTCCCAATCACCGGCCACGAGCCCGACGGCGGCCAGACAACCTGCTCCCGACCCGGTGCGTATCGTGAGCACGCCCGGGATCTGTGGTGCGAGGCCCCGGATTGACGGGCACCGAATCACCGTCGAGGACGTGGCGATCTGGCACGAGCAGATGGGTATGAGCCCCGATGAAATCGTCTCGGCCTACCCCAGCATCACGCTCGCGGACGTCCATGCGGCTCTTGCCTACTACTACGAGAACCGGGAGCGGATTGACGCCGATACGATCGAGGGTGAGCGATTCGTTCAGGAGATGAAGGCAATGCTGGGGCCTGGACCCCTCCAGGAACAGCTCAGACGAAGCACCGCCCTTGCCACGAACGATTCGCTTCCACCTGGATGAGAACTGCAATCCGGCGATTGCGGACGGCCTGAGACGCCGCGCATATTGGCCCTCCCCACCCCTCTCAAATCGGACGCGTCCCTGGCCGCCGCCGGTTCGACCGCTTGATTAATGATGACGATTTGGCGCCTTGAGCGGCGCCAGCACGCCGATCGGGATCATCGACTGCTCGGGGATGAAGCTGCCCACCGTCGAGATGCCCGCGCTCGGCGCCAGGTCGGTCCATAGGGCGAAGCGATAATGGGCGAACGGGAGCCCCTCGCTGGGGAGTTGGCTCGCCTTCAGGAACACACGCACCACCGGGCCCGCGACCTGGATCTGGCTCGAGGTCAGATTGGTCGTCGCGCCGGTCACCAGGTCGGTGATCGTGCCGGAGTACCACTGGGCGTTGGGGCCGACCGTCACCGTCGCCAGAAAGTCGGGCGTGATCCCCGGACGCTGTGCGAAGACCGGGCCCAGGCTCGCGCCCATGCCGCGGTTCAGCCCAAAGACGACGGTCGAGGTCGTGTCGCTCGCGAAAAACGCCCCGCGGCTGATCGAGGCCAGCTCGAGCGTTCCCCCCTTGAGCAAGACGGCCCCTCCCTCGGTCAGCGCCAGCCGGTCCCAGGCCGGGCCGGTATAGTCGGGCTGAAGATTGGGGATCTTGGCGACGAATCCCGGTATCGTGTACTGCGTGATCCGGCCGGTCTCGAAATTCAGGATCACCGAGCCCAGGTTGTGGACTTCCCTGTTGATTAGCGTGACGAACTCGTGACCCGCCCCGCCGTGCAAGGCCGCCAGGATGGCCGCCACGCCCGCGGGGTTGGTCTTGATGAACTTGGGATGGCGAAGGGCAAACTCGGCCGTGGGGTGCGCGAGCTCGGCCAGGGGGACGTGGCTCATCAGAGCCCGGCCCTCAAGCTCGACGACTTCGAATCGGGATCGAGTGGATCGGCGGCGTCGCATGGAACACGCTCCAGATCGCTGCGCCGCGGACACCGCGACGCCCGGACGAGGGAAACCTGATGAGACGGATGGATGCGCTAAAAGCATACGTCGCGATTGGCGATTCGGGGAGTGACTACCGTGCGATGGGTGGGAATCGACGAGGCTGGCTACGGTCCCAACCTGGGCCCCCTGGTGATGACGGCCGTGATCGCCGAGAGCGATCAGGCGATCGTGCGCGCCCCGGCCGAGCTCGATCCATGGGGCGATCTGGCGGAAACCGTCGATCGCGCGGCGGGCGATCCCGCCAAGCTCTGGGTCGACGATTCCAAGGCGATCCACCGCGCCAAGGACGGCCGCCAGCGGCTGGAGATGGGCTGTCTCGCCGTCCTCGACGCCGCCCTGGGCGCTCGACCTCGCTCGTTCGCGGATCTGGTCGCCGCGTTGAACCTGGCTGATTCCGGCCAGCTCGAGCTCGAGCCCTGGGCCTCGCCGGCCGCCTCGGCCGCGCTCGCCAGGCCGCGCTGGCTGGACTCCGCCGCGATCCTGGATCGCCGCCCCCTCGCCCATCCTCGCGGAGACTGGCGTATTTCGGAAGTCCGCGTGGTCGTCGTCGGACCCGCCCGCTTCAACGAGGGGCTCGCGCGCCGGGGTTCCAAGGCCGCGGTCCATTTCGAGGCCTTCGCCCGGCTCTTGCGCGGGGCCTGGGAGCGCGAACCCGCCCGGCCGACGCGGGTGGTCTCCGACATCCACGGCGGCAGGCGCTATTATCTCGAGCCGTTATCCGAGGCCTTCCCCGAGATCTGGATCGATCGCGGACGCGAGGACCGCCAGGCAAGCTGCTACACCCTGCGGGCCGAGCCGCGCTCGCTGGAGCTCGAGCTCCGCCCCAAGGCTGACGGCTCGAACGGGCTCGTGGCCCTGGCCTCGATCGTCTCGAAGACGATCCGCGAACTCTGGATGGACGTGTTCAACGCCTACTGGCTCGACCAGGTCGAGGGGCTCAGGCCCACCGCCGGCTATCCCGTCGACGCCGCTCGGTTCCGGGCCGCGATTGATGTCAGAGCCCAGGCGCTCGGGCTCGACCCGAGGATCTGGTGGCGAGCCAGGTAACCCGTGGCGTGGGCTCTCAGCGTTCGCGGTAGACGATGCGACCCTTGTCGAGGTCGTAGGGTGTGATCTCGACCGTCACCCGATCGCCGGGGACGATCCGGATGAAGTTCTTGCGCATCTTGCCCGCGATGTGGGCCAGCACGCGGTGGCCGTTTTCCAGCTCGACCATGAACTGGGTGTTGGGAAGGGCCTCGACGATGCGGCCTTCCATGCGAATCGGTTCCTCTTTGGCCACGCGGATCTCCAAAAGTGTGCGACCAGCCCCGGGGCGAGGGCCTTGGGGTCGTGTTGGGTTGGGGTACGTCGCGGACGCGCCTCGAGGCCGGGGCTGCTCCTGGTCTCGCCGCCCCGATGGCCGTTACCGGTCTCGGTTGAGCACAAGATCATGAGACCGGGGGTGATGAGCCAGAAGCCCGCGAGGATCGATCCGTGGGCTGTTCAGGATAATCAACGGCCGGCGTCTTGACCAGCGTCAGGGCCGATCCGGTCCCAGAAACGGTGGCGCGACGCCCTCGACGCGCAGGCGGACGCGATGGACCGCGTCGACGGCGGTGATGTGGAGCGTCTTGCGATCCGGGCCGCCAAAGGCCAGGTTCGAGGGCCGCCCGGGCGTCGCCAGGATGCCCATCAGCCGGCCGCCCGGCTCGAAGACCCAGACCCCGAGCGCGACCGCGACATACACCCGGCCCTCCCGATCGACCTTGATCCCGTCGGGCCCGCCCGGAACGCCGGGCTCGAGCCGCGCGAACAGCCCCCCCTTGCTCGTCAAAAGCCGTCCCGCCCCATCGACGGGAATCGCCCGGACGGTGTACCGGGCGGTGTCGCACACGTACAGCAGGCTCTCGGACGGGTCGAACGCCAGCCCGTTCGGGCGCTCGAAATCGTCGGCCTCGAGCGCGAGCGAGCCGGCCCCCTTTCGGGGATCGATCCGATAAACGCCCTGAAAATGCAGCGCCCGCGCCGCGGGCTCGACCCCATAGGGCGGGTCGGTGAAAAAGACCTGGCCGTCGGAACGGCAGACGACGTCGTTGGGGCTGTTGAGCCGCCCCCCCGACCACTCCTCGACCAGCGGCCTCACGTCCGATCCGTCGCGGGCCATGGTCGAGACCCGCCGGCCGTTTTGCTCGCAAAAGACGATCCGCCCGTCGGGCCCGAACGTCTGGCCGTTGGCCGCCCTGGTCCCTTCACGCAGGACCGCGCAGGTTCCGTCCGGGCCGAGGCGATGGGTGCGATCGGCCTTCAAGTCTTGAAACAAGAGCGCGCCGTCGGGCAGCCAGAGCGGCCCCTCGGTGAACTCAAATCCCGCCGCCACCCGTTCCAGCTCGCCGTCGATGATTTCCGACAGCCCCGCGTCCTTCAAGATCGTCGCCATCGGCCCCCTCCCGCCCACGCCCGCCCGTCCCTCGCCACTTTTCGCCGGTTTGCCGTGGTGACGACCGGGTTCGCGATTTACAATCTTATCTGGTATCATAAGCGATCACGATCGAGCGGCGGGCCCTCGTGCCGCCGGACGCCGCGCGTCTGATCAGGAACGCCGCGATCGTCGCCGATTCGTCATGTAAACGCCATCCGGGAGCTCAAGCGATGTCATCGGGGACGGAATCGTCCGACGCGCAGAACGCCTCGACATTCTTCCAGTACGGGAACGACGCCGCGATCAAGTCGAATTACGACTACGCGATCGAAATGTACAAGCGCGCCTGCAAGCTCGTGCCCGACAACCTTGTCTATCGCCAGGCGCTGCGGGGGATCGAGCGCAGAAAATTCAATAACGACCCCAGCAAGGTCGGCATGCTGGTCGGGGCCAAGGTCCAGCCCATCCGGCTCAAGGCCAAGGCCGCCAAATCGCGGGGCCGCTACAACGACGTCATCGACATCCTCGAGGACGCGTTCAAGGTCAACCCCTGGGACGTCTCGGCGGCCTGGGAATCGGCCGAGGCGGCCGAGCAGCTCGGCCTGATCAACCTGGCCCAGTGGCTCGTCGAATCGGTCCAGGCGGTCTCGAAAGACGTCAATTTCCACAAGTACGCCGCCCACATCCACGAAACCAACGAGAGCTGGGCCAAGGCGATCCAGTGCTGGGAAACGGTCAAGAAGCTCAACCCCAACGACCAGGAGGCCAATCGCAAGATCAACGGGCTTTCCGCCAGTTCGACGATCAAGCGGGGCAATCTCGAGGACGCCCTCGATCGCAAGGCGCCCTCGGCCGCCCCGGATTCGGGCGAGTCCGTCGAGGCTCAGGCCGAGCGGCTCAAGCGCGAGCAGCTCTCGCCCGAACAGCGCCTGGTCAAGGACATCCTGGCCGATCCCCACGCCGTCCACGCCTACCTTGACCTCGCCGATTTCTATCGCCAGCGCAACGACCTCGAAAAAGCCGAGAAAGTCCTGGCCAAGGGGCTCAAGGCCAACCCCGACGACGCCGGCTTGACCTCGATTTACGAGGACACCCAGATCGGCCGCCTCCGCGGCGCCATCGAGAAGCAGACCCAGAAAACCCGGGTGAATCCCGACGACACGGGCGCCAAGATCAAGCTCGATCAACTGGTCGAGGCGCTGGCCAAATATGAGGTCGAGGCCTACCGCCGCCGGGTGAATCTCCATCCCGAGGACCATGGGCTGCACTTGCAGTACGGAATCATTCTGGCGCGGCTGGGCCGGCACGACGACGCGATCGGCGAATTCCAGCAGGCGCGCTCGAGCCCGGCCCACAAGACGGCGGCCCTTTATCACTCGGGTCTGAGCTTCGAGGCCAACGGCTCTCACAAGCTGGCCGACCGCAACTATCGCGAGGCGATCAAGAACCTCGAGCCCGACGACAAGGAAAACTTCCTCAAGCTCCATTATCGGCTGGGCCGGGTCGCCGAAGTGCTGGGCAATCGCGAGGCCGCCGAGGAACACTACAACGAGGTCGCCGCCATCGATTATACCTACGAGGACGTCGCCAAACGGCTCCGCGACTTGTAAACCACGTGCGTGCGTGGTAAATTCCGCTTTCCGGAAGGGAGCGTCTCTTCCGCTCTCGCCGACCGTGGCGGTCGTGCGAGCGACCTGGTTTTCGCCATCCGACGGACTCGATAGAACCCATGCCCAATTCACCCTCCGCCTACAAGCGGATGCGACAGAATGCCAAGAGGCGCAAGCAAAACCGCGTCACCAAGAAGGTCGTCAAGACCCTCATGAAGAAGACGCTCGCCTCGGTCGCCAGCCACGACCTCGACAAGGCGGTCGTCGACGCCCGCGAGGCGATGTCCAAGATCGACAAGGCAGGCGCTCGCAGGGTTCTTCACCCCAACACGGCGGCCCGCCGCAAGAGCAAGCTCGCCCGCGCGATCCTGGCCGCGTCCAAGGCCAAACAGGCCTGACCCCGGCCCCGTCGGGTCGGCCGGTTCGCGCCCCGAACGCGGAACCCTCGACACAGAGGCTGCCGCCGACCCATGTCGACCCTCTCGGAAGCGCTCATCGCGATCACCACTCACCCGCCCCAGAGGCGCGAGGGCGATCGTGATGCGCTCACGCGAATGATCGCCGTCCTGCTCGAAGAAGCCGGCGTCTCCGACGTCGCCGGGGCCATCGATGCGATCCACGACGCCAGCCTCACGGGCGCCCGTGCGATCGCGGACGCCTCGACCATCGACTTCTTGAACGTCCTGCGCTCGAGCGCTCCCAGGATCCCGCCTCGCGTCGCCGCGACCATCAAGCATCTGGGCCAGTGGGTGGCCGATTTCGAGGACGGCCAGGCCGAACGCCTCGACGAGCCTGGGCGTTCGACCCAATCGCTTCGCGATGGGCTGGCCTCGATCAAGGGGGTCGGCAGGCGCACCGCCGATGCCCTCGTCTTGCACGCCCTCGCCCGGCCGGCGTTCCCGCTCGATCGCGGCACGTATCGAATCCTGGTCCGTCACGGATGGCTCGACGTGACGGCCGATTACGACGAGGCTCACGACCTCGTCGTGCACGCGGCCGGCGGCAGCCCCGACGCCCTGGCCGCCGCCGAGCAAACCTTCACGGACGTCGCCAGGCGCCATTGCCGCGTGCAAGCGCCAAGATGCGCGGGCTGCCCCCTCGAACCATTCCTGCCCGAGGGAGGAGCGCTCGAGATCGATGGCTGATCCGCGCAAATCCAAGCCCCGCCGTAAGCCCGCCACCGCGGCCAAGTATCACCTGGAAGGCCCCAAGCCGGCCCGGATGTTCGAGGTGATCTTGCCCAAGAAGCTCGGCTATTTCTCCAAGGTCGAGGAGGTCCTGGAGGACCTCTTCGACGAACGGGCCATCCGTGCAATCCCCTTCATCCAGGACGCCATCGCCACGCGGAAGGCGCAGGCCCCCGATTTTGACGACGAGGCCTTCATCAAGACCCTCTGCCAGGCGTCACGCGGGTATTCGATTTATGAAATGGATGGACGTTATCTCTCGCCCAGGGGGCCGGTCGACGAACGGGTGCTCGTGATTCGCTTCATCTTTCACAATCCCGCCGGCGCGGCCGACTCGCGCACCGATTTCCTCGCCGCCTCGCTCGAGGTCGTCAACCACCTGGTCGCCCATCGCTTCGCCGCCGAGCTCGGCGTCGAGGAAGAAATCTGGCTCCTCGAATACAACCAGCCCTTGCTCGCGATCTGGCGCAAAAGCCGCGGGGAAGGGTGATCAAGGCCTTGGAGCCGCGTCGGCACCCGGCTCGTCTTGCGTGGCATCCCCCGGTGGAACGTCATCGTCGATCACGAATATCGAGAAATCCGCGACATTCTTGATTCGGCTCAGCCGCGGCTGCCTCTCGAGGACGCCTTTGAAGCCGACGACGTCAGTATTGGAATGGGCCTTTCCTGCAATCTCGTAATCAGTGGCGCTCGGGTCGGCCCTGGCCCGAATCTCCTCGTCACGATCGAAGAGGGTGAATCGGACCTCCCCGGAGAGCCCAGGGTCGTCCCGCCTGGGCTGGCCGCGGAGCTCGTTCACGAAACCATGGAACCGGTCGATCCGCGGCCCTGGCAGGGATTTCAGCCTCGGCGCGAGAACCTCCGCCACGTCGAAGACCTCCTGCCCCAACTGAACCTCCCGCCTTCATTCGCCCCCCTCGGGTGGAAGGACACGCGACCACCAGGCGGTGACGTTCAAGGAAGACCGGTCGCCCGCGGGCCGTAGCAGCAAGAGCGACTCGCAGAGATTCGCGCTGATTCCGGGATGGCGAGCGGTGTCGGCGAGGTCGTCGATCGCCGTCCGATCCGCCGCCAGGGAAAGCTCCTCGAGTGCCTGTATCAGCGTCGTTGTCACCCGTCGCGAGAAGTGCGCTCCCCTGGGGCCGAGCAGGTCCGTTTTCAGGTCGAGAGGGCGTGCGATCGTCAGGATGAAACTGCCCCGCTCGGTCTGCCCCAGACGGCAGCGAGAAAGAAACTCCTCGGCGTCGCCACGGGACAGCCTCGGGTGATACGGTTGCGGAGCAAGCACGCTGCGGGCTTTGGACAGGAGCATTTTCCGAACGCCGTCGATCATGCGGAAGGCGTGATCGAGCGGGAGGTTCCCGGCCTCGGCTTCCGGGCTGATCTCGCGAAAGGCGAGCAGATCCCCCGGAGGCAGTAGCACCTGCCCAAGAACTGCCGATGCGGGCCGGCGCTCAAACTCGGCAAGTTTGCCCACCGCCTCAAGGATCGCTTCGCCGAAGTCAACGAGGTCCGTGTCGGTCGTTATGATCACCTGATGAAGGCTCGAGTCAGGCCGATGAAACACGGCGATGTCGGATCGCTTGGCATCAGGCTCCAGCTGCCAGCCCAGTCCCCGCGCTTAGCCCATCAGAGCCCGAGGGCTCACCAATCGGGCCGTCTCCAAAGGAAAGAGTTCAGGCATCATGGAGGATCTCCTCGTCCCAAGCGCAGCAGGTCATGATTCCCGTGAGCATGTCGACCGACAGAACCTGCCTTCGCGGGACGTAGACGGTTTGGATTGAAAGGTTGGCGCTCGCGGGCGCTCCGCGATCGAGGATCGTGTCGCCGCCGGTTTCTCAATGAGATTGGGGAGCCCTCGCTGGCAGTTCCGTTGAAGAGCCGCACCCGAATGAGCTCGCCGATCGTGTGTTTTCGCTCGTGACACCAGGCGACGCCGCTGTGTGGGACGCCCCGCGCGTGCAACGCCAGATAGTCAGTGTCGAAAGTTGCGACGACACGCTCCGTCGCGGTCGCGAAATTCAATTGATAGGAGTCAGGTAACCCGCAGCGCCCCGCCGCCTGTGCTGTCAGGACATCGACGCCGTGCCGTCGAAGCGCCTGACTTACCGGCGCTGGGAAATGCTGATCCATGAAAAAACGAATTGGCTCAGCCACCGCGATCGCCCTGGTATTCGGCGGGGATCTTCGACGGAACGTTGGTCTTCAGCCAAAGAGCCCATTCGTCCGATTTCTTGAATTCGTCCTCGATCTCCGGGCGGTTGTCGAAAAAGTAGGTCAAGGCCGCGAAGACGTCGGCCAGGGTGATGCCGGGGAACATGTCCACGATTTCATCCGGGCTGTAACCGCGCATTTCGTGCCAGACCACGATATCCTGAACGCGGATGCGGTGGCCGGCGATGCAGGCCCGGCCGCCACAGACGCCGGGCGTCTTGCTGATGTGCGGCGCGATGACGCTTTCCATGGGCCGCTCCTCGGGCACGTTCCAGTTCGCAAAGAGATCGTTCGCCAGAAACCCACTCCATCATCATACGGCCGGTCGCCAGGAATGCCATCGCCGGCCCCTCGGGAACCTCACTGGCACGCGCTCTCGCGAGTTGTCACGATGGGACGGCTCGCGCGCACCCGGGCGCGCCACGGCCGATTCTCGACGGAGGCGACATGACGGTCCATGCGATGCCCGTGATC
Organism: Planctomycetales bacterium; assembly: GCA_027459775.1. Classification (GTDB taxonomy): domain Bacteria; phylum Planctomycetota; class Planctomycetia; order Isosphaerales; family Isosphaeraceae; genus JAKBAP01. The sequence goes on along the minus strand of DAIDHE010000095.1, from coordinate 907 downwards.
CTGGTGGTGCTGGGGGTGATGGCGGTTGCCTATCGCTACTACAGCGCGTTTCTGGCGGCGCGGGTCGCCGTGCTCGACGATGCGCGCGTGACGCCCGCGCACCGGCTCCGCGACGGCCACAATTTCGATCCGACCAATCGCTGGGTGCTCTTCGGCCATCATTTCGCCGCGATTTCCGGGGCGGGCCCGCTGATCGGGCCAGTGCTGGCGATCCAGTTCGGCTACCTGCCCGGACTGGTCTGGCTGGTGCTGGGCGTGTGCCTGGCGGGGGCCGTTCAAGACATGATGGTGCTGGCCGTCTCGACCCGCAGGGACGGCAAGAGCCTCGCCAGCCTCTGCCGCGACGAGCTCGGCCGCCCGGCCGGCGTCGCCGCCGCCGTCGCCATCCTGTACATCGTCATCATCGCGCTCGCCGGCCTCGGGATTGTGGTCGTGAAGGCCCTCGGCGGCGAACAGGTCGCACTCAAACCCGGCACCGTCCTGGTCTACCCCGCGGCGGCCGAGGTCGCCACCCGCACGACCCCGGGCCAGCCCACGGTCTACCAGGTTCCGGCCGGCTCGACCTATCGCTTCGGCGCGGGCGCGAACGAATCCATGCTCTTTCACGAGTCGTTCGACCTGACCGTCCCGCCCCTGCAGCGGCTCAAGCTCGGCCCCGACGGCAAGGGCTTTCTGCTCCCCGCCGGGTCCAAACGGCAGGTGCCCGGCAGTTCCTGGGGCACGTTCACGATCGCCTGCACGATCCCGATCGCACTTCTGGTCGGCTGGTACATGTACCGGTTCCGGCCGGGCAAGATCCTCGAGGCCTCGCTGCTCGGGGCGGCCCTGGTCCTGGCCGCCACCATCGCCGGCGGGCTCGTGCCGGGCTCGCGGCTCGAACCCTATTTCTCGCTCTCGCGCGAGGCCG
>DAIDHE010000088.1 GCA_027459775.1 Planctomycetales bacterium | reverse complement strand
AACGCCATGCCGCCGCCGGACATGCCGCCGAGCATCAAAAAGCCCCAGAAGTCGTCGCCGAGCGCGGCCTTGGCGCGCTCGATGATCGACTCGGTGAACGCGTTCGTCACCCAGGGGATGATGGTCTTCAGGGGTCCGTTCCAGTTCTCGGTCGTGCATCTCCCCAGCTCTCGCACGTCGCCGGCGAGGACCGCCTCGCGGATGCGCTCGAAGAGCGCCAGCGCGTCTTGCCTGGCGTGCCATTCGTCCTGGGCGCGGAGCAGGTATTTGGCGGTGACCATGTTCAGGATCGGGCCCACATTCTGGGCCATTCCGCCGTGGATGAGCACCAGGCTCCGGGCGAGGGCCAGCGCGAAGGGATTGGCCGCGTCGGCTTCGTCCGCGTCGGCTTCGTCCATCCGCTTGGCGAGCAGGTGGTGCACGGGCAAGAGCCGTCCGCGGCTCACGCCCCATTCGGGGTCGCCGGGTTGGGCCAGCGCGCCCTCGATCCATTTGACCCCAGGAAAGACGCCCCCCGAGTCTTGCCAGCCGCCGCCCGAGCCCCCCAGCCATTCGCCCAGAATCGCCCGCGCCACCACCACCCGGGCCTCGGCGGGCTCGAGCGCGCCTTCGAGCGTCCGAGTCTGACAGGTCGCCCGCATCATGAGCGTGATCAGCGAGGCCAGCAGGTTGGTGGAGACGGCCAGTCGCGAGCCCTTGGGGATGTCGTTGACCTGGCTGACGATCTCGACGCCGCGGCCTGGCCCGACCACACGCGCGAGCACGTCGGCCAGCCGCACGCGGGCGCCCTCGAGCGAGGGCGGGACCAGCCCCGACGCCGCCACGGCGGCCTTCACCAGCCCCAGATAATCATTTCCGAAATTAAACAATTCTTCAAGTGAATCGACGTCCTTGCACGCTTTGAGGTCGATCGAGGTCAGCCGTAGCACCGGTTCGGCGATCACTCGCAGCCGGGTCTCGATCGGCGGCCGGGGATGGGCGTCGCGCCCGTGGATCCCCAGGTCGACCGAAATATTGAGAACGCGCGCGCCCTCGGGATAATCCATCCCCAGGAAGAAAATGTCGGACCAGCCGCTGTGCGACAGGTCGAGCCGTACCGGCGTCTTCTCGACCAGAATCGGGTAGAGGGCGTCGTCGGATTCGCGCTCGAGCAGCCGCGGGTGGATCTTGAGCGGGTGCTCGTCGACGTCGCCGACCCGGAACATCCAGCGATTGCCCGCGCAGCCGCGAACCGAGCGTCGGACCTGGTCGGCGAGGGTCTGGAACGCCGCTTGTTCATAGGCTTGCGCGAGCGCCCCGCAGAGAGGCGCGGTCGGGCCCTCGAGATCCATCGCGGCGCGAAACGAGGCGATCGCTTGCTCGGAGCGCCGCTCCATCAGGTCGCGGTAGCCCGAAAACGGGATCAGCCCCGTCGCCTTCAGGTCGGGATGATCCTCGATCTCGAAACGATAAAGCGCGTGCAGAAAGAGCCCGGCGCGCACCCGCTCGTAGAGATTGCCGCTCGCCCGGCGAAACGCCTCGAGCGCGCGACACGCGGCCAGTTTTTCCGCGAGCGGCCGGCCTCGCGCCAGCTCGAACAGCCCTCGATCCCGCAGCGCGGATTCGGTCGCGGTGATCGTCTCGATCAGGAGCTCGCCTAGCTGCGTCATCGTGGGTCGTCTCTTCGTCGCGCCCGTTCGCGGGCCTCTGGGCCAGGAATCGCGGTCACGTCCCACGCCTCTGTTCGCTTTTGAGAACGAGCTCGAGCATGAGCGCGATGATCCGATCGCGGTCCACGCCGGCCATTGCGAGTGCGATCTGGGCCTCGACCACGCCGAACTTGACGCCGAGGTTGTAGCGGCAGCCCTGGGTTTCGAGCGCGAGGTATCGCTCACGCGAGGCGAGCGCCTGGAGGGCGGTGGTCAATTGAATGTGCCCGTGCTCGCGCACCTGTCGCCGCACGAGGTCGTCGAGCAAGTCGAACACACTCGGGGTCAGGACGTGGATCCCGAAGAAGCAAAGATAATGCCCCGCTCGAAGACCTGGGGTTTGCAGCTTGAGTTCCGCCAGGGTGGGGTTGGGTTTTTCGATGATCTCATCGATCACATGGATGTCGGGCCGGCCGGCGAGGCGGCGGCCGGACAATGTGCCATATTGGTGGATCAGATGTTCGCGGGTTGCCTGAACGGCCGAGGCCGCGCAGTCCTCGGCGGTGGCCAGATCGATCAATTGACGGGCGCATCGCCGGGTTTCGGTCGAGACGTAGAGATGGTCCGATAGCAAGAGCAAGACAGGCTCGCCAGCGGCGAACTCACGCGCGCACCAGACCGCGTGGCCGTAACCTTCGGGCTCGGGCTGAACGGCGAATCGCAGCCGTCCAGCCAGCTCTTCCAGGCGGCTCGCTTGCTCGATCGCCCAGTCGTGGCCCTTGTAAGCCGAGAGCAGATTGTCGGCGTAGCCGTGAAACCGGGCTCGATACACGGCCTCGTCGCCGGGCGCGACCACGACGCAGACATCCTCAGCGCCGCTTTCGATCGCCTCCTCGGCGACGATCTGGAGCACGGGCTTGGTAAGCCCATCGCGGTCAACGAGCGGCAGCATCGCCTTTTGCACGGTGTCGGAAGCCGGATACTGCCGCGCCCCGCGGCCGGCCGCCGTGATAATCGCTCGCGTGATCCGCACCGGCTCGCCCTCGTTGTCCCACCAAGCCAATTCCATCGCCGCTCGACGTCTTCGCCGACGGCCACAGACTAGCCCCCCAGGTCCATTGCGAACAAGCCCTCCTCGGGTTCCTCTTAGCCGGCGATTTCGCGGCGGCTCAGGTCGCGGGTTCAGCGGTGGGCCCGGTTCTTCAGAATCGGCTTTGTGCGCCACACCGCCTGGTCGCCCCAGCGGTACTGCGCGCCCGAGATCGTGGCGTGGCCGTAGACCCGGAACAGGACC
>DAIDHE010000282.1 GCA_027459775.1 Planctomycetales bacterium | reverse complement strand
GCTTGTCGAACCGGCGTGCGGCCGAACTCCGCGCCCCACACGACCAGCGTCTCGTCCAGAAGTCCCGTTCGCTTGAGGTCCGTGAGCAAGCCGCCGATCGGCTTGTCGGTCATGCCGCACATTTTTTCATGGTTGGCGTCGATGTCGTCGTGGGCGTCCCACTGATAGGCCACCGGCCCGCCCCCCGAATAAAGCTGTACGAACCGCACCCCGCGCTCCACCAGCCGCCGCGCCAGCAGGCACCGCGTGCCGAACTCCGCCGTCCGTTCGTCGTCAAGGCCGTAGAGCGCCTTCGTCGCCTCCGACTCCCGCGCCAGATCGACGGCCTCGGGGGCCGCGCTCTGCATGCGAAACGCCAGCTCGTAGGTCGCGATCCGCGCCTCGAGCTCGGTGTCGGCCGCGCTCAGGTTCCGCTCGTTCATGTCGCGCAACAGGTCAAGCACCCGCCGCTGCCTCCGGGCCGAGACGCCAGCCGGCGGTTGCAGATTCACGATCGGCGCCGAGCCGCTCCGGAACAGGGTTCCCTGATGATGCGCCGGCAAGAAGCCCGCGCCCCAGCACGGCGCGCCCCCCTCTGGCGTCCCCTGCGGCTGCGCCATCACCACGAAAGCCGGTAGATCGTCGCTCTCGGAGCCCAGACCATAGGTCACCCAGCTTCCCAGGCTGGGATAGCCCATCAGCACACGACCTGTGTTCATTTGATACATCGCCGGCGCGTGGATCACGCTGTCGGCGTAACAGGACCGCAAAAGCGCGATCTGGTCGGCGTGAGGGTGCAGGTGGGGGATCAGGTCCGACATGTCCATGCCCGACTGGCCGTATTGGCCCCACTTGCGATGGCTGCCCAGACAGAGCGGGTCGTCCTCGACGAACTGGCTGTGGATCTTGCCAAACGACGGGGGGAGGGCCGAGCCGTCGAGTTTGTTCAGGAGCGGCTTGGGATCGAACAAGTCGATCTGGCTGGGCCCGCCCGTCATGAACAAGAAAATGCAGCGCTTGGCCTTGGCGGGAAAATGCCCCTTACGCGCGGCCAGCGGATTCGCGGGCGAGCCCGCCCTGCCCTCGCGGGCGAGCAGATCGGTCAGTCCCAGGAGCCCGAATCCGCCCCCCGCGACCTTGAGAAACGAACGGCGGTCGCAGGCGAGTAAGGACTGGGGGCCAGGGCATTGAGCAGATCGTCGTGCGTCCGTCATGGGTTCCTCCGCGTCATTTCTCGCCAAAAGCGCCATCCGACGAGGGCCGGCTCAGGGAATGTACAGGAATTCATTGCAGTTCAGGAGCGCCGTCGCGAAGTCGGCCCAGGCGCTCGATTCGGCGGTCGCGGCCGAGCCTTCGCGGGACAGAAGTTCGGATTGGCGGGTCAGAAAGTCACGGGCGCGGCCGCGCTCGGACTGGTCGGGCGAACGAGCAAGCACGTGTTGATAGAGTGCCGTGATACGGTCGTCACGCCCGCTCGACTGAGAGAGGACGAGCACGGCCAGCTCGCGGGCGCGCTCGAGGGCGAATTCGCCGTTGATGAGCGTGAGCGCCTGCAGGGCGTGGGTGCTGGTCTCGCGGCGGGGGCAGGCGGTCTGGGTGTCGGGGGCGTCGAAGGCGTCGAGCAAGGGGTAGCGTACGTTGCGCTTGCGAAACAGATAGATCGACCGCCGGGCGTGCTCGACGGGGTTGGGGTCGACGGGCCAGAGGTCGACGACCTCTTGCTCGGTGAAGATCAGATCCTTGATTTCCTTTTCGAGCGGCGCGATCACGCCGGGCCCGCCCATGCGGGAATTGAGGCCGCCTGAGACGAGCAGCATGGCGTCGCGGATGCCCTCGGCGTCGAGCCGACGGCGATTCATGTGGCTCAGAAAGGCGTTGTCGGGATCGTCGGCGGCCAGGCTGGTGGTCGGCTCGCTCGCCTGGCGATACGCCGCCGACAACACCATCAGCCGGTGCAGCGGCTTGAGTCGCCAGCCCTGGTCGACCAGCTCCGCCGCCAGCCAATCCAGGAGCTCGGGGTGTGAGGGCGCCTCGCCCCGGACGCCGAAATCGCTGGGGGTGGCCACGATCCCCCGGCCAAAGTGATGCTGCCATAGCCGATTGACGATCACTCGAGGGGTGAGCGGGTTGTCGGGCCGAGCCATCCACGCCGCGAGCGCCGACCTTCGACCCGTCTTGTCGTTTCGGGGCCTGATCGCATCGTCGCTGAACGACGGCGTGCGCTGCGATGCCAGGATCACCCCGGGCGGTCTGGGAGAGACCAGCGGGCCCCGATTGCGAAAATCGCCCCGACGAAGCACGAACACCGGGTCGACCTTGGCCTTCTCATCCACGAGTGCCATCGCGTGCGCCGGCGGTCTAGGCAGAGTTCGCTCGTGCTCGTAAATCTGACGCTTGAGGGCCTCGCGCCGCGCGTGGTCGGCCGGATTGGCACGAACCGCCTCGGCGACCTCTTCCCAGACCACGCGAATCGACGTCTCCAGGCCCTTGGCCCGCTTCTTCTGGTTTGGCGTGCGGTCCTTCTCGGGGGTCGCCACGATCTGGCGTTCCTCGGCCGTGAGCATGGCCGTCTTGGCAGCCGAAAGGGCCGACCGATAAGGCGCCTCGAGCTCGGCCATCGCCTTCCTGAGCGGCGCGGTCCTGGCCTGGACAGCCTCGACCGCGGCCTTGTAGGCCGCCTTCTCCCCTTCCGAGGCGATCGGTACGTCGGTCAATTCCGATGCCGCGAAAAACGCCTGGAGACGGTAATAGTCGGTCGAGGGGATCGCGTCGAACTTGTGATCGTGGCAGCGGGCGCAGCCCATGGTGAGCCCCAGGAACACCGAGCCCACGGTCCCGGTGATCTCCGAGAGCTCGGTCTGTCGCTTGACCTCGGGGATGATGTTCCCCCCCACGACCTCGCGGGGGCCGCTCCGGCAAAAGCCGGTCGCGATGAGTGCCTCCGGATCGCCCGGCGCGACGTCGTCGCCGGCGAGTTGAAGCGTCGTGAAGCGGTCGTAGGGAAGGTCGTTGTTCTGAACCTTGATCACCCAGTCGCGGTAGCGCCAGGCGTCGGGTCGTTCGGCGTCGAGCTCGAATCCATTGGAGTCGGCGTAATGCGCCAGGTCGAGCCAGTGTTGACCCCAGCGCTCGCCGAACTGGGGGCTTGCGAGCAGTCGATCAACGAGCCGTTCGTAGGCGTCGGGGCGAGTGTCGGCGAGGAACGCGGCCGTTTCCGCCGGGGTGGGCGGCAGCCCCAAGAGGTCAAACGTGACCCGGCGGATCAGCACGGTGCGGCTTGCCTGGGAGCTTGGCTTCGCGCCGACTTCCTCGAGAGCCGCCAGGATGAACCCGTCGATCGGGTTCAAGAGCCACGCCCTTTGAGCCACGGTCGGAACGGGCGGCCGAACGATCGGCTTGTACGCCCAGTGATCCTTCTGGAGCTCGGAAAACGTTTCGGGCGACGCGACCTTGGGCTTCGCTGGCGGCCCGGCCGCGGCCGAACAAGCGGCCAGCCCGCCGAGCACCAGTCCGAAACCGATCCAGAGTTCGTGCTTGGTCCATGGCATTGTGTGTCATCCCGGGGAGGGAGGCTCGATCAAGCGAGCCCATCCGGTGGGGGCGTCGTGCTCAACATCTATTTTGCAGTAACGCAACCGATTGGACAAGGGACGCGACCAGGTCCGACACCCGATCGCCGGCGATCCAGAAACACCCGCAAGCAAAACCCAACCAACCCAGATCGCGCAGACAGCCCAGAGAACAAATACGACGGCTCGAGGGCGCATTCCCACGCGCCACGCGGTCGCCCACCGCGAATTGCCTTGGAAAAATGGGCGTCCCGACGATCGAGGCGGTTTCGGGGCGTGGCAAGATATGGCGCTGCGAAGCAGCTTTTGGACCGGTCCGCGGGCTTCGAGGAAGCGTCGAGCGTCCCCCCGCCAACAGAGTGTGCCATGAACGTATAATACACTCATCATCTGGTATCACAGGAGCCTCGACGCGCGGACCTGGTGGAAATGGGGCGTGAGCGTGTTGCCATCGGGGAGGGCGTCGCGGATGCCGCCGCGGAGTGCGTCGAGCATGTCTTCCTCGGGGTGGCCGTCGGCCGGGTAGTCGATCCACTGCCCGCCCCGGCGCTGACGGCGGTAGTTCTGGAACCCCTCCCTGAGCCGGATGCACCGCGGGTGAATGAGCAGGTTGCCCGAGTCCAGCAAGAGCTCGACGGCGTCCAGCCCGTCCAGCACCAGGTGCTGGGGCCATCGGCCCAGGATCCGCGGCCCGAACACGCGCTCGTACTCGGAATAGGCGGCCGGGCCCAGCGACGATCGCGCCGACGCGGCCGGGTCCAGCCGGACCAGATCGATGCGGCCTTGACAGGGCAATCGTTCGGCCAGCGCCTTGATCGCGATCGCATTCTTCTGGCTCACCACGTCGAGCGCGTGATAGTCGGCGAAAACGGTCACCCGCGGCCGGTCGGAGCCGGGGTTGGACCGGACCTGGAAAAACACCGCCGCCGTGTGCCGCGAGGTGCCGGCGTCGATCGCGCACCGCACCGCGTAGCCGGGGTGGTACTCGGCCTGCTCGCTCACGTGCCGGACCGGGTCAAACCGGCCGAACCAGACCCCCTCGGTCGTCTCGAGGAACTCGGCGTGGATCTCTTGCCGACCAAGTCTCGTATTTTCATACAAGCCGACGATCTGGGCCAGGTATTCGCCGGGCAAATGGGCCTGATTGGCATAGGTTGATTCGCTGGTCTGGACGGTGGCCGGCTGGGCCAGGATGCGTTTGAGCACGTCCAGCCGCCGCGGGGTGGTTGTGATCAGGGCCCGTGGATTCGCGCCTGCCCGGAGGGCGAACATCGCCAGATCCCAGGTTGATTCGGCGCGTTGCCAGCAGGCGAGCTCGTCGGCCCAGAGGGTGTCGACGTTGAATCCGCGGGCGCGTTCGGGTTCTTCGCCGGAGAGGCAGACGGCGCGCGCGCCGTTGGGCCAGAGGACGCGGCGTTTGGAGGGTTCGAACCGGGGCCGGGTCGAGGGCGACGCGACGGCGAGCAGGCCGGAGGGGCCTTCGATCATCACGTCCCGGACGTCGGCCAAGGTGGGGGCGATCAGGCAGCCGAATCGCATGGCGCCGCCGGTGACCCGGTGGTGCATCCAGCTCGCGCCCGCGCGCGTTTTGCCGGCCCCGCGGCCGGCGATGTACGCCCAGACCCGCCAGTCGCCCGGCGGCGGCCGCTGGCTCGACCGCGCGCGAGGGTGCGCGCGGCATTCGCCAGCGGGCAGGCCGCACGGGCAACCGTCGGCGTACCAGTCCCAGATGGATTCGTCGCGGGCCTCGAGCCGGGCCGCCCCCAGCCGCGCCTTAGCTCGTGCGATTCTCGTCGCCAGTGCGTTCACGAAGTTGCTCCTCGATCTGGCCCATGCGTTGTTCGAGACCGGCGAACTGGGAGACAGCCATCATGTCCGACAGGATGGCGCGGAGCGCCGACAGCCGGACGGATTCGGATTCGGCGTTCTTGGCGAGTCGTGCGATCCCGTCGGCGGCCCAGGTCACGCGCCTGGACATCCGCCCGATCGCGCGATCGATCGCGCGAAGGCGGCACGACTCGACCTCGGCGCGGATCTTGGGATCCTTGGCCCACCGGTAGGCGGTCCGTTTGGGAACTCCGTTCAGGTCAGCCCACCCGGCGATCGATGCGCCTTGGGCCAGGGCGATGGCGAACTGGAACTTCTGACTCGGATGATGTGCTCTGGGCATGGTTCTCTGAGTCGCTCGGTGGCGGTTTCCACCGAGTCTCCTGATGGCCCCGCTCGCGGTTCTCAGCCCGGGGCCCAGGCTGGCCGGCACGCCCTGGACGGGCGACAAAACGTAAACGACACCCCGGGGGCTCACACGCCCCACGGTCGACACGATCCGCCCCCCCAGTCGAGGGCCGCATTCACGAAACCCGCACCAAAAACGACCAACGAAGCAAGCTCACAAGCCCCGGATCGGGGCCAAACCAACGGGACTGGAGGCGCAAACCCAAACCACCTGGCTGTTCCCGTCCAGCACCAGGCCAAACCGCCCCTGAGCGGATTCGAGACTCCCTGACGCCCCTTGGAAGGGTGGCGCCAGGGTCGGCGGCACGTCAAAGCTTGCCCTCCCGTTACAGATTAACGCGAAGATCCTTCGTCAAACGAAGGGATGCTAAAAGCCGGTGAGTTTTCCGTGGATATGCGGCGTAACTGATAATCTAGGAATGAGTTATGCCTGAAAAAATAATCCTCGAGATTTTTCACGGAGGGGCCTTTTTGGGGGTATAAGGGAGGGTTTTCGATCCGGTCCGGGTTCGCTTCCGGGGATGTCGTTTCTCTTGTCGCGGGCAAGAGATAGACAGGCACTGAAGTCTTGACTCCTCGACCGGTACTTGGTAGCTTGTGTGGACTTCTTGAGGAGACCCTCCGATCACGATGGCTCGCGCACGCCTGGTCGACCCTTCGGTGACTCGCTGGTATCACTGCCTCACGCGCTGCGTGCGGCGAGCGTTTCTGCTCGGCGAGGGAGCCAAAAACCGCAAACAATGGATCGAAAAACGGATCGAGGAACTTGCTCAAATCTTCTCGATTTCGGTGGGCGGATTCTCGATCCTCGACAACCATCTGCACCTGCTGTTGCGGCTCGATC
>DAIDHE010000048.1 GCA_027459775.1 Planctomycetales bacterium | reverse complement strand
TCGCCGAGATCGAGGCCCTGGCGGCGACTGACTCCGAAATCCCCGCGGCACAGGCCGCCGTGACCGCCCTCGCCGGGTCGCTCGGCCTGACCGATCTCGAGCCCAGGTCTTATCTTCGGATGACGCTCGAGGCCCAGTCCGAAGCCCGGTCGACCTCCTGACAACGCCTGAGCGCGAATCCCGCCTGCCACGGCCGCTCCAAACCGACTAGCCAGAGGTCGGATCTTGTGTTAAGAACTCGCTGCTCCCGGCGTCTGGGAGCAAGTGTCTCCCTCGGTTCGTTGTCTCATCTCGGCATCGTTCCGCGCCCGCTTTCGCCATTCGGCGAATGGACGCGCCGCTCGAGAGGTCAGGAGATCCGCTCAATGGATCGCCGTCGGTTTATCCCTGGCGCCGAGAGCCTTGAAGGCCGCCGGCTGATGACGGTCCATAATTTCTCGTCGGTCCCTAGCTTTTCCTCGGTCAACGGCCTCAATTCCCTGTTCGGTTTTCAGCTGTACTCGCAGCTCAACCTGCCGATCACCTATCAGCAAAAGTCGCTGCGGATCGATCGCCTGCCTTACTATCTAGGTCAGATCACTGCCAATCGGTTCTTGCCCAAGGCCGAGATCAAACAGATCCAGCTCGGGCTGTACAACCTGATGGACACCATCACGAAGCCTCCAACCGAGGCCCTCAATCATTACAATTACGAGCTCCGCAAGGTCGTCTCCAAGCAGTCGCTCTCGTCGTCCGACATCCACCGTCTGAATTACTCCTTCACGGCAGTGATGAACGCGATGAAGGCCCCTTCGGAATCGATCAACCAGCTCAACTCGGCCCTCTATCAGCTCGTCTCGCAGGTCGACACGGCGAGCGCGCTGCCGGTTACCCTGGGGACCAACGACTATACCCTGGTGCTTCAGACCGCGCTCGCGGTCGGTCGGCCGATGCCGCCGCCGACGCTCCCCCATATCGCCAAGAATCAAGGCATCCAGGCCAATGCGCACCACATCAAGACCCCGCTCAAACACCCGACCCTCGTTGGGAGTTATCATTACCACACCACGATCCAACTCGTCTCGCCGGCCGGCGTCGTGTTTGGCCAGGCGGCCGTGAACAAGAACAACAATTACAGGGTGAAGGTCGAGCCCGCGCTTCCGGTCGGGGTCTACAAATTCCAGCTTCGTGCGATCGACACCGTGGGCCATGTGAGCCGCTACGGTTATCCGTTCCTCTTGAAGGTCGTACCGCGGCGGCATCATCACCACTGATCAGGCGGGCCTATCGAGAAGCGGTCGCACTGTCGCCTCCAGGAGCAGCAGGATCTCGAGCCGCTGCAGACGGCGAGCGAGGATCTCGCGCGGCTGGCCTGGCGCGGATTGCGTGCAAAGGTCGATCATCGCGTAGGGATCCCAGCCGTTCTGGAGGAGCCGGCTCGCGAGCCGCGAGTCGCCGTGCCGATCGAGCAGCGGCCGAGCCGCCTGGACCAGGGTGTTGAACACCGGGTGACGGCCGACGCGGCGAAACCAGTAGCCGGCGTTGCCTGGATCGGGCTCGCGGCGATGGGCGATGCCGTGCCAATAAGGTGCGAACATGTGTTCGCCCGAATCGTCGGCGGATTGGGCGGCCTCGTGGCTCTGGTCCCAGAAATCAAAGATCTGCCAGAGACCAGCCGCCAGCGCCTGACGGGCCGGCCGCGATGCGCCTGGAAAGACCCCGGCCCACGCCGATTCCGCCAGAGAACCCGCCAGCGCACGTTCGACGGGGCGCCCTTGAACCAGCCCGAGACGCGGCGTTTCGCCATCGCCCAGCCCCCGCCACGCCAGGGCCGCGATCGCGTCGGCCGGCTCGATCCCGAGCTCGGCCACCACCACATCCGGCGCCGAACGCCCAAGCGCCTCCACCACCGCCGCCGCCCTACAGACCTGGCCGCGCACGCAAGCCTCGCCCGATTCGAGTACCACGATCCGTTCATCGACTAAGCCGATGTGGATTCCCATCATTCCTCCTCGACGCTCGAGCGGGCGTCGCAATGAGTCGGCGCTCGAGGCCGTCCGGCCTGGCCCTAGAACAGCCCCCAGACCAGCCTCAGCACGTCTTGATAGGTGACGAAAACCATCAGGCACAACACGAAAATCAGCCCCAGATACGTCCCCGCGATCAAAGCCGAATCCGAGAGAGGCTTACCCTTGATCTTCTCGGCGATGAGGAACGCCATCTGGCCGCCGTCGAGGGGCGGGATCGGCAAGAAATTGAGAACCGCCAGGTTGATCGAGAGCATGCCCAGGAACACGATCAGATTGGTCAGGCTCGATGCGGCGTCATATGCGAACTGGGCGATCATGATCGGGCCGCCTACGTTCTTGGGGCTGACCCTGCGCTCGACCAAGCTGCGAACCGTCGCGAACACGATCGAGATGTTGTCGATCGTCTCGTCGAAACCGGCCCTCATCGCCGGCCCGAACGTCAGCCCGGGCATCTTGCGCACCACGGGACCAAACCGCAGGCCGCGGTCGGGATAGGACCAGGCCAGGTCGGGCTCAGGGGTGATTGACAGCGGTTTCGAGGCCCGGTTCACCACCAATTCGACCGGCCCCTTGGGCAGATCCTGCAGGCTGGCGATCACCGCGAACCACCCTGGCGTCGAGGCATCGAGATCGATCGACTTGGCCTTGGCCTTGGTCCGATCCTCGCGCGGGCCGGCGGTCGAGGCGGGAATTGTGATCCCGGTGATCAGGTCGCCGGGCTTGATCCCGGCCTTGGCCGCCGGCGAATTGGCCGCCACGGCCACGACCCGCGTCCGCACCGAATAGCACAGGCCTAGCCCCGGCGCGTCGATTGGCTCGTTGGGAAAGACCGGGCCGGTCTTGGGGGGCGCGGCCGTGGGCGCCGCGGTCAGCGTGAACGTTTTAGGCTCGCCCCCGGGGCCAGCCCGTTCGACCTCGAAGGTCATCGGCTTGCCCGCGGACCGAAAGCAATCCTGGGGCAACCGCATCGGGTCAAAATCGTCGCGGCCGTCGACCTTCAAGATCCGGTCTCCCAGCCGAAACCCCGCCCGGTCCGCCGGCGAATCGCGTTTGACACAGGTCACCGGCTGGATCGTGAATCGCAGCCCGAAATCCACGAATCGGCAAGGAGGAATCACGACCTCGAATTTTTCGCCCGAGTCCGGGGGTTCGCCGATCCGCCGTCGTTCGATCACGTGGGTGATCGGCGCGTCGGGGTTGGCGGCGACCATCCGGGCGTATTCTTCATAACTCGGGAGCGACTTGGGATCTTTTCCCTGGGGTGCGGCCGCCACCAAATAGTCGATCTTGGATTTGCGCTCGGAATCGCTGATCTTGGGATACGTTGGCGGCGACTCCATGCCGGCTGGCGGCTGAAAATCGAACACCATCAGCCCACGCCCACCGCTCACACCGATCGTTGGCCGGTCCATGTCGGTCTCGCGGCGGGGCTCGATGTCCATGGCCATCACCTGGGATTGGCCGGGACGCTTGACCTCGAGATGAAGCACGTCCCCGGTTCCCGACAGCACCACTTTTTGCAAGAGCCGCGAAAAGCTGGGTTCCTTGCGGCCGTCGATGGCAACAATCTCGTCGCCCGGCTCGAGCCCCGCCGCGTACGCCGGCGAGCCCGCCCCGACAGCGCCAATCACCGCCGGCACTTCTTCGCGCGGTTGGGTGTAAAAGAACGAAAAGCAAGCCAGCCCCAGGAACACGTTCATGATCACCCCGGCCGAGATGATCGCCATCCGCGCGCCCACCGATTTGTTGGGATAAGCACGGGGGTCGGTCGTCTTGCTCTCCTCGTCCTCGGGTCCTTCGCCAAGCATCTTCACGAAGCCCCCCAGCGGCAGCGCGGCCAGCACGTATTCGGTCTCGCCTCGCGTCCAGCCCAACAGCGTCGGACCAAACCCGATCGAGAACTTCTCGACCTTGACGCCGTTCCATTTCGCCATCAAGAAATGGCCGAGCTCGTGAATGAAAATCACGAACCCCAGGCCGATGGCGACCTTGGCGATCTTGACGACCAACATCAGGTATTCCATTTTTCCAACTCCCTGCGCGCCCAGGCGTCGACGGCCAAGAGCCCGTCGAGCGTGGGTCGAAGATCGAATGCATGCTGGTCGAGGACCGCCCGACACGCCCGTGCGATGTCGAGAAAGCGTATCTCACCCTTCAGGAACCGCGTAACCGCCGCTTCGTTGGCTGCGTTCAAGACGGCCCCGGCCGTACCCCCCGCTCGCATCACTTCGAAGCCGAGCTCGAGCGCGGGAAAGGTCTCGCGGTCGGGCGGCTCGAACCCCAGGCCGAGCGCCCGGGTCAGATCGATGCCCCGTCCCAGCCCGGGCCTGCGCTCTGGGTAATGTAAAGCATACTGAATTGGCAGCCGCATGTCTGGGGGCGAAAGCTGGGCGATCATGCCGCCGTCGACGAATTCGACCATTGAGTGCACGATGCTCTCGGGGTGGACGACGACCTCGATCTGGCCCGGCTCGAGGTCAAAGAGCCACCGCGCCTCGACGACCTCGAGGGCCTTGTTCATGAGTGTGGCCGAGTCGATCGTGATCTTGGGCCCCATTCGCCAGGTGGGGTGGTTG
The DNA here is from genome assembly GCA_027459775.1 of Planctomycetales bacterium. Lineage (GTDB taxonomy): Bacteria > Planctomycetota > Planctomycetia > Isosphaerales > Isosphaeraceae > JAKBAP01. The sequence goes on along the minus strand of DAIDHE010000048.1, from coordinate 16,010 downwards.
AGCGCCTGTTCGGGCGTGACGTCCACCAGATTGGCCCGCGACCGGCCGCGAAACGGCCCGCCGGACGACGTCAGGATCACCCGCTTGACCTCGCCCCGTTCGCCCGCCTTGAGCGCCTGGAAGATCGCCGAGTGTTCGCTGTCGACGGGGATGATGGGAGCGCCCGTGGCCCGCGCCAGCGCCATCACCAGGGGGCCGGCCATGACGAGCGTTTCCTTGTTGGCGAGCGCCACCAGCTTGCCGGCCTCGAGCGCGGCCCACGTTCCCTTGAGCCCGGCCGCTCCCACGATGGCGGTGCACACCCGGTCGGTCGCGGGATCCTGCACCATCCGGACGACGCCGTCCTCGCCGCACAGAACCTCGACGCCGCTCCCCCTGAGCTCGTCCACGACCTGGCCCGCGTGGGCGGGGTCGCTGACCACGGCATAGCGTGGCCGGAATCGCCGCGCCTGCTCTGCAAGCTCGCGCCAGCGGCTATGGGCGCTTAAGCCCCAGAGCCTGAGCCGTGCACCGGCGTCGTGCTCGATCACGTCGAGGGCCGCGCGCCCGACCGAACCGGTCGAGCCCAGAACGACCACCCGCTGGGCGGAATCTCCTGATGCCACAAGCAGCCTCGACCGGCGAGTCGAGACCACGCCCGGCGGCGGCCCTCGGAATTCGCCTCTGATGACTCGAATCGACCGTATCATCCCCACACTACACTCTATAAACCCGACCCCGAGTGGACAAGCCAGAGCGCGCCCCAGCCGAACCGCGACGCAATCCGATACGTCCTGAGGCCAGGAACCTCTGCGAGTCGCCGTGTCGAAAAAGGCGGAGTGTGCCATCATAGGCATGATTACTGGGCGATGCGTGTGCCGGCTGCGCGCGGCCCCTGCTGGCGGGCGCGGGGACTGGTGCCGGTCGTCGATCGTCCGCGGCGGGCTCGTGTTTCCCCGATTGGCCCCGGACCGCTTCTGGCAGGGAGCGCCCGGCCTCTTTCGGCGATCGAGCCTGACGTGCCCCGCGGTCCAGGCGCGCGGACCCGGCGAGCGAACCGGCCGTCGTGAAGGAGAAGGCCCGCGGGTGTTCCGACTCCGGGCGTCGGTTTGGGCATGGCAAAAGGAGTGGCGGAAAGCGGCAGCTTTTGGGCGAGGATCTTGGTTGTCAGCCACACGAGGCGGCGCCTGGGCGGGTTTCGAGCGGCTCGCCTGAACAACGCGCGCCGGACCCTGAGCGCGCGACCGGCCTGTCGTCGCGAGTCCGTCGGTCGCGTTGGCGTGCGTGGGCGGTTTCATGACAAGGGGCCTCTCGATGGGAAGGGTCGGCGCGTGGCACCCGAGACGAGCCTGTCGCGGTCGGCTCGAGGCGAGGCGTTCGTGCAAGCCATGGCGAGCGCCCGAGCCCGCCTCGAGCGATGATCGACGTGTGTCCGCTTGGCGACTTGTCCTCGATCGATCTCGGCGCTTTCCATCAAGCTAACGCGCATCCGGATTCCCGTGATCGGCGCGCGATGGATTATCGAGATGAGTCGTCGGAACTTATGAATTCTGAATCAGTTACGCCGCAAAAAAAACCTTCGTGACATTCGATTGTTGCACGGAGTACGGCCGGATTCGAGGGGTTTCGTCGATTGGTCCCACGGAGAACTGGCTGTGTACATTTGTAGAGATCGCTCGAAATCATCGGCTCGTGCGCTGAGTGACGAAAGGTCTGCCCTCTCAAGTAACTTAAGGAGTCATCAGTCTCGTCGATGACGCCGATTTCCTTTCACCCACAGGCCGTGCAACATTTCGAGGGCCACGAGGCGATAATCAAGCATCGAGAATCAGCCACCGAGTCGGTGGAGCATGAGAGCGCCCGCCGCCAGGGCGAGGGCCAGGGTCCAGATGACGAACTGGAGGGTGAGACTCGGGAAGGGGAATCGGCGGGCGCGGCCGGCGGCGGCTCGGGCGGAGACCGCGCGGCAGGCGTGTCTCTGCCTGCGCGGCGGCCAGATGGTCGCGCCGCAGTCGAGGCAATGACATTGCAACAGCAGCGGGGCCAAGAGACCGATCGTCAGGCCCGCCAGGAACCAGCCCAGCCGCACCGATCGAATTCCGTGCCGGATCAGCACGAAGGCGGCCAGCCAGGCCAGGAAGACCAGAAACGGATTCGCCGCCAGCCGCTGAAACGGCGCCAGCGACTCGACGCGCACCCGCACGGGCGGGCCCGGATGGTCCAGGCCCGGCTCCGCGACCCCTCGATCAAGCTCCGCTTCCATCCGGCACCATTCCCATCAGCCGCGCGGACCCAGCCGCCGTTTCTTGACAGCCGGGAACGCACCGTCGTCTATTATAGAGGGATGTGCCGCGGAATGATCCTCGAATCCACCGCGACCCCCTGGTCATGAGACCGCGACCACGTTTTTAACCCAGGCGATCGATGTCAAAACTACCCATCAAGACCCGGAACGACCTGCTCGAGGACGTACTCTCGCGGAAGATTCTCGTCATGGACGGGTCGATGGGAGCGTTGCTCTATTCGTATGATCTGGGCGAGGCCGACTTTCGCGGCGAGCGGTTCGCGCGGCACTCGCACGACCTCAAGAACTGCACCGAGGCCCTGGTCGTCTCGAAACCCGAGCTCATCGAACAGATCCACCGCGCCTATCTCGAGGCCGGCGCGGACCTGATCGAGACCGATACCTTCAACGCCAACCCGTTGTCGCTCGAGGAGTTCGGGCTCGAGGAATACGTTGTCGAGATCAATACCCGGGCCGTCGAGATCGCGCGGCGGGCAGCCGACGACTACACCCGCAAGAATCGGGGCAAGCCGCGATTCGTGGCCGGCAGCATCGGGCCGACCAAGAAACAACTCTCGATGGGCATCCACGTCGAGGATCCCGGCCGCCGCGACGTGACCTTTGACCAGATGGTCGCCAATTACAAGGTCCAGATCCGCGCCCTCATGGACGCCGGTGCCGACATTCTGCTGCCAGAGACGTCGTTTGACACCCTGGTGCTGAAGGCCTGCCTGTTCGCGATCGAGAGTTGTTTCGAGGAGACCGGCCGGTTCCTGCCGGTGATGATCTCGGGCACGATCTTCGACAATCAGCGCACGCTTTCGATGCAGCCGATCGAGGCGTTTTATGCGTCGGTGGCGCATTTCGACGCGCTTTCGGTCGGGATCAACTGCGCCGTCGGCGTGGATCTGATGCGGGAATCGATCGAAAGCCTGTCGGCGATCTGCCGCACCCGGGTGAGCTGCTACCCCAACGCGGGGATGCCCGACGGATTCGGCGGGTTCCTGGGCGACATGCACCACACGGCCGAAGTGCTCGGCGAGTTCGCCCGCAACGGCTGGCTCAACATGGTCGGCGGCTGCTGCGGCACCACCCCAGACTGGATCGCGGCCATCGCCCGGGCCGTCGAGGGCGTCCGCCCGCGGCGAATCCCCGATCCACCCCATTATTCGACCTACAGCGGCATGGAGACCCTGGTCGTCCGGCCCGACACGAACTTCGTCATGATCGGCGAACGGACCAACATCACGGGCTCCAAGAAGTTTGCCCGCTTGATCCGGAGCGGCGATTACGAGTCGGCGCTGGCGGTCGCCCGCGAGCAGGTCGAGGGGGGCGCGAACATCCTCGACGTCAACATGGACGAGGGGCTGATCGACGGCGAGCAGGCGATGACGCGGTTCTTGAACCTGATCTCCGCCGATCCCAGCATCGCGCGAATCCCGATGATGATCGACAGCTCGAAATGGAGCGTGATCGAGGCCGGGCTCAAGTGCGTGCAGGGCAAGTCGATCGTGAACTCGATCAGCCTCAAGGAAGGCGAGGCCGAGTTCCTCCGCCAGGCCCGGCTGGTGCGCAAGTATGGCGCGGCCGTGGTGGTGATGGCGTTTGACCAGGAGGGCCAGGCCGTCGAGAAGCACCGTAAGGTCGCGATCTGCGAACGGGCGTACAAGCTGCTCACGGAGAAAGCCGGGTTTCCGCCCGAGGACATCATTTTCGACGTCAATATCCTGACCGTCGGCACGGGCATCGAGGAACACAACAATTACGCCGTCGAGTTCATCGAGGCGGTGCGCGAAATCAAGCATCGGCTGCCGCTCGTGAAGACCTCAGGGGGGGTAAGCAACGTCTCGTTCTCGTACCGCGGCAACGATACGGTCCGCGAGGCGATGAACGCGGCGTTTCTCTACCACGCGATCAAGGCCGGCCTCGACATGGGGATCGTGAACGCCGGCCAGCTCGAGGTCTACGAAGAGATCCCCAAGGCTCTGCTCGAGCGGGTCGAGGACGTGCTGCTCAATCGCCGGGGCGACGCGGCCGACCGCTTGACCGAGTACGCGGAATCGGTCAAATCGACGCGCAAGGACAAGGTCAAGGATCTGTCCTGGCGCGAACTCACGGTGGCCGAGCGGCTCAAGCACGCGCTGATCACGGGCGACGTGGAATACATCGAGGTGGACGCCGAGGAGGCGCGACGGGCGGCGACGCGGGTGCTCGACATCATCGAGGGGCCGCTGATGGACGGGATGAACGTCGTCGGCGACCTGTTCGGGGCGGGCAAGATGTTCCTGCCGCAGGTCGTCAAGAGCGCCCGGGTGATGAAGAAGGCGGTCGCCTATTTGACCCCGTTCATGGAGGCCGAGAAGGCCAAGGCGGCGCTGGCGGCGGCCCAGGATCCGAACGCCCCCCCGGCTGAACAAGAGCACAAGGCGCGGGGGCGGGTGCTGATGGCGACGGTCAAGGGGGACGTGCACGATATCGGTAAGAATATCGTCGGCGTGGTGCTGGCGTGTAATGATTACGACGTCGTCGACCTGGGCGTGATGGTTCCGTGCGAGCAGATTCTCAAGAAGGCGCGCGAGATCAAGGCCGACGTGATCGGGCTTTCGGGGTTGATCACGCCGTCGCTCGACGAGATGGTGCACGTGGCGCGGACGATGGAGCACGACGGGTTCAAGCTGCCGCTCATGATCGGCGGCGCGACCACGAGCGCCCGGCACACGGCGGTCAAGATCGCGCCCAAGTATCACGGCCCGGTCGTGCACGTGATCGACGCCTCCAAGAGCGTGGGCGTGGTCGACCAGCTTTGCCGGCCCGAGGCCCTGCCGGAGCTCGACCGCAAGAATCGAACGCTCCAGGCGAAGGAGCGGGAGTCGTATGAGCTCAAGAGCCACCGCAAGCTGGTCCCGTACGAAGAGGCGGTCAGGCGGCGGTACAAGATCGACTGGGAGCGCGACCGCCATTTGATCGCGACGCCCCGATTCACCGGCGCGAAGGTGCTCAGCGAGTACCCGCTCAAGTCGATCGTCCCCTATATCGACTGGTCGCCGTTCTTCCTGTCGTGGGAGCTCAAGGGCAAGTACCCGCGGATCCTCGACGATCCCAAGCTCGGCCCGCGGGCGCGCGAGCTTTTTGACGACGCCCATGCGATTCTCGATCGAATCGTGCGCGATCACCGGCTGGTGGCCAACGGGGTCTACGGCTTTTTCCCGGCCAATTCGGTCGGCGACGACATCGTGATCTACGACGGCCCCTCGCGGTGGATCGAGCGGACGCGGTTCTACTGCCTGCGCCAGCAATGGGAGCGCGAGGGGCAGACGTCGTTTCGCTCGTTGGCCGATTACGTGGCGCCCCACGAGACCGGCATCGTCGATTACATCGGCGCGTTCGCCGTGACCGCGGGGATGGGGCTCGAGTCGTTAGTTCAAGAATATGAACATGTACATGATGATTATAATGCGATCATGTGCAAGGCGCTTGCCGACCGGCTGGCGGAGGCGTTTGCCGAGCTGGTGCACAAGCAGGCGCGCGACGATTGGGGCTACGGTCTCGACGAGCATTTGAGCCCCGACGACCTGATCAAGGAAAAATACCGGGGCATACGCCCGGCTCCGGGCTATCCGTCGTGTCCGGACCACACCGACAAGGCGGGGATATTCGATTTGCTCGACGCGACGCGGGCGACGGGGATCCATCTCACCGAGTCGTACGCGATGTTCCCCGGCGCGTCGGTGAGCGGCTTTTATTTCGCCCATCCCGAGGCCCGTTATTTCTCGGTCGATTTCATCACCAAGGACCAGGTCGAGAGTTACGCCACCCGCAAGGGTGAGAGCCTTCATGAAGTCGAGCGCTGGCTGGCCCCCTACCTGGCGTACGATGTGAAGTAGGGTGGGTCGAGCGCAGCGAGGCCCACCAGAAGCACGATGTCCGCGTGGAGAGTTTGTCGGTTGGGTCGAGCGAAGCGAGGCCCACCGGAAGCACGATGTCCGCGTGGAGAGTTTGTCGGTTGGGTCGAGCGAAGCGAGGCCCATCGGAAGCACGATGTTCGCGCGGAAAGTTTGTCGGTTGGGTTGAGCGCAGCGAGGCCCACCGGAAGCACGATGTCCGCGTGGAGAGTTTGTCGGTTGGGTCGAGCGCAGCGAGGCCCACCGGAAGCACGAAAAGGCCAAGGGCTTCCGGGTGGGTTTGGCGTGTCTCCGCTCCCCTGGCCCTTTGGTGTGCCTCCCCGCGGGGTACCGCGGCTCGACACACCCTACGCGCCGCCGTGCCTCCGCGGACGGGGCCCGCGTTCCACCGTCATCTTTCGTGCAAGTACGCTTCCACCGCGGCCTTGGCGTCGCGCGGATTCGATCCGCGCGTCTCGCGATGGATCTTGACGGCCTCGATCCTGCTTCCGAGGTCGGCGGCGTCGCGGAATTCCTTGGGCAGGCCGCCCGTTCGGTCGGATTCGGCCAGTGGGCGCCTAGCCTGTCCATGATGACATCAACAAGAACATGAACATGCACATGATTATTATAATGCGATCATGTGCAAGGCGTTCGCCGAGCTGGTGCACAAGCTGGCGCGCGACGATTGGGGCTATGGTCATGACGAGCATTGGAATCACGACGACCTGATCAAGGAAAAAGACCGGGGCATTCGCCCGGCCCCGGGCTATCCGTCGTGTCCGGACCACACCGACAAGGCGGGGATATTCGATTTGCTCGACGCGACGCGGTCGACGGGGATTCATCTCACCGAGTCGTACGCGATGTTTCCCGGCGCGTCGGTGAGCGGCTTTTATTTCGCCCATCCCGAGGCCCGTTATTTCTCGGTCGATTTCATCGCCAAGGACCAGGTTGAGAGTTATGCCACCCGCAAGGGTGAGAGCCTTCATGAAGTCGAGCGCTGGCTGGCCCCGTACCTGGCGTACGACCAGGCGTGATGACCCATTTCGAGGGAACAAGTGGCGTTGACGAAACCGAAACGTTCGCGTAATGACAAGCGCGGCTGGAGCCCCGCGCACGCCGACCAGAGGGACCGTGATGCTCACGCATATTAATACACCTCGACCCCGCGAATGGGTCGAACACGACATCACGCCAGAGGGACCGTGATGCTCACGCATAGTAATACACCAGGATCGATCGAGGGACGATCGGGGGCGGTCTGGGGGCTTCTCGCGTTGTCGGCCGTACTGACCGCGCCGGCGCGGGGCGACGACAAGGGCTTGTCTCCGGCGGCCGCCCCTTGTTTCTTTCAAACCGAGATGAAAGGCGCGATTGTGATCCGGCCCGCGGCGGCCGTCCGACACCGATGGGTCAATCGGCTCGCAGCGCCGCTTTCCGAAGTGATGGGCGGCGATCTCGGCGAGCTTCAGCGGCGGTGCAAGATCCACCGCTTCAACAAAGGCCAGATTTACCTGGAATGCAAGGATATCGAGTGGCTTGCTTGCCGCATCGCGGTCTCTTCCCGCACCGGTCCGGGAAACCGTCGCTTTGGCAACATCCATCTCGACTTCCCAGTCGTTCGCACCCTCGCGCCGTTTGACTGGCTGACGTACTTGCGACAATCTGGCGTTGAACCGACCGCGGTGAACCTGGCTGGTCGCGTGTATTACAAGCTGAAGGCGCCCGCCCAGAGCAAATGGTGGCCGGAAAGGAAGAGTCCCTTCTCCGTCCATGGCTTCGATTCGGGCGCATGCCTCTACCTGGCCGACGACCGCACCGCCTGGTTCGCCCTTGAGGAACACATCAAGCAATACCTGTCTCTCAAGAACCCAACCTTGCCGGCTTTCCTGAGTGGGCCTGAGTGGGTACAGGCCAGCAAGGGAGTATTGGCCGTCGCCTTCGACAACCATGAGGGATCATTCCTGGGCCGCCTTGATCCCCGGAATCCCGACGACGCCGTCGTGTTGTCGATCTTGAGGGATGTCGAGCGCGTGACGATTGCCGCGGCCGACGCCGATGAGCTCTTCTTGACGGTCTCGGCGGATTGCCGGCCCGGCGACGCGAGCGCGGGCATCAGCCGCATGATCGACGTCTACGCGAAGATCCTCCTGGCGCGAATCGAGGACGAGCTCGCCAACGATCCCAGGCTCGCCGCCAGCGACCCCACCCTTTCAATGGCGAAAGGGGTGCTCTCCAGCCTGCGGATTGTGCACACCGACCAATCGGTCAAGATCGCCGGTCGGTTCGTCGATCTCGATTCTCACCTTGGGGGCAGACCCAAGGACCAGCAGGCCAAGGCCGATTCCAAGACCCTGAAGCGATAACCAGCCCCGTTCCTCACGAATCAATATCGCTAAAAAAAGCCTTTCTGCTCGTCCTCACTGCTCCTGGGTCCAGGGGCGAATTCCCGAGCGGCTCTGGGCTTTTGCGCGCCCCACGGTGGCCGTCTCGAGGAATCACTCTCTGCCCGGTATGAAAGATGCTTAACAGGGACGAGAGAGGGATCAGGTCGATCCCTTCATCGTGCCCCGCGATCGCGCCCGAATCCGTTACCAGCTAACGATTTGAGCGACAATTCCTCACCCGCCGTGGAACTTCAGCGCCCTGGACGAGAACGCTTGCCTGGCCTTGCTGGATTTCCTCGTGCCCTCGATTTCGACAGAGATGCTCATGAAACGTGCAACGCTTCCTTTCCTGGCGATGGTTCTTCTGTGTTTCGTGGCCTTGTTTGCCAAGGGGTGGTCGACGGATCATCCCAAGGGGGGCGAGGTGAATTCGGGCGATATCGCCTGGATGTTGACGGCGTCGGGCTTGGTCCTGCTCATGACGCCGGGCCTTTCTTTCTTTTATGGCGGGATGGTGAGCTTCAAGAACGTCGTTTCGACGATGCTTCAGAGCTTGGTCGCGCTGGGGATCATGAGTCTGGTGTGGGTCGTGGTCGGCTTCAGCCTGGCGTTTGGCGATGATGTGGGGGGCTGGGGGCTGATCGGGAATCCGCTGACGTTCATGATGTTTGACGGGGTGGGCGAGCTGACGAACGCGAAGCTGTCGCCGACGATCCCGCTGCTCTTGTTCGCGATGTTTCAGCTCAAGTTCGCGATCATCACGCCTGCGCTCATCACGGGGTCGTTCGCGGAGCGGGTGCGGTTTTCGGCGTACCTCTGCTTCATCGTGCTCTTCAGCCTGCTGATCTACGCGCCTCTGGCGCACTGGACGTGGCATCCCGATGGGATCTTCTACAAGTGGGGCGTGAAGGACTTTGCCGGCGGGACGGTGGTTCATATGTCGGCCGGCTTTGCCGCCCTGGCGGGCGCGATGATTCTGGGACGAAGGCGCAGCCACATGGCTCATCAGTCGCACGAGCCGGCCAACGTGCCGTTCGTGATTCTGGGGACCGGGATGCTGTGGTTTGGCTGGTTTGGCTTCAATGCGGGCTCGGCCCTGGGCGCATCGCCGCTGGCGGTGATGGCGTTCGCGACGACCAACACGGCCTCGGCGGCCGCCATGCTGACCTGGATGTTTTTTGACTGGATGAAGGGCTCGAAGCCCTCGGCGATGGGGGCCTGTATCGGGGCCGTCGTCGGTCTGGTGGCGATCACGCCGGCGGCCGGCTTCGTGACCGTTCGCGAGTCAATCGTGATCGGCGTCGTGGCCAGCGTGGTCAGCAACCTGGCGGTCCACTGGCGGACCAAGTCGTCGCTCGACGACACCCTGGACGTGTTTCCCTGTCACGGCGTGGGCGGGATGGTGGGGATGATCCTCACCGGCGTGTTCGCCAAGGACGTGGGGCTGACCTCGGGCCACTATGAGACCTTCTTGTATCACCTGCTGGCGCTTGTGATCGTGATGGTCCATTCGTTCGTGGGCGCGTGGGTGCTCTACAAGCTCACCGACCTGGTCATTCCGTTGCGGGTGACGCCCGAGCAAGAGTCGATCGGCCTGGATCTGAGCCAGCATGGCGAGTCGGCCCTGGCGTCGAACGTTCTCGGCGCCTCGTACCAGAACGGCAAGGTTCCCCACGACGAGCTGACGCCCGTGATGGTTTGAACCGACCGGAGGCTACGACCCTCACCTGCGGCGAGGGTCGTAGCTCCCGAAGCTCCAGAGATGCCCTTCGAGGTCGCGACAGGCGAAGTCGCGGCCTCCGTAATCCTGGTTGACGAGTTCGCGCTCGATCTTCGCGCCCGACGCCTTCGCACGTTCGTAGACGGCGTCGGGGTCGGGCACGACGACGTAGATCGACTGGGTGACGAACCCGCCGATCTCGTCGGGCTGTTTCATCATCCGGCCGAACTCGGTCTCGACCACCGAGCCCAGCATGATCATTCCGCCGGCCAAGGCGAGCTCGGCGTGCATGACGGTTTCGCCGTCGGCGTAGACGGCGTGCTTCTCGAAGCCGAACGCCTTACAGAGCCACTCGATCGCCTCGAGCCCTTCGCGATAACGCAAGACGGGGATGATCATGGGGGCCTCGGATGGAAACGGGGGAGATGGGCACGATCCCTCGGAACATGATCTCTTGACCACTATGTGTACAATGTACAGTATCGAATGGGTTGGTCAAGAGTCTTGGGTTCGGTTGGGGTCTTATTCTTCCTCGATTCCGGCGCGGGACTTTTTGTAGCGGTCGACGATCTGGGCCTGGACGCCAGGGGGAACGGGGTCGTAGGACTTGAAGTCCATGGTGAATGAGCCCTGGCCGCCGGTCATGCTCTTGAGCTGGGAGGCGTAGGTGAGGACTTCGGCCAGGGGTGCTTCCGCGCGGATGATTTGCAGGCCGCCGGGGATCGAGTCCATGCCGATGATGTGACCGCGGCGGGTGGAGAGGTCGGCGGTGATGTCGCCGAATTTTTCGGCGGGCACGCTGACCTCGAGGGTGACCATGGGTTCGAGCAGGGCGGGCCGGGCCTGTTCGAAGGCCTTGCGGAAGGCGGTGGCGGCAGCGGTTTTGAAGGCTTGCTCGGAGCTGTCGACGGGGTGGTCTTTGCCAAAAAAGACCTCGACCTCGGCGTCGACGACGTGGTTGCCCGAGATGACGCCCCGTTCCATCTGTTCGCGGACGCCCTTTTCGACGGCCGGGATGAACTGGTTGGGGATGGTGCCTCCCTTGACGGCGTCGACGAAGTTGAAGCCTGCGCCCCGGGCGCGGGGCCGGACGCGGAGGTGGACCTCGCCGAACTGGCCGCGGCCGCCGGTTTGCTTTTTGTGCCGGTGGCTGGCCTCGGCCTCGCCGGTGATGGTTTCGAGATAGGGAACCTGGGGGACGTGGGTGTTCATCTCGAGCTTGTGGCGGTGTTTGAGGCGCTGCTGGATCACGTCCAGGTGCAGGTCGCTCATCCCCGAGATCACGAGCTCGTGGGTCTGGGCGTCGCGGCGGATCGAGAAGGTGGGGTCTTCGTCGGCGATCCTGGCGAGCCCGGCCGAGATCTTGGCCTCGTCGTCGCGGGCCTTGGGCTCGACGGCCCTGGGGACCATGGGGATGGGAAACTTGATCGGGCGCACGCGGAGCTGGGGGGCCGTGGTGCCGCCGCCGACGTTGGAGACCGTGTCGGAGACGTGCAAGTCGTCGAATTTGGCGATGGCCACGATGTCGCCGGCGATCGCCTCGGGGACTTCCTCCTGCTGTTTTCCCTGAAGGATATAGATATGACCAGCTTTGGTCGTCTTGCCGCTGCGGAGGTTGACGAGGGTGGTGTCGGAGGCGAGGCGGCCGGAGAGGATGCGGAGATAGCTGAGCTTGCCCATGAACTGGTCGTTGACGGTCTTGAAGACCTGGGCGACCAGGGTGCCGTTCTCGACGGGGAGGATTTCCTCCTCGGGGGCTTCATCGTCGCCGCCGCGGCGGCCATAGCGATGGACGTCGTCGGGCGAGAGGCCGCAGGCGGCGACCAGGTCGAGGAGCTCGCGGAGTCCGAGATCCTTGCGGGTGCAGACGCAGAGGACGGGGACCAGGTTGCCCTGGGCGATGGCGGTGTGAGCCGCTCGTTTGAGCTCTTCGGGGTCGATGGTTTCGCCCTCGAGGTAGCGGGTCATGAGGTCTTCGTCGAGCTCGACGATTTGCTCGACGACCATGCGGTAGGCTTCCCTGGGCGAGAGCGGGCAGGCCGGGGGCTCGTCGTCGTGCGATTTGATGACGTCGATCACGCCCGAGAACGAGGGGCCCTGGCCGATGGGGACGTTGAAGGGGACGCATTCAACGCCGAACGATTCGCGGATGGCGGCCAGGTCGGACCGGTAGTCGACGTTTTCGGCGTCCATCTTGGTGATGACGACGAATCGGCCCAGGCCGAGTTTCCTGGCTTCGTGGAAGATGCGGCGGGTGTTGACCTCGATGCCGGAGGGGCCGGAGACGGCGACGACGACGTTCTCGACGGCGGCGAGGGCGCTCAGGGCGTTGCCGATGAAGTCGGGATACCCGGGGGTGTCGATCAGGTGGATTTGCTTGCCGTCCCAGGCGAGGTGGCCCAGGTGGCAGTCGATGGTGAAGTGCCTGCGTTTTTCTTCTTCGTCGACGTCGAGGGTGCTGGTGCCGTCGTCGACGGAGCCTTTGCGGCTGGTGGCGCCGGCGGCGAAGAGGAGGGCGTCGGCAAGACTGGTCTTGCCTGACGCCCCATGTCCCGCGAGCGCGAGGTTCCGGATGTCGGTGAGATGATAGGTTGTGGGCATGGCGCGATACTCCCCTCGATGGAAATGAGAAACTCAAGGTCGCAGCGCGGGCTCGGGCACGAGCCGCGGGCGCTGGGATCGGCACATCACGATACGTAGGCTCAACCGGGGCTCGCACACCCCGCGGCGACCGCCTGGGCCAGCGTGAACCGTCTTTCGTACAGGGCTCTGCCGACGATGCAGCCCAGGATGGGCAGCTCGCCGAGCCGTTCGACGTCCGCGAGCGATCCGACTCCTCCCGACGCGATCACCGGGGTCTTGAGCGCCCGGGCGAGCTCGGCGGTCCCCGTGGTGTCGGGGCCCTGGAGCATGCCGTCGCGGGCGATATCGGTGTAGATCACGGCGGCGAGGGGGAGGTGGTCGAATCGCAGGGCGAGGTCGATCGCCCGGACCTCCGAGACCTTGAGCCAACCATCGGCGGCGACCAGGCCCGATCGGGCGTCGAGCCCCAGAACGAGCCGGCCTGGGAACGTGCGCGCCATCGACTCGAACCAGTCGGGGTCGCGGAGCGCCTGGGTGCCGACCACCACCCAATCGAGGCCCTGGTCGAGCCAGGCTTCGATGGTCGTCTGGTCGCGCAGGCCGCCGCCGAGCTGGCAAGGAATCTGGACTGCGCTCGTGATCGCGCGGACGGCCTCGACATTCACGGGCCGGCCGGTCTTGGCGCCGTCCAGGTCGACCAGGTGAATTCGCTCGGCCCCTTGCGATTCCCAGAGCGCGGCCATGGCCGCTGGATCGTCGCTGAAAACGGTCTCTTGCTCGAAGTCGCCCTGCTTGAGCCGCACGCATCGCCCCCCGCGCAGATCAATGGCTGGGATGACTTGCATGGGCTTCACCAGGACGACGAAAGGCGTTCACGATACGCTCACTCTATCCCGCGCCCTGGGCTCTCGCAAGGACCGAGTCGGCTTTGGGCGGAGTGCTGGGCGGTTTTTTCCGCCGGACCGCGTTCGACCGGGTTATCGCTTTGCCTTGCGGGCTTGTTCGCGCATGTATTTGCGGTAGTTTTTCTGGGTTTCGGTGAGTCCGTGGGGGCGGAGATCCTCGACGTCCAGGTCCATCCAGTCGTCGTAAAAGGTCCGGCCGCGGGCGACCAGGCCCTGGAGGGCGTAGATCGGGCCCAGGAAGAAGAAGCTCAACGAGACGACCTTGACGATCTCGCGAAGGATTCCCTGGGCGACGCCCGGGGGGTCGCCGCCGGAATCCTTGACGCGCAGGAACATGACGAGCTTGCCCACGCCGCAACCGAACAGCCCGGTCAAGACGCCGTTCACGAGCGCGGGCGCGAGCAGCGACGCGCCCCAGAGCCAGATTCCGGTCATCGCGCCCAGGGGCCCCGCAAGCCTTTGGTGGGCCCCGGCCGAGGCGATCTCGATGAGCGCTCCCAGAGGGACGAAGACGACGGCGTAATCGATCAGAAACGCCGCCATCCGCTTGAGCGCGTACATGATCCTCGCTCCCTGAGACTACGGTTTCACGAAATTGGCGTACATCTTGAGGCCGACGGCCTGGCTCTTCTCCGGGTGGAATTGACAGGCGGTGATGTTATCACGCCAGACGACGGCCGGGAAGGGATCGGGATAATCGGATTCCGCGGCCACGAGGGAGTGGTCGGCGGCGATCGCGTGGTAGGAATGGACGAAGTAGACGGCCGGGTTGGGGTCGAGCCCCGCGAGGAGGGGCGCCTGCTGGAGGATTCGCAGGGAATTCCAGCCCATGTGGGGAACCTTGAGGCCCGGTCGGGGAGTGAATCGGACGATGCGGCCGGGGAAGAGCCCGAGTCCTGAGTGGAGCCCGTCTTCCTCGCTTTCGTCGAAGAGAAGCTGAAGGCCCAGGCAGACGCCCAGGCAGGGCTTGCCGGCTCTGGCGGCTTCGTGGAAGGCTTGATCGAGGCCCGAGCGGCGGAGCTCGGCCATGGCGTCGGCGAATGCGCCCACGCCGGGCAGGACGATCTTGGAGGCGCGGGCCACGCGGTCGGGGTCGCCGCTGATTTCGGCTCTCGAGCCCACGGCCTCGATCGCTTTTTGCACGCTCCGCAGGTTTCCCATTCCGTAGTCGATGATGACGATCATGCGCGCGATCCCTGGGCCTTCCTCGAGGACGAGGCGACATCTTAGCACGGCAAGCGTGTTTTTTAGAGGCGTCTTGAGTCGCCGCGGTTCGGGGGATTCGGGGGTGGGTGCGCGAGCCGGACGGTGGTCCCCTGCCCTGGCCGGCTCTCGATCGCCAGCGTTCCCTGGTGGCGTCTCCAGATGCCCTGGGCGATGGTGAGGCCGACGCCGGCGCGGCCGGGCTTGGTCGTGAAAAAGGGCTCGGTGGCGCGGTTGAGCACGTCGGGGGTCATGCCGCGGCCGTTGTCGGCGATCTCGACGTAGAGCCATCCCGCGGAGTCGACGCCCGCGCGGAAGGTCACGAGACCGCCGGGGCCGCCCAGGGCCTCGACGGCGTTGTGGGTGAGCGCTCGCAGCATGGCCTCGAGATGATCGGGGTTGGCGAGGATGCCGGGGGTCTTGCCGAGCTCGAGAGCCCACTCAAGATCGGCGGGGGCGGCTGCACGCTCGATCTCGACGACCCGCTGGATCACCTCGTGGAGGTCGACGTTCAGGCTCCGAGCCCCGTCCTGGGTTTCGGGTCGGGTGGCGTCGCGAGTCCAGGCGATCAGCGATCGAGCGACCCGCGAGGCGTCGAGCGCCGTCGCGACGATTGAGCCGGCCAGGGCCGTCGCCGCGGCCGTGGGCGCGGCCGGGCCGGGCGATGAGCGGAGCATCTCGGCGTTGCTCACGACCGAGCTATAACTGTTGATCAGATGGTGGCCGACCGCCGAGGCGATGTGCGCCAGGTCGAGGAGTCGTTCGCTTGCCTCCACGCCATAACCCGCGCGACTGCTCATGGTGAATCTCGCTCGAAACCGCGAAACGGGTCGATCGCCTGGGCGGAAGGGACGATCCTCCGCGGGTGCCGTTGACCGGCGTCTCGACACGACCTAGCGAATGATACGGGCCTCGACCCAATCGGCGAAATCGCGCATGTCGCCCCGGTCGCCGAATTCGGTGATCAGGATCAGGTGTTTGCCGCCGGTCAGGTCGACGTCGATGGGCCTGGGGGCGTCGTGCTCGCTGAGCGCCGGCGTGCGGAAAGCCTCGCGTCTGTCGACC
>DAIDHE010000493.1 GCA_027459775.1 Planctomycetales bacterium | reverse complement strand
GCTACGCACGCACGCTCAGGCACGACGCGCCGCTTCCGGAAACCATCTCGCTCACGCCCGAGGACCGCGCCTGGGCCCAGGCCCAGTGCAGCCAAATCCAAGAGGTCAGGACTCACTGATGCCGGGCAAATCGATCTGCCCTGTTCCTTGACACCGCCCGGAATCAATGACTCCCGACCCTGATCGGGCTGTGCTCTCGAATGGGCGGCAGCCCAACTCTTTGACCCTCCTCCTGGAGATCGCGGAGATTCATCATCCCAATCGGATCACATAGGGCGGCTGGTGGCCAAGTCGCTCTCCACCGCGCCCCGATAGACCTCATCACCGTCTCTCACTTCTTCTGAAGAAAGGACTGTTCATGTGGAGCTCCATTTTCATCTCCGCGGTGTTCGGCACGCTGGGGATCCTGATGTCCGTGCTCGGATACAAGCTTTTCGATCTCGTCGAGACCAAGATCGACTTCGCCGAAGAGATCAAAAAGGGGAATCTGGCTGTTGCGCTCGTGATGTCAAGTTTCCTGGCCGGAATCTGTTACATCATCGGGAGAACGGTCGGCGGCTAGACCGCCGATTCCAGGACGTGCTCGTGGGTTCGCGCGCTCAACTGATTTCGCCTCATAGGCCAGTCGCACGACACTGGATCGGTCCCAAACCAGGTCGCCCTCCTCGCCCAGGACGAATTTGCTCGGACCGCCTTGTCGCGTGGGAGGCGAAATCGTAGAGTGATTGAAGAAGGCGTGGTTGCATTTCTCCGCGATTTGACCGGCTCCGCGATGAGGGGCGACCTCCATGAGATTCAGCGCTCGAACTTCGTTGTTCGCGTCCGTGGGCGCGATTTTCGGTGTCCTCGGTCTGGCCGCCACGGCCAGCGGCCAGGGCGTGCCAGCGCGGCCGGCCCCTGCCCCGGCGGCGCGGCCTGCACGAACACAACCCGCCGAGCTCCCGGAGCAATTCCTGGCGCGGGTCTATGCCGAGAACCCGACGACGGCGGGATACGTCATCAGGACGAAATGGGCCAAGGGCGCCGTCGAAATCTCGGGTCGCGTCGGCACCAAGGCCATCCACGACGCGGCGGTCCGGATGGCGATCGATTCCGGCATCCCCTTTCGCGACAATCTGGTGATCGATACGGCGACGGCGCACGCGGCCGCGAGCTCGGATCCCGTCACGCAAGCGGCGGCGAACGCCCAGGCGACGTCAGAGGCAGCGCCCTACGTTTATCCGCCGCCGCTCATGGGCCGGGTTGACGACCCGTTCTTTGGGCTTGTACCGCCAGTCATGAGCTACCCGCCGTGGTGGAGACCGGCCAATACCGGCCCCGCCATGGTCCGCCCTCGACCCGTTGAGAGCGACGCCCGAACGTCCGTCGCACGCGGTGGCTCGACGTCCAGAGGCTCGGCGGCGAGTCCGGCTCGCGAGCCCGCGGGCCCCGCCCCGCCCAAGGGCGACCTGCAAATCAGCGTCGATCCATTTGGCATGGTGACCCTTCGCGGGGTCGTCGCCAGCGAAGAGGCCGGGCGCGAAATCGAACAAGCCGCCCGCAACGTTCCAGGCGTGACCGGGGTCGACGCCCAGTTCCAGGTCTTGCCCCGACCCGCCGTGGAAGAGCCAGGCGCACAGCCTCCCCCGCCCCCCGAGCCGATGCTCGAGCCCGTCAAACCGCGACCCGTCGATTCCGAGCCAGCCGCCGTCATGCCCGCGCCGGCGGCGAGGCAAGCGCCGATCCTCAGGCCCACCCCAGCCGTGAGGCCCGAGCCGGCCGCGAAGCCCGCGTCTGCCCCAAAATCCGTCGCACCCTCGGCGGCCGACGGCCGCGACCTCTCGCGCAGGGTCGCCGCCTCGCTCACCCGCAGGCCGCTCACCGCCGAGCTCGCCATCAGCGTGCGGTCGAGCGACGGCGTCGTGACTCTCGCCGGAACCGCCCCGTCCGCGCTCGAGGCCATGATCGCGTTCCGGGCCGCCCAGCAGACGCCGGGCGTCCATTCGATCGTCGATCATCTCGACTTCCCCGTCCCCGACGAAAACACTCCCAACCCCCTGGTCGAAAAGGGACGCCCCGAGGACGTCGAGCCCTATCTCTCATCCCAGATCCAGCGGCATCTCGGCGACATCGCCCAGCTCGACCGCATCCACGCCCGCGGCGACATCCTCGAGCTCCGCGGAACCCTGCTCAACTCCGGAGACAAGGACCGCGTCTTGGCGATCATTCGCTCGATCCCGCTGCTCGAAGGGTTCCACCTCGACGCGGTGTTCTCCGCTGACTGATAGAGCGCCAACCCGCGATTAGCCCGCTCGAGCGATCTTGCGAAATCAGTATAGGACAGAAATCTAGGACAGAAATCAATATAGGACATGCGTGGTAATTATGCATGCATGCTCGATGGTCTGGAAACGCGGCTGGATCTCCGTTGGGATAACTACTCTAAGGTATACTCTCCTAAGGTATAGGACATGCGTGATGATTCTGCATGCATGCTCGATGCGGAAACGCGGCTGGATCTCCGTTGGGATCGGCCTGACGGCTCAGCGGCATGAGCCAAAGGCGGCGATGCGGGGCATGGTGGGTCGGAACTCCCCGATTCCTCGCCGAAATCGGCTCCAGACACGACCGCACGGCCCGATCGGCGCGCGGAATCACCCGGTCAGGCCCGGATTTCGACCGCGAGCGACCCCTCGCGGCGGCCTTACGGGGCGGGGCACCCGCAGTAATTCG
>DAIDHE010000490.1 GCA_027459775.1 Planctomycetales bacterium | reverse complement strand
ATGGGGGTCACGTGGCCTTGGAAATCGATCGAGCCGCCGGAGCGCGGCAGCCAGAGCCCGTGGTCCCGCCAGGTGATTCCGTCGCCCGAGGTCGCCGCCATCGTGCCGGCGTGGGATTCGTAAACCATCACGTATCCGCCGCCGACCCGTTTGACGTCCACGCCGCCGGCGTCGTGGCCGAACACGGGGTTGGCGGGGTGTTTGGTCCAGTGGACGCCATCCCTGGAAGACGCGTAACCGACGGCTCTGTGCGAGTCTGGCGACGTCGGGACGTTGGCGGCAGGCGCGCCGGGCGGCAGGTCTTTTCGTCCGTCGTACCACATCTTGAAGAGGCCGGCCTCGTGCAAAACGGAGGGCCGGCCGACCAGGAGTGAGTCCCAGGCATTCTTGGGTCCGGGTTTGACGACGACGCCCCGCGGATTCCAGGTCGCGCCGTCTCTTGACGTGGCCAGGGCGATCTCATCGACGACATCGGCCTGTGCTCGGGTGTAATACACGTAATAGATGTCGCCGGCCTTCACGACCGAGGGGTCGTTGACGTGGTTGGCATGGTCCACGTCGAGCACGACGCCGCGGCGGGTCCAGGTTTGGCCGTCGGTGGATTCGGCGAGCTGGATGCGGTCGTGCCCGTCCTTGCCCTGGCCGCCATACCACATCCTGTAGAGGCCGGCGTCGATCATGACGTCGGGTGCATAGACGTTGCCGCGTCGGTGGGGGGCGGACTCGGTCGGGCCTTGGCCGCGCAGGATCACGCGCGGCGAGGGCTCGCCGGCATGGCCGGTCGATGGTCCCCAGGCCGCGACCAGTCCGACGGCGAGCAGCGCGTGGGTCGATGGCTTGAGTTTCATCGCGGCCAGGGTAAGCCGCCGGCTGGTTGGCCGCAAGGGGCGGTCAGGGGCGGGAGGAGCCTAAGACCGACTCCGACATACGGATGCCGCGCCCAGGCGCACCGCGGCCGGGGCCGATCCCATCCGATCGTACCAAGGATGTCGTCCGTCGCCCGCCCGGGAATCTCGACCCCCCCCTGGCCGGTCGTCGCTCTGGAAAATCGTGGGTCTTGAGCGCGGTCAGATCATCTGATAATCTCAAGAGAGCTTGCGATCTCCGACCTCCCTCCGCAATGAGCACCCCATGCTCGATAGCGTCAAACGCCCCAAGCTCCGCGATGTGGTCGCGCACCGGCTGAAATCCTATATCAGCGAGGGAAACCTCCGATCGGGCGATCCGCTTCCGACCGAGACCGAGCTCGCGACCCGGTTCGGCGTGAGCCGGCTCAGTCTGCGCGAGGCGACGAAGGCGCTTGAGTTTATCGGGATCGTCGAGTCCAAGCCGGGCCGGGGACTGACGGTCGGGCGCGTGAATATGGAGCGCGTGACCGAGTACCTGGGCTTTCACCCCGCTCTCCACGACGTCTCGCCGCTCGAGCTGATCGATACCCGCGTCGTGATCGAGGCCGGGGTCTTGCCCCAGGTCGCGGCACGGATGAAACACGATGAGGCGATCCATTCGAACCTGAGCGGCATCAACGAAGAACTACGGCGGGCGCGCACGGTCGAGCGCTGGATCGAACTGGACCTTGCGTTCCACCGCGGCCTGATCGCCGCGAGCGGGCTGTCGCCGCTCTTGGCGTTCGGCGACCTGCTGGCGGTGTTTTTCAAGCGGTTTCGTGAGAGCGTGAAAGCCGCGGAGTGGGCCAAGGGGGTCGAGAGCCACGAGCGCATTCTCGACGCCCTCGCCGCGGGTCGCGTCCATGAGGCGGATCGCGAACTCCGCATCCATATTGAGAGCCACCGCGAACGACTGGGGACGGCGCTATGACTCGCATCTCGGGATCTTGGCGTGGAGCGCTGGCGCTGATTGGTTTGCTGGCCGCGATGGGGCGGGGCGCGGCCCTCGCGGAGAGTCCGACCGCGTTTGCCGCGCTCCAGGCGCGGTATGCCGGCGAGATCCGTCCGCTGATGACGCGGTTTTGTCTCAAGTGCCACTCGACCGAGCGGCAGGAAGGGGATCTCGACCTCGAGCGGTTCGCCAAGCTCGACGACGTGCGAGCCGAGACCAAGGTCTGGCTCAAGGTCGCCGAGATGCTCGATAGCGGCGAGATGCCGCCGAAAAAGTCCAAGCAGCCGGCGACCGAAGAGCGAAAGCGGCTCCGCGGATGGGTCGAGGACTACCTCCATGCCGAGGCTTACGCGAGCGCGGGCGATCCCGGCCCGGTGTTGCTGCGGCGGCTGAACAACGCCGAATACACTTACACGGTGAACGACTTGACGGGCCTCGATCTTCAGCCCGCTCGCGAGTTTCCCACCGACGGCGCGGCCGGCGAGGGGTTCACCAACACGGGCAATGCGCTCGTGATGTCGCCGTCGCTGCTGACCAAGTATCTCGACGCGGCCAAGGGAATCGCGGCCCACGCGATGCTTGTTCCCGACGGCATGCGGTTCACGCCCGGCACGTCCCGGCGCGACTGGAGCGACGAGCTGCTCGCCCAGATCAAGTCGTTCTACGGGAAGTTTGCCGATGCCGAGGGGCGCTTGCCGCTCGGTCCCTATCTTGCCGCCACGCTCGACGCGCGCGACGCGCTGGCCCACGGCACAATCACGACGCGTGCCCTGGCGGGGCAGCGCGGGCTGAACGAGCGTTATCTGGCTGCTCTGTGGGACGTTCTGACGGGTAAGGAATCGTCGCTCTTGATCGACGGCGTGCGGGCTCGTTGGCGGGCTGCCAAGCCGGGCGACGCGGCGGCGCTCAGCGCGGAGATCGGGCGGTGGCAGAATGCCCTCGCCCAGTTTCGATCCGTCGGGCACGAGCGGCCCTGGGTGGCGGTCGTCAACCCGGCGCTCACGCGGCAGGAGTTGCGATTCAAGTTTCCCGAAGGGGCGAGCGGCCCCGAGGTGGTGGTCTATCTGGCCGCGAGCGCGGCCGGCTCGGGCGATTCCGTCGTCTGGGAACGGCCGCGGCTCGTCCGGGCCGGCCGGCCCGACCTGATGCTGGTGGACGTCCGCGAGTTCACCCGCGAGATCATCGCGCGCAGGGAACGGACCTTCGCCGCCGCCGCGAAATGCCTGGCCGCCGCCGCGGAAGCCGGCGCGATGGACAAGAAGATCGACCGGGCCGACCTGGCGAAACGGTATGGCGTCGAGGAGGAAGACCTGGCGGGCTGGCTCGATTACCTGGGGATCGGAACCGACGCCTCGGTCAAGCTCGACCTCCTGGCGCGGCCGACCAGCCGCGGCGGGGGTTACGAATTCGTGAACGGATGGAGCACGAACGACCTGCCGAACCTGGTCGCGAACTCGTCGGACCGGGCTGTCCGCATCCCCGGAAACCTGAGGCCGCACCGTTTCGCCGTGCACCCGTCGCCAACCGAATCGGCGGCGGTCGGCTGGCGTGCTCCGGCGGCTCTCGTGCTGAGAATCCAGGCCGTGATCACCCACGCCCACCCGGAATGCGGCAACGGCGTGACCTGGACCCTGGAGCTGCG
>DAIDHE010000445.1 GCA_027459775.1 Planctomycetales bacterium | reverse complement strand
GATTTCACCACCAGGTCGAACGTCACGATCGGCAAATCGCGGCGCTCCACGATTCGCAGCTCGAGTCCGTTCGAGAGATGTCTGCGGACGAACCGTGGCGGCGTGAACCGCGGCGGTGGGCCCAAGGGGGGCATGATCGAGCGGTCGAAGTCGTCCTTGATCTTGCCGCCGGAGCTGGGCGCCGCCGACGGTTCCGCCGGGCGCGCGGCCGTCTCGGGCGCACGCACGGCCTGTGCGCCAGGCAACACCTTGAGCTCGACTCGGCCGGGTCCCAGGTATTTCTCCGCGACCCGTTTCACATCAGCCGGGGTCACCGCGAAAACCTTGGCGAGCTCGGATCGGTAGCCCAGCGGATCGCCTTCCAGGGCGTAGTAGAGATTGAGCAGCCGTGCCCGCTGCGTGGCCGACTGGAGGCTCATCACGATCGAGCTCTCGCGCTCGTTCTGGGCCTTGATCACCTCGGCCTCGGTCGGCCCCTCGCGCTTCAGTCGCAGAATCTCGGCGTCGGTCCGCGCGATCAGATCGTCGAGTTGCTTGCGCGGATCCTCGCCCGCGACCGGCCGGGCGTAAAGGTCGATCTCGAACCGACCCGCGAGCAGGTGGGTGGGATTCGACGCCGAGACCGAGGACGCCAGCTGGCGCTCGTACTGGAGCGCGCGAAAGAGCCGATTCTCCTTGGCCAGGCCCCCCAGGATCGCGGCCAGGACGTCGAGCGGGGCCTCGTCGGGGTGGGCCGTCGGGACCGTCGGCCAGACGAGCTGGGCCAAGGGCATGCTGACCCGGTCGGTCATCTCGATGCGCCGGGGCGCGTCGAGCACCGTCGGACGCGGACGCGGCGGCGAAAATCCGGGCCCGCGCGGAATCGGGCTAAAGTACTTCTCGATCCAACCCTTGACCTGGCCCGGCTCAAAGTCGCCCGCGACACAGAGGATGGCATGGTTGGGCACGTAGTGCGCCCGGAAGAAGGCCTGGACGTCCCCCAGCGTCGCCGCCGACAAATCGGCCATCGACCCGATCACGCTGTGGTGATAGGGGTGGCCGGCGGGATAGAGCGCCTCCAGCAGCCGTTCCTCGGCCAGGCCATAGGGTACGTTGTCGACGGTTTGGCCACGCTCGTTTTTCACGACGTCGCGCTGGTTCTCGAGCCGATCCGCCGTCATGGCTGGCAGCAAGAAGCCCATGCGGTCGGCCTCGAGCCAGAGCGCTCGCTCGAGCGCGTTCGAGGGAACCGTCTCGTAATAGACCGTCTCGTCCTCGGCGGTCGAGCCGTTCACGTCGGCTCCCAGCCGCTCGAGTGGGACGAAATAGTCCTGGTCGTGATGCTTTGACCCCTGAAACATCATATGTTCAAAGAGGTGCGCGAAACCGGTCCGCCCGGGTTGTTCGTCCTTGGCGCCGACACGGTACCAGACGTTGACGGCGGCGACGGGGGTCTTGTGATCCTGGTGCAGGATCACCGTGAGACCGTTCGGGAGTTCGTAGAGGTCATACTTGAGCACGGGGGGCTCGGGTCGGCGGGGCGGAGATTGCTGGTTTTGGATCACGGGAACCTCGGCCCGAGCACCCGAGCCGAGCAGAGCCAGGCAGACGATCGCCGCTCGGTGGACATGTCGGGTCATTCGACTCGCTCCTTGATATGAATCCGGTGGGCCGACTTCGGGACTCGCCCCGGCGATCCGCGATCGCCGGACGACGACCCCCGGTTTGGTCGCCGCCTTGTGGTCGCGCCCAGTCTAGCGAACTTCGAGCGGCACCCCCAGTTCGTCGGCGGGCAGCGACACGAAGACGTCCTTGAGCCGCCGCGGCTCATGGGCGATCAGCCTTCGCCGGCAGGCGCATGCCAGGCAGAGCTTTTCGTCGTCCTTTTGCAAGAAGACCTCGCCGTCGAGCAGGCGGTGGTAATGGTTGTCGCCGGGCGCCATCTGATAACAAAACTCGCGGGTGCTGTTTGTCTTCAGGCTGATGCGCCAGCCCTTCTCGAAAACGAAGATCCGCCGCTGAGCCGGGGCCGCGTCTTGATCGTCGTCCGACAGAGGAATCCTGGGATCAGGGTATGGAGTCATCGGTGCGTGAGCCTCCCATCAGGAGTCTTCCTGGATCGCGGTCGCATTGTTGGGTGCGTGTGAACGGCTTCGGTCACGAGCCGCTGGCGGCGACGTTCGAGAGTGGATCCCGCAGACGCTGTCGGTGCAGGGAACGTCGCGCGGCCGACTGGCCGCGTACCGATTGTAACCAATCCGGCCCGCCCACGCGACCCCCGGAAAGTATCCCAAAAGAGCGACCGGCCAGAAGAGCGGAAGCCTGAGAAGAATCGCCCGCAAGGCGTCGAATCCGGCCGTCACTCGCCCGCTCGCGGTCACCGCGTGCATTGCCTTCAAGCATCCGGCCTCGGTGAGCGCGGGGTGCACCGTCCGCACGTCGACCGCCGTCAGGTCGACCGCGGCTAAAACGTGGCACGGATCGGCCGCCGTCAGAAGCGCCATCCAGCCCCGACACCGCGGACACGCCCCGTCAAACAAGACCCGCACCGCCGGTTGTTCGTGAGCGATGGCCAGCCGCCTGACGTAGAGCCCGGGAACGAACGCCAGATTAGCGGCGATCATGACCAGCGCGAACTCGCTGAGCCCCGGATTCACCACGGCGATCCCCACATGCAAACAAGCGACGCCCGTCAGCATGATCGGACGGGTGAGCCGCGGCCAGATCAGCGCGGGATACACAAGCTCGAGCGCCAGGCTGCCATGGGTGAGCGCCGAGAGTGCCATCGGCCACCGGGCCAGCGGGGTGAAATCGAACATGACGAATTCCCCCGTCGCCATCATTCGCCAGACCGCCTCGCCGTTCCACCACGAGACCCCTTGCAGCTTGGCCAGCCCGGCGATTGCGTAGATCATAACCAGGTGAATCTGGATCAATCGCAGCGCGAGATTGGCCGAGACCGTCGCGGCGGGCAGGCCCGGCGTATCGGGCTCGACGGCACGGCCGAGCCCGTCCTTGCGATAGCGCGCGGGTATCGCGCGGATCGTCCTCTTGGCTTCGCGCCAGCGCCTCCAGTACCGATCGAGCGCGAACGCCTGGCCGCTCGCGCCTGTCGCCGCCAGATACAGAAGCAGCATCGACACGATCTGGTCGAAACCAAACAGGGCCGCCGGGGCTCGGCGAACCGTGGAGACCACGATCATCCACGAGAGCACGGACGTCGTCCGACTGAAGATCCCGAGCGTGAAGAAGAGGAGCACCACCAGGCAGCCGATCCATGCCGGCCTGAGCCAGGCGTCGCCCACGAGGAACCAGAACGACCATGCGAACGGTCGGAGGCTCGACCAAGCCAGCTCAGCGCTTTCCCATCCGCCCGACCCGAGATAGGCGTCGAGATCGAGGCCCATGACCAGAAGGCTCCAGAACGCGAGCAGGCCCACGGCCGCGCGAATAAGCCCCAGCGCGGTGGGATCGGCCGGCGCGAAGAAGAACCGGTTCCACCCCGCCCGGGTCGAGACCGAGAGCTCGGCCAGATAACGGCGGATTTCGATCAGCGGCCGTGGCACGGGAAGTCTCCGATCCATTCCGGGGTCGCGAACAACGAATCGTCGAACAGGTCGAATCGGCCCGCGCCTGGCGAATCGAGCGCATCCCGCACCTGATCGCGATCGGGAATCAAATGCTGAACCACCCGCCAGACGACCATCTCGCAGCCCGGCCGGATCTGGCAGATCCGATCGGCATATGATCGCGCCAGCCGGCTTTGAGAGATGTCTCCGGTCTGTTCCTTGGCCTGGCGCGCGTCGACGAACAGAGAGTGTGCCAGCGCGAGCTCGCGCTGATGCCGCATGCGTGGGCCACGGATTTCGCGCGCCGGCAGCCGAACTGTCTCGTCTGGGCGACCGTCGTCAAAATGCAGTGTCGCGACTGCCACCGGCGTTGGGGGCGGCTCGATGTAAAACCGATACGAATAGCCCAGGTCGAAGAAGGCATGATAGGGCCCGAACCACTCCATGGCCGCGCGCTCGAGCGGCGACGCCGGCGCCACCCCCATCACCCCTGCCAGAAGCGCCGAGAGATGCACGACAATGGCCACACCCGCCAACCGGCACGCCCACGGCGGCCACCCCGGCCCCGACCCGCCGGGCGCGCCATCGCCAGCCGGTGCGTCAATCCGCGATTCCACGCCAGCCCGCGCTCGACGGCTCATCCCGTCACCCCCTTGATCCGCGCAGACGCGGCCGATATGCCAACGACTCCCTCCTCCGTCATCATCGTCGTCGTCCCCAGTCGTGGCAATCCTGTTCGAGACCAGCCCACCATGGCAGCTTCGAAGACCTCCTTTCCCACCAGCCCAAACAAACCGTCCATCTTAGCCAAGCATACCATTTTTACTATTTTGACGAAGAGCGGTTGAAAATGGGGTATGCTGGAGCATACACTTGGGGCGATTTGAGTCGGCATTTTCGATCGGGTCGACTTGGCGATTGCCAAAGGGTCTTGCGGTAAAGAGGGATGGATTGCCGTTTTCAGGGAGGGATTGGTTGCGTGTGCCTCGGTTGATCCGAGGGCGGTGGTTGGCACGATTCGCGAGAGGCATCTGGGAGAAACACCATGCAGGGAACCGTCGTGATGTTGATCGCCCTGAGCAATCTGGGCTGTCACAACAAGTGCTACGATTCGGTCTAT
>DAIDHE010000266.1 GCA_027459775.1 Planctomycetales bacterium | reverse complement strand
GCGTGGCGGCATTGGCGCGTGATCGCTGTTTACCTGCGGCGGTGTGCGGGCCGAAGTTGGCGTGAGTGTCGGCGTGCGATGTGCTTAATCCAGCGTCTTCGACGAGCATGGCGGTCGACATGGGAGCACACCTCGATCAAGGACCGCGTCGATCACGTCAAGAACCAGGGTCGCACGGAAGATCTGAAAGCGGCCGAGGCCGGGAGCGTGGCGGGTTCGAAAGCCTCCGCGGGGCTTGAGGAGACGCACTGGCTGTGCCCGATCGAGGACCGTCGGCGGCTGGATTCGGCGCGTGAAGGGATGGTCGAAGGGTTCTCGCTGGGGAGCTACCTGCTGTTGGTCGAATACAGCGGGCGTGTGTTCCGAACCGGGAAGGCGACGATCTCGAGCGAGCTGGCGTCGGTGTTCGACCGGCTGGGCAGCAATGCCGAGACGTGGCGCTCGCGGTTGGAGATGCTGCGGAAGAAGCACTTCTTCGGCCGCTTCCTCGCGGCCACTCGCCAGCGGTTGGTCGAGGTCGCCCAACGGCTGGGCCTGCGCCGGGTGCCCAATTTCTGCGGGTGCCCCGCGCCCTAAAGCCGGCGCGGGGGATCCTTGCGCTCGAATCAGAGCTTGGTTGCGGTGATTCCGCGCGCCAATCGCGGCGTGCGGACGTGTCCGAGCCCGTTTTCGGCGAGGAATCGGGTAATTCCGGCCCGGGATACCCCGCCGCGATACCTTCGGCTCATTCGGCAGAGCCATTCGGCCGATCCCAACGGAGATCCCGCCCCAATTCCCGGATCGTCGAGCATGCATGCGGAAGCACCACGCATGTCCTCTCCACTCTACCAGCGCGACCCGAACAATTACAACGGAGAATACGTGCTCGCCCTCGTCAATGGACAGGTCAACTTCTGGGTGTATGGCAATTCCCAATATGACGTCAATCTCACGACCAACAAGACGGTCAACGACGGCCAGTGGCATCTGATCGTCGCCCAGCGGCTGGCCGACGGCACCGGTCAGGTCTACATCGACGGCGTCCTCGCCGCCTCGCAGACCGGCACGCCCGTCCCCTTGATCGGCGGCGTCCATGTTTACATCGGCGAGGACGTCCGCGACGCGGTCGACGTCGGCCCGGGTTCCGCCCTCAATTATGTCGGCGCGCTCGAGGGGGTTCAAATCTACAACACGGCTCTCACGCCCGGCCAGATCTCCACCCTGCAAACCTCGCTCGGTCAGCAGATCGCGGACACGACCGATCAGCGCGGCTTGCCGCGTCTGGCGCAGGGCGGGCTGGATATTGGCGCTGTCGAATATCAATACGACCTCACGCTCACGGGCAGCGCCCCTTCGTCGGTCCCAGCGAACGACCTCGTCGACTACACTCTGACCGCGACCAACAACGGCCCTGATTCGGTCGCCGGCGCCACCCTCACCGACACGCTCCCGCTGGGAGTCGACTTCCAGTCGATCAGCGTTCCGGCGGGCTGGACCGTGAACGCGCCGGCCGTCGGCCAGGCGGGCTTGGTCACGGTCACCGTCACGGACGGATCGAGCTTTCCGTCCGGCGGCGTCGCCCAATTCGCCCTGACCGGCTCGGTCACGAGTGCGGCCCTGAACAATACCTTCATCGACAATACCGCGGTGATCGGCCCCAGCATCGCGGACGCCACGCCGCTGGCCAGCAGTCTGACGCTCGTGACCGACGTTCCCAACGGGCTGGGCCTGCTTTCTCAGCCGGCGACGGCCACGATCGGACGACCCATGAGCCCCGCGCTCGTCTTCAACGTCGTCGACAACTCGAACAACACGGTCGTCACCGACAATACACAACTCGTCACGCTGGCGATCGCGAGTGGGCCGGAGGGCGCGACCCTTTCCGGCACGACCACCGTCCGCGTCGTCAACGGCCTGGCGACATTCACCAATGTTTCGGTCAACCTGGCGGGAACCTACGTCCTGGTCGCCGTGGGAGGGGATCTGACGCCGATCGACACGAACCCGATCGAGGTCGCCCCGGTCGTCATCGGTCGGGGAATCGCCATCCACCGCGAGCCCTTGCACGATCTCCGGCTCATCCGCCGTGGGCGGGCACGAACCGAGATCGCGCGCGAGAGGATCGTGATCGAGAATACCAGCCGCCACGCCTTGAAAGGGCCGATCGGAATTCAGGTCGACGGCCTCGCGGCGGGCGAAACCCTCGCCAACGCGAGCGGGATGAACGACGGAGCGCCGTATCGCGACATCGTGATCCGGGGCAAGTCGCTCGCGCCCCATCACGAGCGAGTCGTGACCCTCGATTTCACCATGAGCGGTAAACGCGAGCGGGGGTTGCAGCGCATTTACAAGAACATCGAGATGTTCTTGGGCCTGTGAGAGGCCAGCGAACCGCGTACAAATCAATGGATCAAGTTGATTTGGAAGGGCGAATGGGATCATTCCATTCGCCTTGACCGCGGCGGGGGTCGATTCGCCCCCGCCCCAGGCGAGTCGCTCATCGCCGCCGGGACGGCGTCGATCTCGCACGAGCGGGTGACGCTGTCTTTGGTAGCTTGCGTGGACTTCAGACAGGGGTGGACAGACAGGGGTGGGACAGGCATCGAAGTCTTTGAGACAGGGGTGGGACAGGCATCGAAGTCTTGACTCCTGAGGGAGACAGGGGTGGGACAGGCATCGAAGTCTTGACTCCTCGGTCGGATCTTGGTAGCTTGCGTGGACTTCATGAGGAGACCCTCCAGACAGGAGTGGGACAGGCATCG
>DAIDHE010000436.1 GCA_027459775.1 Planctomycetales bacterium | reverse complement strand
AACGCCGGCGGACCCGAGATCGTCATTCCCGAAAGGACGATCTGATCGACATTTCCATTGTTGTTTGCATCTCGACCATCGATCACCGCGTGCACGATCCCGTAGGGGTTGTTGAGCGGGTCGAAGAGCGCCGGCTGCGTTCCCGCGGGATTGCTCCAGCGCAACGGCGCGCTTTGATCAAAGGCGATGGT
This sequence comes from Planctomycetales bacterium, assembly GCA_027459775.1. Taxonomy (GTDB): domain Bacteria; phylum Planctomycetota; class Planctomycetia; order Isosphaerales; family Isosphaeraceae; genus JAKBAP01. Next base: position 1,781 of record DAIDHE010000436.1, on the reverse strand, counting down.
GAAATCGGTGAACTGGATCTGGAGATTCGTGTTTTGCGGGGCGCTGACATAGATCGCGCCGGGGGCGCTCGCCGGCCAGGCGGCCGTGTTTCCCTGGTCAAACAAAAGGGTCGCGCCGTTGCCGATGATGTGCACCGAATGGGTGATCTCGATCGGCTGGGTGACGACGATGGTCTGCCCGGCCGGCAGGCTGATCGTATCGTACTCCGGGCTGGTCGACGCCAGAAGCGCCCTGAGCTGGGCCTCGGTGGTCGGCGGCGCGGGGGGGGAGACGGCGTCGAGCGGATTGGTCATGAGGGCTGGCGACCACGCCCCGCCAGCGAAGGTCGCGGCGTAAACGTTCGCGTCGCCCGGCAAGGTCGCACGCAGGATCATGTTCCCCGAATTCGCCCCGGCCGGCTGAGTCTCGTTCCGCATCGGAGGAAAATAAAGATCGGCGACCGTCGTCGATCCTGGTCTCAAGGATGCGTATAGATGATTATGCCCAATCGAGCCGATAGTGCTGTCCCAGGCGATCCCCGCGTTGTCCGAGAGCCCCCACGCGATCTGACTGAAGGTGGAGGGGTCGAACGAGACGCCCGCCGCGGCGGTCACCACCAGATGCACAAAGCCTTGTTCATACCATGCGCCCGAACCGTCTTGGCCCGCGACCGCGACGGTGAAACCGGTCGCGACATTGGCCGGGGTGGGAACGGCGGGCATGGGCAAGAGCGCCCCGGTCAGATTGTCGGCCGTGGTCGCGACGGCCGGGACCGAGCTCCCCTGGTAATAGACGCTGATCGACAAGACCGCCCCCGGGGCCAGGTCGATGAGCGACCCCGTCGAGCCCCCCAGGGCGTTCCCGCTCGCGTCGCTCTTGACCTGGGGATTCAGATACAGATCCCCCTGCCCGGCCGTCGTGCTCGGAAAATACTCGGCAAGCGCCAGCCCCGTGGGGTCGGGCGCGGTCGCCCAGCCAAACCCGCCCGGCGACGTCACCACGATATGATCGACGGCCCCCGTCAAACCCTGAAGCTGAATGTGCACGTCCTGGATGCCGTCCGGCCCCTGGCCAGCGTCGGGCCCGACCAGGTCGTGGCCGTCCTGTCCCAGGCTCATCGCGGACAGCGAAAGCGCGATCCGCGCCTCGAGCTCGACGAGCTCCGGGCGCAGGCGACGGGGACGAAATCGGGCGGGGTGCGGTTTCATGGATGCTCTTCAAGACGCTCACGGAACCGTCCCTGCCAGGAGGTCCAACGAATCCGTCCGAAGAACTCATAGAACGGCTCTGCCGCTGAGTCTTAGATTCCTCGCCAAACGTCTCCAAAACAAGACGACGACGCTCGAATCCACCGCCCTATAACCGCTATAAGCCGCAGCGGCGAAAAAGTCGGCGGGGAAAGCACGCGAGGGGAGAGAAAAAAGCTAAAGTGCGTAGGGACGAACTGGCAGAGCCGAGGCGTCGATCTGTGAACATGCAAACAGAGAGGGCGAGCAACTCAGCCCTTCCGCGGCGCGGCTTTTCGGGAGTGGGCGCTGGGCCTGGGCGCCGCCCGGAGCTTGGCGGCCATGAGAGCGATCTCGCGGCGCAAGTGGCGCACACCCGACAGAAGCACGATTCCGGCGATCGCAAGCGCGGGCACGACGACCAGCAGCCCGGCCGACACGTTCTGGGGATCGAGGCCCGGCAGCGCGACCGGGGTCGCCCCCAGGGCCGCGAGCAATCGGCCAAAGATGGTCGCCATCGCGTCGCGGTCGCTGAACATCTCGACCAGATAGCCCACCAACCCCGGTCCCCAGAG
>DAIDHE010000420.1 GCA_027459775.1 Planctomycetales bacterium | reverse complement strand
CAGGTTGCGTTGCTACCGCCGCCGCCTCCACCCGAGCCGCCGCCCCCGGAGCCGCTGCTCCCGCTGCCGGGGATCAGGAAAAAGTCATAGGTGTAGGTTTCGATCTGGCTGTTGGAGTCGGTGACCGAGAGCGTGACGCTGCTGGAGACGGGCGTCGGGATGCTGGTATCCCACTGGAAGGTGAGCTGATAGGTGCTCGAGCCGGCGATGTTGATCGCGTCGAGGTTGGTGGTGTTCCAGTTGTAGGATGAGACGGTCGCGCCGGAGACCTGAGCCTGGAGGTCGACGTAGCCGCCGGCGACGCCGAGCTGGGTGGCGCCCGGGAACAGGACGACGCCGTCGTTGTTGTCGAGGACGTAGAGGGGGAAGTAGGGGAATTGGCCCTGGGTCGGGCCCGAGGCGTTGCCCAGGATCTTGATGGGGGTCGAACTGGGGTTTTGGAAACCGACCGAGCTCGAGAGTGACATTGCCCCGAGGGGCTGGCTCGCCGTCCCTGGACTCCTTGCGGCCGGGACGGCCGCGCTCCCAGGGGTCGCGCTGTTCGCACCAAGAGCCGTCGGGACGGCCGCGCTCCCAGGGGACGGAGTGTTCGGGCCAAGAGCGGCCGGGACGGCCGCGCTCCCAGGGGCGGTGCTGCTACTGGCCGAGGCCAGCGCGGCCAACAGCGCGGCGGCGCTGCTGGCGCTGGCGGCGCTGCTTGAGCCCGCCGATCCGCCTGGCGCTGGCAGGCGGAGGGGTGTGATGGCGCCGCGGCTTGAGGGGCTGGCGAGGCTGGGCCCGCCCGAGCCGCCGCGCGGCGGCAAGGCCGCCCCGCCGCCGGCCGGCTTTTCCGGCGCCGCGAGGCCCGTGAACGCGGGAGAGTGGTCCTGGGCCGGCGCGGAAAGCGTGAGCCAGTCGCCGCGGTCCACTTGCTTGGGAGCGGGTTGCGAGCCCGCGACCGGCGAGGCCGACCCGCCCGACCCGCTCGCGAGGCCGAGAGCCTGCTCGCCGATCAAACTCGGCGGCAGGTCCAGAAAATGGGGGTCGAAGGGGACAGCTCGGCCCGGCGATCGTTGGCTCAACTCGCGAGCGGCCTGGCCGAGATTCTCAGTCGTGGGAACTTGTACGAGTCCCAGCTGGGTCACGCCGCGGAGGGCGGTTACGCTCAGGCCCGTGAATGAGATGGGCTCGGTGATCGTGGTCCGGCTCTCGAGCCGGTCGAGCTGGTCGACCTGCTTGGCGAGCCGGGCACGCCGGCGCTCGGTGAAGCTCATGGAGAACGGGAGGCGTTTCATGGCGCGGTGTCGACCCTGGTGAAAATCTGGGCGCGGACGGCGAACGCGGGCCTGTCGGGGGCGTCGAAAAGTGCCTTAGCCTGAAAACGGTGTCAGGCCAAACGCCCCAATTGGGGCGCGTCTTGGCCCGCGGATGCGAGGAGTCGCGCGAAAAAACACGCGGCCCCTATTATAGGAGTGCAAAAAAAACCAAGTTTGCCCGACGCGGATTCGCGATTTTCTTCCAAAAAAGTCGTGACCGCGACGAGCGTGGATCGTGCGGACGGTTCGTTAGCTGGGGTTGATCCGCCTGGCGCTGTTCCAGATCTGGCGGATTTCCTCGAAGCGCCGTTCGACGGTTCGCTCCGTCACTCCCAGGCTTTGGGCGATCAGGGCGTTCGACAGAGAGTCGAGCCGCATCTCGACGATCCGGGCCAGCTCGGCGTCGAGGAGGCTCATGAGGCCGGCCACCGTTTCAGCCACGATGCAGGTGACCTCAGGCTCTGGCAGTCCGGACTCGAAGAGGTTGAAATCGTCGGTGAACCAGACGACGCTGGGCGGTTCGTTTTCCTGGCGAGGGGTCGACGGTGCGTCGAGCTTGCCGCGTCCGATTCCGGGCCCTCCGCGTTTTTTCGCGTTGCGACGGTTGCGCGCGGCGATGATTCTCTCGGTGATCGCCTCGCGCAGCAGTCCACAACAACCATCGACGCCCGCCACGGATTTGAGATTCCCCTTGATGATGTCGGTAAGCAGCATCCGGAAGCCGCTCTGGACGGAATCCTCGGGAGCGTATTCGGCCTCGGGAATGCCCTCCCTGCGCAAGATGGGCCGAGCGAACGCGATCAGCCGGCGGTACGAGCGGCGGTACGACTCAAAAAGCAAGTCCCGCACGTGTGTGTGTGTGTGTGTGTGTGTGTGTGTGTGTGTGGAATTCGATTCAAAAGAGGCGTCGGGCGGCATGTTTTCGTCCTGAGAGGTGAGGCTGTCCAAACGAAAGCCGACTGTGCGAAACGAGAGGCTATCAGTGGGACGCAGGTGAGGCAATTGTGTGGCGGCCCGGTCATGGAGGTTTGAGGTTGAGATATGGGGGGATGTCGATGCCTGGTCGCGCGGCGCCGAGTGTGCGTCCACGCCGAGGGTGCTGAACAGGGGTCGCGGCACTGGCTACCGAGGGCTTGAGCTCGCCTGGCGGGCCAGGGGTATGGCTGCTACGATCACGCGAGGGTAAGGAGCACGATTCTCGACCATGATCAGGAGCCGAATGGTGCGGAGCGAGGTTTACGAAGGGCACGGGATCAGGCTCGCGTACCCCGCGAGCTGGGAGATCGAGGTCCAGAGCGATTCTGAACGCGCCACTCTTGACATTCGCTCCGCCGACGGCCTGGCGTTCGCGCTCGTCCAGACCGACCTGTCGCGGCCCGACCCCGACCTGATGCTCGAGGCCGCTCTCGAGGCTCTGCGCGAGGATTATCCCGACCTGAGCGAGACGCCCGAGAACGAGCCGGTGGCCGATCACGACGCCATCGGGAGCATCGTCGAATTCTTCGCGCTCGACATGGTCAACACCACCACGATTCGCTGCTTCCGCACCCCGCGACGAACCGTGTTCTTCATGGGCCAGTGGTCCGACCTGGCCGGCGACGAAGGCGGTCAGTCCATCGAAGGCGTCTTGCGCACGCTCGAGGAGCTCGATGACGAAGAGTAACCCGAAGCCCGTCGTTCAAGGGCCGACGGGCTCGACCGCCCCCGATTCGCCCGACGGAGGGCCGCGCTCCAGAAAATCCTGCTCGATCACGTCTTCACGGCCCAATGCGATCGTGACGGCGCCGTCGCGCCAGGTGCGCGCGACCCGCACGCCCTGATCGGAGAGTCCAGCCAGGGCGTCGACGGCCGACAGGGCCACCGGCGATCGCTGGCTGACCACCACGATCCGCGGTCGAGACCAGGCGAACAGCGCGGTCGGATTGGCCGCTCGCGCGCCGTGATGGGGCGACACGACCAGGTCGAACGGGACGCCCTCGGGCGGAGTCTCGAGCAACAGCTCGAGGCCCAGGCGCTCGAGATCGCCGGTCAAGAGCACGCGCCGGCCCTGATACCCGATCTCGAGCACCAGGCTGCGCTCGTTGTCCGTCGCCTCGGGCGCCCAGCCTTCCGGCGGATGCAACACGCGGAACGAGACGTCCTCAAACCGCCATTCCGCGCCGGCCTCGAGCGGCCGCGTTCGGACCCCGCCGCGCTTGAGCCGCGCAAGCAAATCGTGCACGGACGGGTCGCGCGAGTGCTCGAATTCTGCTGGTATGAACACGTCTCCGATTGTGAATCGATCGAGCAGGTCGGGGAGGCCGTCGTAGTGGTCGGAGTCGGCGTGGCTCAGGAAGACGTGGTCGATCCGGGTGAATCCACGGCGCCAGAGCGCCGGCGCGACGATGCGCCGGCCCACGCTGGGGTCGCCCATCCGTCCGCAATCATAGAGCATGCAGCCGCCGTCGGGGGTCGCGATCAAGACCGCCAGGCCGTGGCCGACGGCGAGGATCTCGACCTCGAGACGCCGCGGCCAGTGCTCGCGAACCTCGAACGGCCAGCTTGCGGCCCACAAGGCGGGCAAGCACCAGGCGGCCCAGCGCGCGAGCGCCCGCCGATCCCGAAGCCTGGGCGGCGTTGGTTTCGCGCGGGGGGCCATGAAGTGCGTGAGCGCCGCCAGCGCCAGCATCGCATAAAACCCCAGCACCCAGGCCCAGCCCGGCCCCGCGACGAAGGTGTGCCCCCACGGCTGGGCGGCGCCCCAGCGCACGATCGCCTCGGTGAGCCACAACAGCCACGCCGCGGCCCAGACCGGGTAATCGCCGAGCGGCCCCCAGACCGAGGACGCCGCCAACCCGATTCCACCCAATAAGAGGCTATCCGGTAAAGTTTCCCTGGATTTCTCGGTATTTGAAGGGCGGCGTCTCCTTGGAGGCATCTGGTTTCAAAAGTCTGAGCATGCGATGAATCGAACTGATTTTGATCATTGCCTCGCTGGACTCCTCGTAGA
>DAIDHE010000419.1 GCA_027459775.1 Planctomycetales bacterium | reverse complement strand
CAGGTTGCGTTGCTACCGCCGCCGCCTCCACCCGAGCCGCCGCCCCCGGAGCCGCTGCTCCCGCTGCCGGGGATCAGGAAAAAGTCATAGGTGTAGGTTTCGATCTGGCTGTTGGAGTCGGTGACCGAGAGCGTGACGCTGGTGCTGACGGGCGAGGGGACGCTGGTTTCCCACTGAAACGTGAGTTGATAGGTATTGGCGCCCGCGATGTTGATCGCTTGCAGATTGCTGGTGTTCCAGTTATACGAGCTGACGGTCGCGCCCGAGACCTGGGCCTGGAGGTCGACGTAGCCGCCGGCGACGCCGAGCTGGGTTGTGCCCGGGAACAGGACGACGCCGTCGTTGTTGTCGAGGACGTAGAGCGGGAAGTAGGGGAATTGGCCCTGGGTCGGGCCCGAGGCGTTGCCCAGGATCTTGATGGGGGTCGAGCTGGGGTTTTGAGAGCCGCCGGAACCGAACATGGGGGCCGCGGGGACGGTCGGCGCACTTGTGGGAGCGGACGGGGCGGCTGGGGCCGAGCCGGCTGGGCGGATCGGGGCGGCGTTCGCGGAGCCGAGGGGGGTCGGGGCCGCGGTGTTGTTGCTACTGGCCGAGGCCAGCGCGGCCAACAGCGCGGCGGCGCTGCTGGCGCTGGCGGCGCTGCTTGAGCCCGCCGATCCGCCGGGCGGCGGCAAGCGGAGGGGTGTGATGGCGCCGCGGCTTGAGGGGCTGGCGATACTGGGCCCGCCCGAGCCGCCGCGCGGCGGCAAGGCCGCCCCGCCGCCGGCCGGTTTTTCCGGCGCCGCGAGGCCCGTGAACGCGGGAGAGTGGTCCTGGGCCGGCGCGGAAAGCGTGAGCCAGTCGCCGCGGTCCACTTGCTTGGGAGCGGGTTCCGAGCCTGCGCCGGGCTGGGCCGACCCGCCCGACCCGCTCGCGAGGCCGAGGGCCTGGTCGCCGATCAGACTCGGCGGCAGGTCCAGGAAATGGAGGTCGATGGGGGCCGTTCGCGTCATCGAGCGTTGGCTCAACTCGCGAGCGACCTGGCCGAGATTCTCGGCCGTGGGAACTTGCACGAGTCCCAGCTGGGTCACGCCGCGGAGGGCGGTTACGCTCAGGCCCGTGAATGAGATCGGCTCGGTGATCGTGGTCCGGCTCTCGAGCCGGTCGAGCTGGTCGACCTGCTTGGCGAGCCGGGCACGCCGGCGCTCGGTGAAGCTCATTGAGAACGGCAGGCGTTTCATGGCGCGGTGTCGACCCTGGTGAAAATCTGGGCGCGGACGACGAACGCAGGAATTCCGACGGCCGACCCGTGCGACGAGTCGCACGGATCGGCCGCGCGCTCAGGATGCGAGCGGTGCGGGGTTCCAGGTTGTCGATACGGTGACTTCAGAGACGCGGCCGATTGATCGCGGACCTGACGGCTCGAGGCGCGGCGACAAGACGCGACGATCCTCGCGACCGTCTGGACCAAGCGAGAGCGAAAGTGCGCTCTCTCTATCAGGGATAACTAAAAAGCTCGCGAAAACATGACACGACTTCCCGATTTTTTTTCGCTTGCTTCGCCGTGGGGCGAGACCGCGCGGCCAGAACTTGGCTGGATCCAACCGCTTGGGGTTGCTGGGGGCGTCTGACGCGGGCGGCTGAGGACTGGATGGGCCGCGGATCCCTCTTCGCGGCGGACCTCAAGGCCAGGCTCTCTTGTCGTACATCTGGCGAAACTCGTTGATGCGACGATAGATCGTTCGTACGGAGACTTCGAGCTGCTCGGCGATCTCGTCGTTGGTGTATCCCTGGATCTTCATCTGGAGGATCGCCCGGAATCCAGGGCCCTCAAGTGCTCCCAGGATCAGCAGGACTTCTTCATGAACGAAGAAGAGGTCGTCGGGGGGCTGGGCTGGGCTGGGCTGGGATTTGGCATCGTTCGCGGGGATCTCGGCGACGACCGTGGTTCGAGCCCGACGGGGCGCCGTCGCGATCGTCGGCGATCTCGGAGAGCGAGCGTTCTTCAAGGCCGCGTCGCTTGAGCGCCTGGGACCGGCCCAGAGCGGTCAGGATCTCGTTTTTCAGGATTCTGAAGAGGAATCTCCAATGTTCGACGCTGATCCTGAGCGGGTTCAGGCGCCCGGCCTTGGCCGCTTGCGAGTATTTCAGCATGGCATCCTGGACGGCGTCGTCCGGGGTATAGGCCGGGTCGAGAACCTTGAGCCTCTTCATGTAGGATCTGGCACTAGACATCAAATTCTCGTGATGCTGGGTCAGCAAGATCTGGAGCGCGTCGGCGTCTCCGGCAGCGTGTCTCAGAAAAAGGCTGCTCGAGGATTCGCGATCGGTTGGCGCTTCGTCTTTCTCTTGACGTGCGCGCTCGCGGAACCAGCTCATAGCGAGACCCTCGTGACGCCGCGCCAAGGGCGTTCCCTCGGGAGGCGTACGGTTGAGTGAGGCCAACACGTCCACGACTTCGCCAGACTCGGATCATCATCCGGGCGAACGAGCGAACGAGGCCGTATCCGAGCCTGCGCCGCGGGAAAAGACACGCGGAACCACGGGCCGAAAAAGCTACCCAGAGCGCCCTTCGCACGAAAAGGATGCTGAATTCTTGATCGGAGCTTTCAAAACAATCCGGGGCTGGTTTGATTGCAAGAGGGGCGAGTGCATTTCCGGGAGCGCCGGTCAGACCCCCGATCTGGAGGTGGGCAAGATGACGCGGAAGAGCGCTCCCTGGCCTGGAGTGCTTTCGACCTCGAGGCGGCCGCCGTGGTCCTGGACCATGCCGTGGGTGATCGAGAGTCCCAGTCCGGTGCCGTCGCCGACGCCCTTGGTGGTGAAGAAGGGGTCGAAGATCTGGGGAAGAACGTCCTCGGGAATGCCGCAGCCGTTGTCGGCGATCTCGACCACCACTTCTCCCGGCCGAGCGGCGGTCGTGATCGTGATCCGGCCCTGGCCGCGACCCGCGGCCTCGATGGCCTGAAGCGCGTTCACGAGCAGGTTCAGGAAGACCTGGTTGAGCTGGGTCGGCGAGCCGGGGATCAAGGGGAGCGGGTCGCCGCGCTGGTCCAGCACGACGCCCCTTCGCTCGAGCCGGCCGCGGATCATCTCAACGGCCGCGGCGATCGCCTCGTGGACGCTCGCCTGATCGACCGACGCGCGATCGAGCCGGGCGAAGCCGCGGAGATTCTCGACGATGTCCGCGACGCGCTTGATCCCCTGCCGCGTACTGCCGATCAGCTTGCCCATATTATCATGAACATAAGCAAGGTCAAATTCATTGGCGATTTGACTGATCTCGTTCAAGAGCCCCGGGCGCTGGTCTGAGAGCAGGTCGTCGCCGGCCGAGTAGAGATCGAGCAGCGTGAACAGGAAGCGCACGTCGCGCTCGAAGACCGCGAGGTTGTTGACGACGTAGGCGAGCGGGTTGTTGATTTCGTGGGCGACGCCGGCTGAGAGCATGCCGAGCGAGGCGAGTTTCTCGGCCTGAAAGACGCGGGTTCGCATTTCGCGGCGATCGATGAACTGACCGATCTGGGTGGCCAAGCTGGCGGCCATCTCGATCATGTCGTGGTCGGGGTCGCGAGGACGGCGGCACGAGAGCTCGATCACGCCCAGGCAATCGCCGCGGAGCAGGATTGGGAGGGCGAAGGCGGCCTGGCGGCCGGCGAGGGCGGGGTCGCCCGCCCGGGCGAGGTTGGGGCGCGCGGCCAGGTCGGGGATCCAGACTGGGCGGGCTTCGGTCCAGGCAAGCCCTGGCAGGCCTTCGCCTGGGGCGAGGGATGTTGGGGCGGGGGGCTCGGCGTGGTCTGGATTCGGTCCCTCCGTGGACCAGAGGGTTCCTCGACGCAGGCGTTTGGCGTGGGGGTCGACTCGCCAGAACGCGCCACGGTCCCCGTCGAGGTTTCGGCAGAGGATTTCCAGGATGCGTTCGTAGGCGTCGCCGGGTGAATCGACCTCCGAGAGTGCTCGAGTGGTCTCGTACTGGGCGGCCTGGCGGCGATCGGCTTTCTTGCGCCTGCTGATGTCGTGAAATGCGACCACGCCCCCCTTGAGAGCGCCCGATTCATCGCGGAGTGGGCGGCCGGTGACGGTTATCCAGGTGCCGTCGTCCTTGCTGGGATAGGCTATATAAAGCTCGGCTTGATCGACTGATTCGCCGCGGATCGCGCGTGCGAGCGGCAGATCCTCGCTGGGAAACGGCGTCTGGCGGTCGGCGAGAAAGATGTCGTAAGTCCGCGACCAGAACTCGTAAGGGCCCGGAGTCGCGCCTCGGCCTAGGAGCCGCTGGGCGGCGGGGTTGAAGACCATGAACCGCCCCTGGTCGTCCGACACGACGAGTCCGTCGCCCATGCAGTCGAGGATGCTTTGCAGGATCTGGGTTTGCTCGCGGAGGGCGGCCTGGCCGCGTGCGAGCTCCTGGGCGTGTTCCTCGAGGCTCTGGTTGAGCCGGCGGATCTCCTCGAGCTGGCGCAGGCCGGCGAGCGCACGGGCGGTGTGGCTGGCCAGGGTTTCGAGCGGGCGAGGGTCGACGCGGTCGGGCTCGAGCAAGACGTGTGAGGCGACCTGCAACACGCCCAGAACCTGGTCGCTCACGAGCGGGACGATGAATTGGCCGCGGATGCGCGAGCGCTCGATGGCGGCCTGGTCGCAGCGGGGGTCGAGCCGTGAGTCGGGGATGAAGAGTGAGCGGCCCTCGCGAACGACGATGGCGAGCACGTCATCGCTGTCGAGCGCTCGGACAGTCTCCTGGACGATCTCGGTCATTGCGCCGGCGGCCCGGACCGCGCGGATCACGCCGGCCTCGCGGTCAACCAGCGAGATCATCGCCAGGTCGTAACCGAGCTGAGCGCAAAAGCGGAGCACCGAGTCAAAGGTCTTGTCGATGTTGTGCGGGTCGAGCTGCGAGGTCGAGATGCGGAAGAATGCGTCGAGCAGGTCGCGGACGGCCTCGAGCTCGCGGGTTCGCTCGTGGATCCGGGCCTCGAGGTCGGCGTGGGAGCGAGCGAGCTCCTCGGTCATGCGATTGAAGGCCAGGCCGAGCGCTCCGATCTCGTCGTTGGAGGTGATCTCCGACCGAACGGCGAGGTCGCCGGCGGCGACGGCCTTGGCGGTGCGGGCCAGACGGCGAATGGGTCTCGAGAACTGGCGCGCGACGAGGTTGGAGGCAGCCAATCCGAGCATGAGGGCGAATCCGCCCAGGATGAGCAGCAGCTTGCGTAGGTGTGTGACCGGCTCGTCGGCCTCGTCGGCGTCGATCTTGGCGACGAGGCCCCAGGGCGCTCGATCGAGCCCGGCGGGTCGGTAAGCGGCGAGGACTTCGCGGCCGCGGTAATCCTGGGTGCGCATGAATCCGAACTGACCGGCGATGGCCGCGTCGAGGGGGGCGAGTCCGTTGGGGGGAATCGCGATCAGGCGGGGCCCGAGCCGGGGCGGGGCGAGCAAGAGGATGGTGGAATCCTGGGCGATGCCGACCAGAACCTCGCCGGTTTCGCCCATTCCATGAGGGTCGATCAAGAATTCGAGGGTCGGGCCGAAGTCAGCGACGATCATGACCGCGCCCAGCACGCGACCCTCAGCGCCTCTGACCAGGGCGCGGAACGGGGCGGCGTAGGAATCGCCGAGCCTGCGTGGGGCCGCGGCCGGGCCCCCGTCGGTGCTCGAGTCGGGGCGTGGGGCGGTGGTGAAGGGCTCGATCGCTGGCTCTGGACCTACCGCAGCCAGCCTGTGACCCTGGGGATCCTCGAGCCAGACGGCCAGGGTGCCGGGGACCGCGCCTCGGGCCGCGCCCAAGACGGCCTGGGCTTCGAGCTCAAACCGCGTCGGATCGACGGTGCCGTCGGCGTGTTGAGCGAGAAGTTGACGCACCCGCGCCCGCTTCGCAAGCTGACCCGCCTGCTCGCCGCGCTCGCGGAGGATCTTGGTCAGAATCTCCTGGCGATCAGCGGCGATGGTCGTCAGTCGTTCGCGAATCTGGTCCTGAAGGATCGACGCCGTCGCCAGATAGGCGGCCAGGATCAGCATGCCCCCCACGAGCGCGACCGTCACGCCCACGAAGCCGGTCAATTTCCAGACGATCGACGATCGAAATCGCGATGGAGCGGGCTCATGGCTTTCCGTCGTGATGTCGTCGGAGCTCATCGGGGACGGCCTTCGATCGTCGGGGAGGGAGTGCTTCGAGCCGCGAGCTCAGGGAGTCTTGAGGACCGGGAATTCGCTGATTCGCAGGTCGGTGCAGCCGTAGGGGACCAAGGTGATTTCCTCGAGGGGCGACTCGCTGGCGACCGGCGATTCGGGGGGCGGCGCCGCGGCGGCGCGGACGATGGACCAGCCCGGCAAACGCCTGGCCTTGATCGTGGCGACCACGGGCGCGCCCTTGAGCGAGAATGGCTCTGACCCGACGATGTGCTCGGCGAACCGCACCGATTTCTCGGGATGTTCCCGGTCGACGGCGATCGCGTAGTTCCAGGCCGACCTGGGATAGACCTCCCAGTCCGCGAAGGGGATGCCCTTTCGATCGCGGAACTTGCGCCATTCGGCCTCGATTCCCAGGGCGTAGACCAGCGGCCCGCGCTCGATGGCGACAGCACCCCCCTGCCCTTCGTGGATCCGCGGGGCCATGGGCAGCGTGAGGATGATCGTCTTGGTTCCGCACCACGCGGCACCCTTTACATCGGCTAATGACAGCCGAACGTAAGATGCCGGCGCGGCGCTTGCCACTTCGACTCGCAATCCGGGACGCACGTGCATGATGTTGCTTGTCGTCCAGCCCGGCATTCGCAAGTAAAGCGGCAGCGCGACCGGCTTGGACGCGGAGGCCGTGATCGTGATCTGGTCGCGAAATGGATAGGCGGTCTCGACCTCGAGTTTGACCTTCGCGCCGGCGATCTCGGTCGTGATCGTGCACGGGGCGTAGGCCAGCACGGCGAGGCCGTCGTCCGGGGTCTTCATCCAGAGATGGGAAACGAACTTGGGCCAGCCCTGGTGCATGTTGGCGGTGCAGCAGCCGAAATTGGGCTCGAGGCCGTAAAGGTTCGATTCGGGGCCGTTCGAGGCGTAGACGTGGTCGCCCTTGGCGGTGCAGATCACCTGGTTGCACTGCTGGTCGTATTGATGGGCCGTCATATCTTTCTTGAATGTCGCCGGCAGCGCGTTATAGGCGAGCTTTTCCAGGCGGTCGCCGAGCCTTGCGTCGGCGGTCGCGGCGGCGGCGAGCTCGAGCGAATACATGGCCTCGACGACGGTGCAGAGCTCGGTTCCGCGCGACGGCGAGCGGCCGGCGAGATGTTCGTCGCACGTGTACATGCCCGTCGCCTGGCCGTGCCAGCGGTCGAGCTCCTGGATCATCGTGAAGATCGAATCGCGATCGCGCGGGTCGGCGGTCAGGCGATGCCGGATCGCGCCGTATTTGAGCCCCATGGCGATGTTGACGCCGTGATTGTCGTGGCCGAACTTGGCCTTGATCGGCTCGGTGAGCTTGAACGGCTCGAAATGCGCGCGCCAGTCGAAGCTTTGCTTGAAGATCTTAGGTGCCAGCTCGAGCAGCCAGGCCTCGCCGGTGCGGTCGTGGAGCCAGTAAAGGGTGACGACCAGATCGGCGGCGCGAAACTGGGCCCAACTGTATAGTGGTTCCTTGTTTGTGAGCCCGTCAATCTTGCGGCAGCATTTCATGAGGGCCGGGATGATGCGGGGGTCGCCGGTCGCCTCTTGGTACTGGGTGAAGGCCTTGAAGAGTGGGAAGAGGGGCCAGACGTCGTAGGGTTGATGCTTTTGTCTGTCGCCCACGGGACCGAGCCAGCCGTCGGGTTGTTGGCGTTCGAGGATGGCGTCGACGGCCTTCTTGACCTTGGCCTTGAGGGCTGGGTCGTCGAGCAGGTAGGCCAGGGGGACGAGGCCGTCGAGCCAGTAGGGGACGCGTTCCCAGCCTTCGGCCTTGCCGCCGAACCAGGCGCTTTCCTTGATGTCGGGCCAGAACTCGTCGAGATGGCCGGAGAGGCCGTCGGCCTGGATGCGAAGCTGATCCTTGAGCCAGCCGGCGGGCTTGATGGCAGGCAAGGGTAGCGGTGCGAAGTGCGACGGAAGGGCCTGGACGGGGGCGGGCTGCTGGGTTTGAGCCTCCGCGCCAGTGGGTATGGCAAGGGCGAGCGTGAATGCAAGAATCGTCGGGACAAGCCGTGGCATCGGAGAGCTCCAATCGGCCGTGGCCTTGGTCGCCTCGATTCGGATGGGGCGCGACCGGCTGCTTCGGCCGAGACAGGATTGTAATCTACGGCGGGCCGACTCCCGACGCCAGTCCGCCTCGTCGGCCTGGGACGGCCGCTCAGGGATCGATTGTGGCATTGCGAAGGATGAAGGCGACGTTAGGCGCGTAGATCTGAGCATGGATCGTGATGATCGCCTTGCCCTGGCTGAGTACGCCGCGCGTGTGCTTGCCGTTGGGGATGTAATGAATCTTCATGGTTCCCACGGAGTAGGCCTCGTCATAGACGCCCGCGCTGGCATTGACGTCGATGCTGACCTTGGGAAAGAGGTTCGGCCGCCCCGCGTGGTCGACGTTTTGCACCGGCGCGGAGAGATCGAAGCCCAGGACCGTGTTCGAGTTCAGGTTGCGATCGAAGATCGCGCTCACGCCGCCGATGGCGAGGGTGGGATCCTTGGGAACGACGAAGAGCGCCTGGATGTCTGAGTGGAGCATGGTGTTGGCGGTTCCCGCGGCGGCGATGAAGACTCGTCTGGCCTCGGTGCTGGTTCGGCCCGCCCCCACGGTGAAAGTTCCCACGTAGCGCGCCCGGAATTGCTCGATCTTGAGCTGGCGTCCCGTCAAGGTTCCGGTCGGAGCGAGAGCCTGATTGTTGATGGTCCCGTTGGCATTGAGGACAGGCCCTTGATTGTTGGGCGTGGCGATCGACTGAGTGGATCCGCCGGTCATCGCGGGTGAGAGGCTTCGGCTGACGAGGGCGGCGGCGGAGCGGCGGCCGGCGGCGAGGCTGTTCGCACCCATCAGATCGGTGTAGACCGATAAGAGCGCGCGGGGCTCGCACGCCAGCAGCTCGGGTTTGAGGGTGCGGCCTTTTCGCGATCTTCGCCGGTGCTGTTCGTTCATCTCGATCCCCCCTCCCACGCGCGAGGACGCTTCGGTCTCGCGGTTCTCGGTTCAAGGCATGATTCGGCGACCGACCACGGTGTTCAGCCCCAGCATGCTCCGCCGGTGCCGGATCGCGGTGTCGAGGAACTGCTTAACCACCTGGTTGTACTCGAGCTGGGCGTTCAGATAGTCGACGATGCTTTTGGCCCCCGCGAGGTAAAGCCGTGACATCTCGTCGCGGGTGGCGCGCGCCTGAGGAATCACGACCGACTCCAGCTCGCGCGTTTCCTGGCGGGTGACCTGGTATTCCTGAACCGCCGATTCAACGTCGATCTGGAGCTGCCTCTCGACGTCTCGAAGCTGCAAGTTGGACTGATCGACGTTGATGCGCGCGCGCTGGATTCCGCCCTGGTTGCGATTGTAAATCGGCAGGGGAACCGTCACGCCCAGAGCCCAGGAATACTGGCTTTTGAGGCCGTAGGGCGAGTTGTCCTGGAAGGTGTAGGGCTGCCAGAGCACATAAACGTCGCTGAGGGCGTTGGCGCGGGCGAGCCGGACGTCGGCCTCGGCCCGTGAGACGCCCAGGCGGAAGGAGAGAATGTCGGGCCGTTCCGCCAGGGCGATCTTGCGCAGAACGTCCACGGAGGGGGGCTCGGGAGCGACGTCGCGGATCGTTCCCTTGATATCGAGCGCGTCGGCCTCGGCGATGGTCATGTTCATGAGCGAGGCCAGGTCGAGCTTGGCCTTGCGATAGGCTGCGTTCGCGTCGAGCAGCCCCAGTTTGGTGGTCTCAAGCTGAATCTTGACGCGATTGAGATCGCCGCGGGAGATTTCCCCGCGCTGAAAGAGCTGCTCGTTGCGGGCGGCGAGGGCCTGGAGACCGTCGACGCTTCTGCGCGCGTAGCGTACGGCCTGGCGCGCGGCCAGGGCCGACACGAACGCGCCTTGAACGTCGTCGATCCGCTGGCGGACGGCGTCTTGGTACTGGGCCTCAAGCACGCGCTCGGCCCGAGCCGCCACCAGGGTCCGGGCCTGTCGCTTGTGTGAGACGTCAAGGGGATAGCTTATGTTTGTATCATACTGGCTTGGTCCCCCAGGGGCCGCGCGTGAGAACCGGGTTCCCGAGCCGAGGTATTGCAAGAGCTGGCCGTCCTGGTAGAAGACCGGGTTCGACCGCAAGCTGGCCTGGAGCGTATCGGCTCGGGCCATGGGAATCTCGTAGAATTTGGACTTGAGATCCAGACTGCGATCGAGAGTGACGTCGATGGCCTGATCCAGGGTCATTCCGCCGGGCGGGCCGTCATCCTCGGCGGAGGGAATATCGAGCGTTCCGTAAGGCGGGGTCGCGGAGGCGGTCACGGGTTGAGGTTGCGGGCCTGTGACCGCGGCCTGGAGGTCGGTCGGGCCCGGCCCCGATCCTGGAGACGTGATGGAGGTCGGGATGCCCTTGGCCGTCGAGACGCCGGCCCGCCCTCCCAGAATGCCGCCCGCGCCTGGTAGGTTCGCGAACGACCCACCCCCCGCGCCTGGGGATTGCCCGAGCGTCGAGCCCGCCGAGCCCGGCAACGCGGGCACGCTGGTGTCGACGGTCGCCGCCTGGGCCAGGGCTTCCTTCGACCAGCCGACGATCGTGATGAGAGTCAGAATCGCGACCACGCATGCGGGCGCGGGGCGGAGCTGGAACCCGCCAGCCATGGCTGTACCACGAGCCTCGTCAGCCTCGGGGGGGCTCTTGCGGATTCCTTGGCCCACGGCCGCGCCTCGTTTCGCCAGGACTATTTGATGAATCCCCTACGCTCTATACCACCCGCAATGTCGTTATTCGGCGTTGAGCAGTTGATATCTCCAGTCCCGGCGTAATGCATACAATCGTCAAAGTCGCCCGAATCGACATTGGCGATCCAGAGTGCGCGGGAACAAACTACGTAATCGATACAGTTTCACGCGCGGCGGTGAATTGAGCCTCATGCGGAGCGTGCTGGATCGAGGTTTGGTGGGTCGCTGGCCTCGATCTATGGTGCGCCGGTGGAATGGAAGACCGGCTTGGGAGCGACCAGGGGGTCGTCGGCGTCGTCGGTGGTCGAGAGCAGCGCCCCTTCGGACATCAGGCGGTCCTCGTACATTTGCTCAAGAATGAGCGCGCCCCTGCCGACGACGAGCTCGCCGGCCTCGAGCCCTTGGTGGTCCTCGGCCGGCTCGGCGACGATGACGATGTCGTTGCTTTCCTTGGCCACGAAGATTGGTCTGCGCTCGAAGACCTGGCCCGCGCCGGGCTTTTCGATGAAGACGTAGTCCAGTCGATCGACCGAGACCATCGCCGACCGCGGAATGACCGTGCGGCCGAGCTTGGGGCGGATTTCGAGCATCATCCGCACGAACATGCCGGCCTTGAGTCGGCCTTCGGGATTGGCGATGGTGGTGCGGAATTTGGCCGCCCGCGATTCGGCGTCGATGGCCTTGTCGATGTAATCGACCTTGGATCTGACGGTCTGGCCCGAAAAGGGAAAGACGACCTTGAGGTTCTGGCCGACCTCGACTCTTTCGGCCTCGAGCTCGCTCACGCCGCCGCGCACCCAGAGGTGGTCGAGAGGCGCGATCGTGAGCAGCGGGTCCGCCGATGTGTAGTAATTGTCCTTCACGACCGCGCGCGAGACGACCACCCCCTTGGCTCGTGATCTGAGGATCATCCTCGCCTTCTGGACTCCGTCCTCGGTCTTGGCCGCCTCGATCTCTTTTTCCGTGAGGCCGTAGACCAGGAGCTTGTCCTTGGTGAGTTTCTTCTTGAGCCGGCTCTGAGCCTCGTCGTTTTCGATCTCGATGAGCTCTTTGCGCGGCAGGGTGTCGCTCTTGGCGAGTGGGGTCTTGTAGTCGAGAACCTTCTTGTCGCGTTCCCACTGGCTGACGGCGGCCTCATAGTTGGATTTGGCCTCGGCCAGATCGGTGCTGAAGAGCTCGAGCAGCGGGTCGCCGATCTTGACGACCGTCCCCAGATCGACCAACACCTTGTCCACGCGGCTGTCAAATTGGGTGCGGACGATGGTGACGGTGGCGGGGTCGTATTCGGTGGTGCCGAAGAGTCGCAGGATGGTCGGCTCGGTCTGATTCTTGACGGGAACGACCGAGACGCCGATCGCGTCGAGCTGATCCCGCGAAAGGGCGAGCGTTCGGTCCCACGACGAGGGGCCCGGTCGCGATCGGTTCGAGAGCCACGACTTGTCGGGAGCGGGGGCTTTCTCGTGGGATGTCAAGTTCGCGAGCCGCTGCAGGATTGGCAGCATGCGCTGACCCGCCCTCGTGTTGAGGACAATGGGGGCCGCGATGGCGGCCAGGACCGCCAGACCAACGAGGAGCTTCCAGGCGAGATTCATGGCGACCTCGGAGGTTGATGGTCGGGGCAGTCGGGGTTGGCGGGGCGGCTTCCAGGCCCGCTTGACGTGTCCTTGGGATGGAGGAATCGATCGGTGTAATGCGAGCCCAGGATCAGGTCGGCCGAGCACTCGATATGGCCCGCCGGGGCTGGAAACAGGCTATAGAGCACGGGCATCAGATAGCGGGTGAGGAACAGGGTGCAGAGCATGGCGCCCACGACCACGATGGCGAGCGGCTTTTGGGCCTGCGAGCCGATCGAGGTCGCGAGCGCGGCGGGCAAGAGCCCGAGCGCGGCCGTGAGCGAGGTCATCACCACCGGCCGGACGCGGAGCTCGGCCCCGCGCATGACGGCCTCGCGCACCGGCAGGCCGGCCGCGCGCAATTGATTGAAGTATGAGATCAAGAGCACGCCGTACTGCACGGCCACGCCGAAGACCGAGACGAAGCCCACCGCCGCCGAGATCGAGAACGGGGTTCCCGTGATCCAGAGCGCCAGCACGCCCCCCATTGAGGCCTCGATCACGTTGACCATCACCAGAAGCGAGTCCTTGAGAGAATTGAACGCGGTGTAGAGCAGGCTCAGGATGAGGCCGATCGAAAGGGGGATGATCCAGAGCAGCCGCTGGTTGGCTTCTTCCATCTGCTGGAACTCGCCGGCCCAGCCGATGTCATACCCCGGCGGCAGCCCAGCGCCGTAGCGGGGATCCTCGACCTTGGCCTTGGCCTCCTTGATCGTCGACGCCAAGTCGCGGCCGTCGACGCTGAACTTGATCGGGATGAATCGGCGGTTGTTTTCACGATAGATGTAAGCCGCCCCCGGTTTGTGGGGCTCGATCTTCACGAGCTGGCGGAGGGGAATCCGTGCGCCGGGCTTGCCGTCAGCGCCCGTGGTGTCGACTGGGATGCGGCCGATGACGTCGGGGTCGTCGCGCTCGGACTTGGGCAGCCTGAGCACGATGTCGAACAGCTTTTCCCCCTCGACCATGCGGGTGAACGCGCGGCCCCCCACCGCGACCTGAACCACGGCCTCAACGTCCGAGACGTTGACCCCGAACCGCGCGCATTCGTGACGGTCGATCTGGATCTCAAGGTTGGGCTGGCCCACGATGTGGAACAACCCGGCGTTGGAGATCCCCCGCACCGTATTCAGAATGTTGACCACCCGCTCGCCCGAGCGTTCGAGGACGGCGAGGTCGTTGCCGAAAAGCTTGATCGAATTCGCCCCCTTGACGCCCGACAGGGCCTCTTCGACGTTGTCGCGGATGAGCTGCGAGAAGTTGAAATTGACCGACGGGAAGTCCTTGAATTTCTCGCCGAGCTCGCGCTGTATCTCCTCGCGGGTGATGGTCCGTCGCCAGAGTTCCCTGCCCATGAAGACGACGGGCTTGGTGCGCCATTCCTCCATTGGGATCAAAGGGGCGTTGAATTCCAGGTTGTAGTAACTGGTGACGTCGGTGCCGTCGTCGGGACGGCTGACGTGCGACATGACCGCGCGGATTTCGGGGATCGATCCGATCACCTCGCGGAGCCGGGGCGCGATGCGGGCGGCCTCGCGGAGGGTGACGGTGCGGGGCAGGATCGCACGGATCCAGAGGTTCCCCTCTTCGAGCGGGGGCATGAACTCGCCCCCGAGCTTGGGGACCAGGGAGATCGTGAACCCGAGCAGCGACCCCATCGCGATCAACAACAGAGCGCGATGCTGGAGCACCCTGTCGAGCATCACCAGATAGCGGAGCTTCATCAGGCGGTCGATCAGGGTCTCTTTCTCCTCGCGCTTGTTCACGAAGAGAAACGAGCACAGAACCGGGGTCAGTGTCACGGCCAGGATGAGCGCCCCGCAGATCGCGAAGGCGTAGGTGTTGGCCATGGGTCCGAAGAGCGCTCCTTCGGGCCCGGTCATGGAAAAAAGCGGAATGAAGGCGCAGACGATGATCAGGGTCGAGAAAAACAGTGCCCGCTCGATCTCGCAGGAGGCCTCGATGATCCGGTCGATCAGGGGCTTTGAGCGGTCGGCGTTCTTGGCCGTGATGTGCCGGAAGACGTTTTCGACGATGATCACCGAACTGTCGACGATGATTCCGAAATCGACCGCGCCGATCGACAGCAGATTGGCCGATTTGCCCTGTAAATAGAGCACCGTCACCGAAAACAGGAGCGCGAGCGGGATCATGATGGCGACGATGACCGCGCTCGTGACGTCGCCGAGGAAGACGAAAAGAATGAGCGTTACCAGGCCCATGCCCACGAGCAGGTTGTGCCGGACGTTGTGGGTGGTCACGTTGACCAGGTCGGTGCGCTGATTGAAGATCGTGAGCCGCATTCCCTTGGGCAGCAGCCTTCCCTCGTTGAGCTGCTGGATCTTGGCGTTGACCGCCTGGGAGGTCGCGAGCGATTTTTCGTATTTGCGCATGAGGACGATGCCCTCGACCACGTCGTTTTCGCCGTCGCGGCCGACCATTCCCAGCCGGGGCTGGTAGCCGATCACGACCTTGGCGATCTGTTTGACGTAGACAGGCATGTTGTTGTAGGTCGTGACCACCACGTCCTGGATGTCCTCGAGTTTTTCGACCTCGATGGCGTAGGACCGCTCGGCCAAAGCGGGGTCCAGGGAGTCGATTCCCTCGCCCAGGTAACCGATTGCCCGGACGTTGTGGGCCTGAACGCCGAGTTCCAGGACGTCGCCGCCGACGTTGGCGTTGGATTGCGAAATCGCGTCCGTGACCATCTGCAAGGTCACGTCGTAGCGCCTCATGAGCTGGGTGTCGAGCAAGACCTGGTATTGCTTGACCGTCCCGCCGTAGCCGGTCACGTCGATCACACCCGGAACCGTTTTCAAGGCGCGATTGAGCACCCAGTCCTGGACGGCCTTGAGCTGGTTCAGGGTGTAGCCAGGGCCCTCGAGCACATAGCGCACGATCTCGCCAGTGGGGCTCCAGGGCGACAGGCCGGGGTTCACGCCGGGGGGAAGATTCGAGACCATGCCGATGCGATTGATGACTTCCTGGCGAGCGGCCCAGTAGTCGGTTCCGTATTCGAACTGGCACTTGACGTCGTTGAGTCCGGCGAGCGAGATGCTGCGCAGGTACTTGAGCCCCGGCATCCCGTTCAATGCGGTCTCGATGGGGATGCAGACGAGCCGCTCCATCTCCTCGGGGCTCGCGCCGGGATTCTGGGTGATCACCTCGACCAGGGGGGGCGTGGGGTCGGGATA
Organism: Planctomycetales bacterium; assembly: GCA_027459775.1. Taxonomy (GTDB): domain Bacteria; phylum Planctomycetota; class Planctomycetia; order Isosphaerales; family Isosphaeraceae; genus JAKBAP01. Next base: position 3,060 of record DAIDHE010000419.1, on the reverse strand, counting down.
GGCCTCGACATTGAGATTCCGCGCCGAGTGGATTCCCATCACGATCAGTCCCACCGTCCCCAAGAGGACGACGAATCGATTGTGAAGACTCCATGCGATGAGGGCGCGAACCATGAGAGAATTCGTTTTCCAGGAGCCAATGAAACCGAGACCGCCTCGGGGCGCTTGTGATCGCGTCGGGAATTGGGGGCGACCATCCGGGAGGCGTGATCAAGGACCACGCCTTGGTTTATCTTGCGTGCCCCCAAAATAATCAACCCGCCGTCTCCACGCACAGTCCATCCTAACCCGGCCTTTTCCGCTTGCAAACGGCGACCTGGACGGATCCCCCCGACAGCTCGATTCTTGGGGCGGGGATGTTCTATGGTTGGGCTTGGGGGGAGAGAGCCCGGGTTTGTGGTCCGGGCAATGGGGATGCCGAGCGGCCAGGCTGTGGCCCCACTGGATCGAGAAAGACGGCTACCGATCTCGACGAATGTCGTTGACCACCGATCGCCCCTCCGCTTCTGGAATCGCGCTCTCGGCACGCCGAGGCCAGGCGCTGGAACAAGCGAGCGCCTCGATCGAAAAGCCGCGCGAATGAGTGGCGAAACTGGTCGAGTTCTCAGGAAAAAGTGGAGCGGAAGGGGCTCGAACCCTCAACCTTCGCATTGCGAACGCGACGCTCTCCCAGTTGAGCTACCGCCCCATCGAGAACAGGATCTAAAATAACCGTCGACGGCGGACAAGGCAAGGTAAGATGATAGAGCGGCCGCGGTTTCGCCCGCATCGTCTCCGCCGCGGGCGGAGCGGCGCTCCGCCCACCTTGGAAGTCGACCCTCATGATTGCACATCATCGTTCGCGGATCTGGGTGCGCGTGTTGGGGCTCGTCGCGATCGCTCTGCCGCTGCTCGCGAGCGCCTCCGAGCCTCGTCCGGATCCCAATCCCTGGCCCCTGGTCGCCTGGTCGCCGGAGGCCGAAAACCCCGTCTTTTCAGGCACGGGCCGTGATACCTGGGACCGCAAGATCCGCGAGCGCGGCTACATCCTGGTCGTGGACGGAGTCTACCACCTATGGTACACAGGCTATCCCTCCGACAAACCTCCGACGATGTCGCTCGGCCACGCCACGTCGAACGACGGCGTCCACTGGACCCGCGACCCCAAGAACCCGATATTCAAGGATTCGTGGGTTGAGGACGTCTGCGTCGTTCACCTCGAGAATCGGTTTTACATGTTCGCCGAGGGCAAAAACGACATCGCTCACCTGCTCACGTCCCCCGATGGCCTCCAGTGGACCGACCAGGGCCGGCTCGACATCCGCACGACCCAGGGGGAACCCATCCCGCCTGGACCCTACGGGACGCCGACCGCCTGGTTCGAAGCAGGGGCATGGCATCTACTTTACGAACGCGGCGACCGGGGGATCTGGCTGGCGAAATCGCCCGACCTCAAGATCTGGACGAACGTCAAGGACGACCCGGTTCTGGCCATGGGGCCCGAGCCCTATGACCGGGCCGCCGTGGCCGTGAACCAGGTCGTCAAGCGCGCTGGCTTTTACTATGCCTTTTACCACGCCAACAGCGAGCACCCCTGGAAGGATTGGACCACCTGCCTCGCCCGATCGCGCGACCTGGTGCACTGGGAAAAGTATCCGGACAATCCCATTATCCGGAACAATTGTTCGAGCGCGATCCTGGTCCGGACGCCGGAGGGGGAGGACCGGCTCTACACGATGCATCCGGATGTGAGGCTTTTTCGGCCCAAGTGAGCGGGGGCCGACTCCAGGCGTCTATCGATAGAGCACGCCGATGCGACGGCGATAGTCGTCGTAGGTCTCCTCGAAGAGCGTTTGAGCCCGCGTTTCGCCCAGGTGGCAGGCGGCGGTGAGGACTTTTGGAGCCGTGCCCGCGGCGACCAAGAGGCGGGCGACCTCGGCCTTGATGAGATTGACGACCACGCAACTGGTTACGCTCGAAAGCGGGGCGACGGGTGTTTCGAGCCCTTCGATCCAGACGGCCGCGTCACCGGCAACCGTGTGGTTGTCGATCACGAGATCGGCGACCTCGTGGAGTTTCAGGCCCGATTCGTGCCGGGCGGGAGTGGTCTGGGCGTGCGCCCGTGACGTGAGTGCCACGACCGGCATGCCCAATCGTTTGGCTTCGAGCGCGACATCGACAGTGACCGCGCTTGAGCCGCTGGTGGAGATTGCCAGCAAAGCGTCGGCGGGGTCGGTCGCGAAATTACGCCAAAGAATCGCGCCGAAGCCCTGGACGTTCTCGAGGAACATCGCCTGCCGCTGGCCGTTGGCACCGACAACCTGGTTGTGATAGGTCATCGACAATTCGACGATCGGGTGAAACCCAGGAAACGAGCCGTATCGCGGAAAAACCTCCTCGACCGCCATCCGCGAGTGGCCGGTGCCGAACACGTGGACCAGCCGCCCGCTCAGGATCGTGCGGGCAAATAAGATCGCGGCTTCGCGCACCAGCGGGCGCTCTTGATCGCTCAAGGCTTCAAGAGCGCTCGCCACTGCCGCCAGGTATTGATCGATGACCTCGCCGGATTGGCTCATGGCGGAACAACCGCGATCAATCCTTGACCTGGAAGATCGCTTCGATCTCGACGGCGATTCCGCCTGGCAAAGCCCCCATGCCGACCGCGCTTCGAGCTCCCACTCCAGCTGCGCCGAAGACATCCTTCATCAGATCGGAATAGCCATTGATGACCTTCGGCTGATCGGCGAACTCGGGCGTGGAATTGACCATGCCGAGCGATTTGACGAGCTGCGCGACCTTGTCGAGCGAGCCCAGATGGGCGCGGATGGTTGCCAGGATCGCCAGACCCGTCTGCCGAGCGGCCGCTTGACCGGCCGCGACGTCCATGTCAGCGCCCAGTCGGCCAACGATCATGGTTCCGTCACTGCGATAAGGCCCGTGCCCCGAGACGTACAAGAGGTCGCCGTGGCGGATGGCCGTCACATAGGTGGCGACCGGCTTGGGGGCCGGCGGCAGTTCCAGTTTCAACTCGGCCACTCGTGCTTCAGCGCCCATGGCGGTGCGTCCTTCCTTCGATTCGTC
>DAIDHE010000388.1 GCA_027459775.1 Planctomycetales bacterium | reverse complement strand
CCGCGAGCGCGGCCGCCGCGAAGCCATGCACCAAGAGCCTCCGCGGCGGCCGGGAAGGCGACCCCGCCCGTCGCCTCGAGCCCAGCCAGATGGTCCGCGATCCGCGGATGGAGCGTATTCCGTGCACTCATATTCATGAATCAGCGCTAGACCTCGCACTCACGATCGGTCAAGCCGGGGCCCGGTCGCAAATCCGCCACCAGCCCTTGAAACCGCGCCAGCGCCCGCGGCGCCACGCAATAACACACCCGCGGCCCGTCGATCGTCCCCTCGATCAGGCCCGCATCCTTGAGAATCCGCAGGTGCTGCGACACCGTCGATTGCGCCAGCGGCAGGTGATCAACCAGGTCGCCGCACATGCACGAATCACGCGCCAGCAAGAAACGGACGATCTCCACCCGCGCGGGATGCCCCAGCGCCTTCGCGAACCCGGCCAGCTCAGCGCGAGCCCGAAGCCGTTTTTGAGCCCGATCCTGTTCCGCATCCTGATCGCGACGCTTCACGGCCATGCTCGACCTCCCTTCTATCGTTAATTCACGATAGACGATGAGAGTCTCACGGTCAAGCGCCCGGGCGGCGATTGGCGCGCCACAATGGAGGGGCTGAAACTTTTATCGGAATTTTTAACTCTTGTAAATGGTGAGGGTTGCGCCGAGAAATCGCGCGATTAGAATGCGGCCTCAGTTCGGGTATCCAAAGGCGCGTTACCCTGATCAACGAGAAGGTAATTCGGGAAAGGGAGTGCGGTGGCGAGCAGACCACCGCGCCCCTCCACACGCTCGCCAGGTTGCACTTCGCCGGCCCCTGCGCCGACAGATCGACGGTCGACCCGACCCCGAGGCCACGACCGCGCCGACCACCTTTGAGTGAATTCTCGTCATGACAGCGGCTGTTCACGACAACCCGGCTGGCTCGCGCGCCCCGACGGGCCCGCGGAATGGCACACAGGGCCATGGCACTTTGGCGCAAAAAGACCGCCTGGAGCCCGCCGCGGCGGGTCAAATGGTCGGAAAAACCCCCAGAAAACTTCCAGAAGTTGCCACGAAATGCCACATCAAGGGCCAATGTCCCGAAACGGAAGGCTCCATTCGATTGCCATTCGTGCCAATCGATCCCGCGGTGGGGCGATTCGCGCCCCATGCGTCCCTGATGGGCAGAAATGCGGCCATCGAGTGCCGTCCCGGAACCGCCGCTCCTTGGCCCATGCCAAGGAGCGCCCAAGGACGCGAGGGACGCGCTTCACGCGGCCCGCATCGCATCGCCCACCGCCCCGGCGGGTCAGTCGCTTTTCGTGTCGTGGTCGACCTTCATCCAGGTGGTCTGAAGGGTGCCTTGCTTGCGGGCTTGGCGGGCGGTTCCGGCCAGGGTCGCGTCCGGGAAGTACCGGCCGGGACACACGGTGGCCGTGGCGGCCAGGTGCTTGTGCGTGGCCACGCGGGCCGGCGCGATGTTGTAGCGCTCCTCGAGATACGCCACCAGCGCCTGCATCGCGGCGACCTGGCGGGCCGTCGGGGCCTTTTGGTCGAGATTGCCGATCAGGCAGATGCCGATGCCGTAGTCCTCGACGTCGTGGGATCTGGCGTTGCGGCAGTGGACCCCTTGTTTCTGCTGGCTCCACCGCGCGGCCACTTCGATCTTGCCGTCGTCCGAGCCTGCGCCGTTGCCAATCACGAAATGGTAGCCACAGCCGTCAAACCCCAGCGTCTTCTTGTGCTCGCGATCGATCTGGGCGTAATCCCCCGTGGGCGTCGCCGAGTGATGGAGCACGATGTATTTCCACGGGCGATCGGCCTTGTCGGGATACGCCAGTTGATCCGCGCCCGCGGGATCCAGGTAATCTTGCAGGCTCTCGTCCAGACTGGCCTTGCGGACGAGTTTTTGAGAGGACGAGGCCTGGTCGGCCCGAGCGATCGCCGCGGCCGAACCTCGCACCGCCGCCTCCGGGCCCTGGAGCGCGGGCCCCGATGTTCCGCCCTGCGATTTCGAGGGCGCGGCCGGCTTGCGGCTCGAGGACGAGGAATTGGGATCGTAACTGGGTTCGGACCCGATCCGCGAACGCGGCGGAGCTTCGTCGGCCGGGGCGGACTTCACGCTCTTGCCCGAGCCGGGCAACGAGGGCACGGTCGATTCGATCGTCCCCGCGTCGGGGGCCTGGGGGATCACGCTCGACGTGGTCGAGCCCGAATCCACCGCGCCCGCGCCAGAATCGCAGCCCACGCAGGGCGCGGAGGTCCGAGCGGGGCTTGTGTACACCGGCCGGTACGATTGGCGGTTCCGGCTACAGCCCAGGGCCGCCAGCAGCATCGCCCCAACCAGGGCGTATCGGCAAACTTGTGCGCGCACGTCGATCGTTCCCACCTTGTGCAGGTTCATCTTGCATCTCCGTTTCAGGCGGTCATCTCGCCCGACGTCAGGGGTCGGGGCTCAAAACACCTCAACCGCAACCGGAATGCCGAACCGCTCGTCTTGCCACCAGCGCCGGCCGCCCGAAATCCTGACTTTCGACTCAAGTCTACACGCCGTCCCGCCGAACGTCGGCTCGAACGCAAAAAATTTTCTTTTTTTCTCAAGTCCCGCCGCCCTATCCACGACAACCCCCCGTGCAAGTCTTGCAATCGAAAAGCGAGAATGAGGGATTTCACGATTGTGCTCGAGCGACCCGAGATAAGATGTACACCGATTAGCGTTTGGCGAGCGTGGTTTTGGCGAGTGCGACGGCAGCGGGCTCGATCGCGTAAAATGACGGTGAACCCTCGGCTGGTCCGGCCGACCGCGGCCGGTCGATCGACGAGCAATGCGTGGATCGCGAAGTGCGCCGGCAGGTTTCCCGCGGTGGAGGAAAGGCTCGTGACAATCCCCAGGCCGAGAGTCCCGATCCGGTTCGAGAGCGTCGAGAAGATGCTCAACGGTCACGATCTCAGATCCCTGATCGTCCCGGTCGCCGACGGGCTGAGGAAGTTCGACGAGCTGGGAGACGAGATGGGGTCTTCGCTGCTGGGCTCGTTCTTGATCCTGCGCGGCGAGACCGGGTCTGGAAAAACGACGCTTCTACACACCCTGGGGCTCTTTCGAAAGGACGTCCAGACCGTCTCGATCGGCCGCGACGAGCCGATCCGGGATACGCTTCAGGATCTCGAACCCTGTTCGGGCGCGATGCGGGTCGTCGTGATCGAGAGTCGGGAAGCGCTCGGGGACGCTTCCCAGATCGAGCTCGAGTCCGCGATCCTGGCGATCAACGTCTTTGTCCGCTCCAAGGCGGGCGAGCGGACTGTCGTGGTCTGGCCGTGCAATTCGGATCCCATCGCCGCGAAATTGGCCGGGGTCGCCCAACAAGTCGGTGGGGACGCGCTCCTGGGCGTCGAGTCGCCCGTATTTCGCTACGCCGGCCCGCCCCAGGGCGAATACCTCAGGATCGCACGCCAGACGATCGCGACCTTCAACGCTGGAGCGTCGCTGGCCGACCTGGGCATTTCGGAGAATCGTGCCGTTGAACTGGCCGACAAGGCCGTAACCATCGGAGAGTTCCTGAAGCTGCTGCAACATGAAGAGCGAAGGAATCGCGAATCCCTGGCCGTCAGGCTCGAGGCCAGGGAACAGTGCCGGATGTGGGTGGTGGTGATCGCCAAGAACGACCCCGAGGCCGATGTCGGCGTTCTCACCCGGGGCCAGTACTCGACGGCCAACATCGAGCGACTCATGGCGGCGACCGATGCGAACATCGTCAAGGATCTGAAGCAACATCCCGAGCGTCTCGGCCTGCTGGGAACGGCGTTCGACGCCAAGATCCTCTTCATGCCCGCGCTCACCGCCATCGAGGTCGTACACGATTACGCGCTGCCTCCGGTTCGAGAAGAGCTGGAATCGCACGGCTTCACCGTGCCGGGCGTGACGAACGGCAAGGAGCGATTGATGGGAAGCGAGCTCGCGAGCGCCCTTCAAGGCGAGCCTGTCGGCCCCCTGAAACGAGGGCCCAAGCCCAGGCCCGAGCGGTTGGCGCCATTCGACGCCCTGGCCGCGACCGCCAGAACGAACGACGTCGCCCTGAACGCCACGCTGGGCCTTGCTCTCCGCGATTGCGAGCTCATCCAGGAATTCACGACCGAGGTGGACCTTGGCGGCGGGCTTAGCCGTAAAAGCGACCTGGTGTGCGACCCGAACGGCGACCCCGTGCGGCTCGAAATCATGTGGCGCAGCGAGACAAGCCGATCCGAGATCGCGAATTACGTTTTGACCAAGTTGTACCAATACGGAAAGGCCATCGGGTTTCTTTGATCTTCCCAATGCGAGGAAACCGACTCGACCCTCGCGGCCGGAAACCACAGGGATTCCGGCGGCGAACGGTCGGGCGACGTTGGAGGGTGCGAGACGAATCTCATGAAAACCGCTCGGCCGTTTCTCATCCGGCTCTTGATCATCGGACCGCCGGCCCTGCTGGTCCTTTTGATGGCGATCTCCTCTTACATGGAATTCACCGCCTGGCGAGACGTGTTCGACTACCTCAAACTCGCCGCCGACGCGCCTTCGCTTTCGATCGCGGAACGATACCTATCGACGGCCGTCCGGAATATGGAGGCCAGGGGCTGGACTTCGGGCAGCACGGCGCTCTTTCTCAAGGTTCCGCGACTCGACATCGGCCTCTGGTATCAAAACACGAACGGCGCGCTCACCGAGGTGAAATCACTCATCGACATCGACAAGGCGCTGACCCCCGTGGATCGTTCGAACGCCCTCGTCAAGCTGCGCGAGACGCTCATGGACGGAACTCAATTGACCTTCCCTGAAAGTGTCGAAATCGCTCCGTACAACAGGCTTTTTTTCTGCCTGGGCCTCCTGGCGATATTCGGATCCATCAATTCAATCGTGGTTTTTTTGTGGATGGTTCCTCGGTCGTGGTGGATGTCGCTGAGCCGGACGACGCCGATCCAGACGCCAGCGTGGCTCCACGCCATCAGGCGCTGGATCGAGTGGCAGGCCAGCGTCCAGGGATCGGCGGGTTCAAGAAGGCGCTGAGCGGACGAAGGCGGATCGAGACTTTCGCGCCACGGGAGATCGGGCTCGTCGCCCGATCGGCCGCTCGGCTGGCGAATCTGGAGCGGAAACTGTATCGTAACGCCACGATAAGGCAGCAGGCCCGCCGAGGTTTCGGAGGGCTTTTTTCGTCACTGGGGGCCTGGCGCAGGCCCCTCCCAGGGCCGCGCAAGGCCGCGGCCGGAGTCGCGACATGCCCGCATATCATCCACAGTTGATCGAGCCCAAGTGGCAGGCGTTCTGGGAGCGCGAAAAAACGTTTCGCGCCGTCGATCTCGACCGCGCGCGGCCCAAGCTCTATATCCTCGACATGTTCCCCTATCCCAGCGGGGCCGGGCTGCACGTCGGCCACCCCGAAGGCTACACGGCCACCGACGTCGTCTGCCGCTATAAACGCATGCGCGGGTTCAACGTGCTCCACCCCATGGGCTGGGACGCCTTCGGGTTGCCCGCCGAACAATACGCCGTCCAGACCAACACCCACCCCCGGATCACGACCCAGGCCAACATCGCCACGTTCCGCCGCC
>DAIDHE010000385.1 GCA_027459775.1 Planctomycetales bacterium | reverse complement strand
CGGCGCTCAACGTTTCTGGCTTTGTGAACGTGCAGGATTCGGGCTCGGTGCTCAACATGAACCACAACGCAATCACAGGCGCCAATCAGGTGTTCTTGGGCTGGTATGGCTCGGGCCCTGTCTCGATTACCAATCAAGGGGGCATCACAACCTCGTACCTCGACGTCGGCAACGGGACGTCCCTCACTCAGACCACCGGTGATTCGGTGTCGAATCTGTATCTCTCCAGCAATGCTTCCGTGACGACGACGGCCCTGGGGAACCTGACCGGGAACGTCTACATGTATTCAGGCAGCACGCTCAACATGGGGTCGGCACTCAATCTCAGCGGCTACCTGAACGTGCAGGACGGCGGCTCGGGCTTGAACGCCCAGGGCCACGGCCTCACCTCCAACCAGCTTTTCGTGGGCTGGAACGGCTCGTCGGCTGTCAGTGTGACGAGCCTGGGGCCGGTCACGACCAACGATCTTTACATCGGCAACGCCAGCTCGCTCACGCTCCATGGCGGCGATGTCGTCAACAATTTGATCAACCTCAACGGGGGCTCGACGTTGACGGTGCAGGAGGTTGGCGGGACGGGCCTGACGCTCAACGGCACGTCGCTGTCGAGCCTCACGATCGACCCCAGCAGCATGGACCTGATTTTCACGCTGAATACGAACCCGAACTGGGATTTTCGCTGGCAGGATCCGAGCTCGGGAGGCAACTGGATCAGTACGATTGATTCGATGATTTCGAGCGGCCAGATCCAGATCACCGCGCCCAATGGCTACACGGTGGACGACCGCGGCGGATACACCTACATCGACGGCAAGCCCAACGGCGTCATCCCCGAGCCGTCGAGCGTGATCATGCTGTCGCTGGGGGCGCTTGGCGTCATCGGGATGATGGCGGGTCGTCGCCGTTGGGGAGCTCGAGCCGGGTGAGTCGAGCCGCGATAAGCCGCCGCCGAGGAGCATGGAAACGCGACGCCGTTTCCATGCTCGACGCGATTCCCATCCGTGAATATGTGAGTTCTCCCATCCCATCAGAGCGACAACCAGGACGACGCACTCGACTCGAGTGCGATCAAGTGTTCTAGCGCTTTGTCACGGATTAATCCTCGGGTGCATCACAGTGCCTTGGTCAGGGCTTAAGCCAGGCGTGAAAGCAGGTCACGGACAATGCCGAAGCGTCCGCGAGAGGACTCTTGGTAACGGCCGGAATGCACTCGCTGGCGCGTCGTGCTGGTACGGGGGTGGTACGCGATCCTCGTACCAGCCCCAAGCGCCAGCGAGTGCGTTCCGAGGCCAGAAAGCGAGGCGCTCGTTCGCGCTTCTGTTTCGCATGAACATGTATGCGAATCTTAATGTTAACGGCGTTTTCCGCCAGAGGCTCAACCCTTCTCTTGAGTTGTGACAGATCACTCGCGCGAAGAAGAACCGCTTCGCGAGACGGTACCCAGACCCGCGGGCCCCGCCGCGGGCGCGGCGACCGGCTGGGGTGCGAGCGGCGGCTGGCCGAGCGCGCGATAGAGCTGAAACTGGGCGCGGTTGTAGGCGATCGCGGCGGCGAGATAATCGATTCGCACCTGCGCCAGAGCCTGCACCGGCTGGAGCACCTCGATCGGCCGGGTCGCGCCCGGCAGCGCGGCCCCGCGCTGAATATTGACGAAATTGAGCTCGAGCGAGCGAATGGCCTCGGCACGCGCCTTGGTCGCGCGCTCGAGCCTGAGACTGGCGGCGGCCCGGGTCTCATAGGCCGAAACCACGTCGGCCGCCACCTGGTTTTCCACCTTCACGAGCGCAAGCGCGGCCGCCCGGTTCTGGGCCTCGGTCTTACGCATCAGCGCCAGGTCGGTGAAACCCAGGTTCTGGAGCTCCCAGTTCAGGCTGACGGCGGCGTCGCCGCGGGCGCTGAAATTGCCGAAGAAGGCGTTCTGCCCGCCGCCAAACCCGCCGCCGGCGTAACTCCAGGCCAGGCTCGGAATCAGCGGGCGCAGCCGCGCCTGCTTGAGCCTGGCCAGAGTCGCCCCCACGAGCGCCTGCGCCTCGGCCAGCTCGGGGCGATGATGCAGCCCCTCGACGATCAGGTCGTCGAGCAAACACGAGTCCGAGACCAGCCGAAAGAGCATCTCGGGGGGTTCGGTAGGCGCGACCACCAGCCGGGGATCGAGATTGAGCAACCGGATGATCTCGGCCGAGGCCACCTTGAGATCCCCGGCCGCCGCGGCGGCGAGCTGATCCTGATGGTCTTTTTCGGTGAGGCTCCGCCGATGATCGGCCTCGAGCCCCGCCCCCGTGCGCTCATAGGCGCTCGTGATCTCGGCGAGCCGCGTCGCGTGCGCCGCCGCCTCGCGCGCCACGGCCAACCGGCCCGCCGCGAGCTGAAGATCCAGATATGCGAGCGCGACTGCGAGCAAGGCGTCGTTGGTGGTCGCCTGATAGCCGGCCTGCCGCGCGGACATCATCTTCCGCGCGGCCAGGGGCTCGAAAATCGCGTCCGAGAACCGCAGCACCGACGTCAGCCCATTGACAGGTGGATAGCCGCTCCCCGGCGGGGCGGCCGAAATCGCCGTTCCCCCCGCCGCGGTCGCGCCCAGGAAGAGAGCGCTCCGGCTGGTCGTGATCACGGGGCCCTGGATGGTCTGAACGTTCCCATCGAGCCGCGTCCATGTCGGCCCGACAAACAGACTCGGCAGCCACAGCGCCCGCGCGGCCGAAAGGTCGGCGGCGGCTTCCGCGATCCGTTGCCGGGCGATCGCGATATCGAGGTCGCGCGCACCCGCCAGCCGCAAGGTGCTCGGCAGATCGATCGGCTGAATCACTTGACCCGAATAGAGCTTGAGCGGATCCCCGGCCGGCTTCTCCTCGGCCGCGGCCGGGAGTGGGGCCGGAAACTCCTCCCCGTGCCTCGGGGGCGGGATCGCCATGCGAGACCCCTCGATCGCCTGTCCACGAGCCCCGCTCGAACCCAGCACGAGACCGACGGCGAGCGAAACGCGGACGCTCGCGAGCCGTCGAATCCGTCTTCGCTGCTCGTCGCGCATGCATGGGCTCCCGACGACTCAGAATCGCCCAGGCCCGATCGTCACCCGGGGACGAGCCAGGCCTTGAATGCTCCCTGACCTTGAGTTTCGACCCGCCCCCGCACAACCCTTAAGAGTTTCATCTCAGGAACCGCACGCTCGACCCCTCCCGCCGGCATAATCGTTATTTCTTGCCAGGCTCGGACTCGATCACCTGAACAGGCTGATCCTGCGCGAGTGCGCTGGGATTGGCCGCGACGACCTGGTCGGTTTCGGTGAGCCCGCTCACGATTTCGCTCCGGCCGCTTGATTGGAGGCCAAGGACAACAGGGATCCTGTGCGCGCGGCCGTCGCGAACGACGGTGCAGAACGGCTTGTCCTCGAGCCGTCCCACGGCCGTGGTGGGGACAGTGAGGACGTTCTTGTGCTCCACGACCTTGAGGACGGCGTGGACGTAGAGGCCGGGGCGGAGAGTCTGATCGGGGTTGCGAACGTCGATCTCGGTACGGAGCGTCCGGGATCTCGGGTCGAGCGACCAGGAAGTGCGCGTGACCTTGCCCTCGAAGACCCGGCCTGGAATCGCCTGGATGTGGACGAGCGCGGTCGCCCCGGCGAGGATGTGGACGGCGTCGAGCTCGGGCGAATCGACGACGATGCGCACCACGTCGTCACGCGCGACGGTGAACAGAGGTTGGTGGCCGGGTCCGGCCTCGGTGAGGTCGCCCGTGTCGATCGTCCGGGCGACGACCACGCCCTCATACGGGGCGACGATTCTGGTATACGAAAGCATGGCCTCGGTCTGGTCCACGTCCGCGCGGGCGGACACGATGTGGGCGGTCGCCGCGGTCACGTCGGATTTCGCCTTCTCGACCTGGGCCTTGGCCTGGAGCACGGCCGCCTCGGCCGATTGGACCTGGGCCTCGATCTCGCCGCGGGCCGATTCCGACGACTTGAGCTTGCTGCGGGTCTCGTCGAGCAGGCTCCCCGTGAGGGCGTGCTCCTTGAAGAGTTGTTCGACGCGCTGGGCCTCGGACTGCCAGCGTGCGAGGTCGGCGTCGGCCCGTTTGACCCCGGCGAGCACCTCGGCCAGCTTGGCCCGCATGCTCGCCAGGCTCGCCGTCGCGACCCCGAGCGACGCCTGGGCCTGCGATTCCCGCGCCCGCGCCTCTTGCACGGCCGCGCGCTTGAGCTGAGCCTCGGCCTCGAGCTCCGGCATCCCCAGCACCGCCAGCTCCTGGTCCTTCTTCACCCGAGCGCCGATGTCGACGTTCCATTTCTTCACATACCCCGAGAGCTTCGCATGCAGCAGCGTCTCTTCATATGCTTGAATGTGACCAGGTAGATCGACCGTCTTGCTCACGGTCGCGCGGGCCGGCCGGGCGACGGCGACCGCGGTCTTGATCGGGCCGGCCGCGGAGTTCGACGGGCGTCGCGGGCTGGAATCGCAGCCGCAGAGGGCCAAGAGAACGAGCGCCGGCCCCAATTGGCGGGCGAGCCGGCTGGAGAAAGAGGCGCCGTCGGGCGCGGCCGCGATCCTGGCCTCGTCGTCATGGTAGGGGCTCAGGGGATCGTCGGGGTCAAGCGACGCCGACTCGCGGCTGGCGTTCTGTTGCACGAGCGCGAAGATCATGGGCAGGACGGTCAGGGTGGCGAGGGTCGCGGCGGCCAGGCCGCCGATGACCGCGCGAGCGAGCGGCGCGGATTGCTCGCCGCTCTCGCCCAGCCCCAGGGCCAGCGGCGTCATCCCGGCGATCATGGCGCAGGTCGTCATCAGGATCGGGCGCAGGCGGCCGCGGGCGCTCTCGATCGCGGCGGTCGCGGCGTCCTCGCCTCGCTCGCGGCGGCGGGTCTCGGCGAAGCTCACCAGCAAGATCGCATTCGCCGTCGCCACGCCCACGGCCATGATCGCCCCCATGAACGACTCGAGATTGATCGTCGTCCGCGTGAGCCAGAGCGCGATCACGACTCCCGCGATCACCGCCGGGGCCGTCGAGACCACTACGAGCGCCAGCCGGACCGACTGAAAATTGGCCGTGAGCACCAGCAGGATCACGATCACTGACATCGCCAACCCGATGGAAAGCCCTTTCAGGATTTCCTCCAAGGGGTTTATTTGCCCGCGGGTCTCGACGGTCGTCCCCTTGGGGGGCGGGCCGGCCTGGGCGATCGCCCGGGCCACGCGGCTCGCGACCCGACCCAGATCCTCGCCGGCGATGTTGGCCGTCAAGGTCACGGAGCGTTTCATGTTATAGCGATCATATTCTCCTGGCGTCGTCCCCTCGCGGACTCGCGCCACGTCGCGGACGAGCAGCGGCCGCTCGGCGCCGGTCTTCTGGATTGGCACCATCTCGATGCTCTCGGCGCTGTTCATGGTTTCGATGGGGATCTCGACCTGCACCTGATAGCCGATGCCCGATTTGGGGTCGGGCCAGTAGTTGGGCACGACGAACCGGCTCGACGAGGTCGCGGCGACGACCGACCGGGCGACGTCCTCGGGAGTGACCCCGGAAAGGCCCGCTCGCTCGCGGTCGATCTCGATCGCCAGGGAGGGATAATCGAGCGACTGGCCGTATTGCAGGTCGCGCAGCGAGGGGATCACGGCGAGCTCGTTGAGCAGCTTCTCGGCATAGGCGCGATCGTCGCTCAGGCTGGGCCCGGAGACCGCGATCTCGACCGGCGTCGGCGAGCCGAAGCTCATGACCTCGCTGGTGATGTCGGCGGGCTCGAACGACAGCCGGACGCCCGGCAGCTCCACGGCCAGCACCCGCCGGAGCCGCTCCTTGAGCTCCTCGACGTCGATCCCAGCCGAGGGCTTGAGCGCGACCCGGAGTACGGCCTCCTCGGGCCCGCCCGTCCACTGATAAATCGCGTTGATGGGATAGCTCGACGGAATCTGCCCGACATAACCGACCGAGATCTCCACATGATCGCGGCCGACCTCGCGATCGACGGCCCTGAGGGCCGCGATCGTGAGCTGTTCGGTTTTCTCATAGCGGGTGCCGTCGGGCGCGCGCAGACGGAGCTGAAACCGCCCCGAGTCGACCTTGGGAAAGATCTCGAGCCCCAGCGAGCGGCCGCCGATCACGATCACCGCGATCGCACCCGCCAGATAGGCCGGCACGATCAGGATCCGCAGCCGGCCCAGGTTCCCGAGCGCCCGCGCGTAGCCGTCGCGGCCGCGGCCGTGGATCGACCGCCCCTCGCTCTTCAGATGGACGTGGCGCAAGAGCCACGTCGAGAGCACGGGGACGAATGTGCTTGAAAGGAGATATGAAGTGGCCATGGCGAATCCCACGGCCAGCGAGAGCGGCACGAAGAGCTCGCGAGCGGCCCCCTGCATGAAGAACGACGGGATGAAGACGGCGAGCACGCAGATCATCGCCAGCAGCCGGGGTATCGCCGTTTGCTGGTTTCCCCGACGCACGGCCCGGGCGACCGACTCGGTCTCTTCCATGTGATGGTGTATGTTCTCGACCTCAACCGTCGATTCGTCGACCAGCACGCCCACGGCCAGCGCCAGCCCCCCCAGCGTCATCAGATTGATCGTCTGGCCGGCCAGATAGAGCGCGGCCATCGCGCCGGCCAGGGCGAACGGGATGTTGAGCACCACCACGATCACGCTTCGCCAGTCGCGCAGAAAGAGCAGGACCATGAGCCCCGTCAGAACGGCCCCCAGCGACCCCTCCACCGCCAGGCCGCGGACCGCGCTCGTCACCGTCGGCGACTGGTCGAATTCAAAGCTCACCTTGATGTCGTCGGGCAAGACCGCCTGCATGCTCGGCAAGGCTTCCCGCACGCGACCCACGACCGCGAGCGTCGACGCATCGACGCGCTTGGTGACCAGAATATAAACCGCCCGGCGGCCGTTCACGAGCGCGCAGCCGGTGGGGATGTCGGACGCGTCGGTGATCGTCGCGACGTCGCGGAGGTAAACCGTCGGATCCTGACCGGGGCGGATCACGATCGTCTCGAGCTCGGGAATGCCCCGCGCCAGCGAGTTGATCGGCACGATCGGCATCATGTCCCCCACCCGGATCACACCCGAGGGACTGATCATGTTGCCCGCCGAAAGAGCGTTTGTCACCTCGTCGGGCGACATCCGATACGAGCGCAGGCGGTCGGGGTCGATTCGCACCACAATCGTCCGCTGATTGCCGCCAAACGGCGGCGGCGCCGACACTCCGGGCAGGCTCGCGAACATCGGCCGGACCTTGAACAGCGCCTGGTCCTGGATCTCGCCGATCGACTTGCTCTCGCTCGACAACACCAGATACCCCACCGGCACGCTCCCCGCGTCGAACCGCGTCACGAACGGCGAGACCGTCCCCGGCGGCATGAACGCCCGCGCCCGCGTCACGTAGCCGATCGTCTCGGCCACCGCCTGGGCCATGTTCGTCCCCGGATGAAAGACCAGCTTCATGAGCGCCATCCCCTG
>DAIDHE010000384.1 GCA_027459775.1 Planctomycetales bacterium | reverse complement strand
CTGAACATGCGAGCGGCCTGGTCGGGATAGGCGAAGGTCGGAACGCCGGCGTGGTCCAGGATCTGGACGGCCGAGGCGACCGAGGCCCCTCCCATGAAGCTCGCGAGCACCGGTTTGCCGGGGATCTTGGCGAATCGTTCGAGGGCTCGGGCGGTCCCGGTGGGGTCGCTCATCGCCTGGGGCGTGAGAATCACCAGTAGGCCGTCGTTGTCGGGATCCTGGGCGGCGATCTCGAGGGTTTTCTCGTAGCGTGCGGCATCGGCGTCGCCCAGGACGTCGATGGGATTGGCCCGGCTCCAGGCTTCGGGAAGAAAGGCGTCGAGGGCTTGCCTGGTCGTGGTCGAGAGCGTGGCGAGCGTGCCCTTGTTTTCGATCAAGGCGTCGACCGCCAGGACGCCGGGCCCGCCGGCGTTGGTGACGACGGCGAGCCGCGGCCCGCGGGGCCGGGGCTGCTTCGAGAGCACCTCGGCCATGTCGAAGACCTCGGCGATCGTGTCGACCCGCAGCACCCCCACCCGGCGAAACGCCGCGTCGAGCGCCAGGTCGCCCCCGGCCAGCGCCCCCGTGTGCGACGCCGCCGCCTTGGCCGCCTCGTCCGTCCGGCCCGCCTTGATCACGATGATGGGCTTGGCGAGCGCCACCTCGCGCGCGGCCGAGAGAAACGACCGGGCGTCCCCGATCGATTCCATGTAGATCAAAATCGAGCTCGTCCTGGGATCGTCGCCCAGATAATCAATCAGGTCGCCCCAGCCGACGTCGAGCATCGACCCGCTCGACACGAACGCGCTGAAGCCCACGTTGGCCGTCAGGCTCCAGTCGAGAATCGCCGTGCAGAGCGCACCGCTCTGGCTCAGGAAGCCGACGCTGCCGGGCCGCGCGATCTGCGCGGCGAAGGTCGCGTTCAGACCCGACACCGGCCGCATCACGCCCAGGCAGTTGGGGCCGACCAGCCGCACCCCGCCCCGTCGGGCTTCGTCCAGGACCAATCGCTCGAGCTCGGCCCCGGCGGAACCCACCTCCTTGAACCCCGCCGAGAGGATGATCGCCCCTTTCACGCCCGCCCGAGCGCATTCGCCGACCACCCCCGGAACCGTCGCGGCCGGCGTCGCGATCACCGCCAGATCGATCGGTCCAGGCGCATCGCCGATCGTGGGATAGGCCTTCACCCCGAGAACGCTCGCGCGCTTGGGATTGATCGGGTAGGCCCGACCGTGATACGGCCCCGCGATCAGGTTCGCGAAGACCGCGCGGCCGACGCTCCCCGCTTTCTCGCTCGCGCCGACGACCGCGACGCTCGACGGCTCGAAAAACACGTCGAGCGGCCGCGCCCGCGCTGCTCGATTCCATTCGGTCCGCGCCAGGGTCGCCTCGTTCATGAGTAATGTCCGCTGATGATGGTGGTAGAGCGGCCGAAGAGCGCCCCGCGAGCGCATGAAAAAAGCCCCTACGCTCGCGAGGCGAATGGGGCTGTCTCAGCCAATCCCACGCCGCCCGTCACGAGCGACGTAACAATTAGTGCTACGGCGAGGACCGTGAAAATGCAAGAGCGCACTCCAGGTGGCCGCGGACGCTCGCGAGCAGAACGAGGCGGATGGCGGACTCACGACGCGAATGCCGGCCCTCTTCCCGAATCGATGCGTGCCGGGGATGTCTCAAGTAGCCCGCCCGCGCTCCTCGTGTAGAATAGTCTTCGTGGCCGGGACGCTCCAACGCAACGTCGCGCGGGGCGACCGCCCTCCCTTCGCGAGCGCCGGCGGGCTGAATCCATGGCCAACCGCTTCTTTGAACATCCGATCCTGCCTGGTGGCCTAACAGTGCCGCACGACTGGCGTAGAGAACCATTCAGCCATGGACCATACGTGATCAGCCAGTCCGGCCACCATCGCCGGGCTTCGCGGATGCCTGTGGCCTTGCTGATCCTTAACAGCCAGCGTCCGCACCGGCCAGCAGAAGTTGTAGGTGTACATCGTCAAGTAGGTGACCGCCGCATGGCAACTCCACTCTTTCGAAAAACGGTATGTCTTGCGGGCCTTCCGAGCGTTGCGGTGCCGATCGGTCCCATTCTGCCGCTCCACGAACGACGTGCTCCACGCCCGACTTGCCTTCGACTTCGCCAGCGCCAGAACCACCACGGCCATCGTGCCGAAGATCGCTCGCATGGCGATCGACACCACCCGGCCCTTCGCTCGCGTCTTCTCCACCACGGCATCAACCAAGCCCTTGGGGGCGACCTTGTACGGGGCCTTGGGACGCCCTGGCTTGCCGGTCCTCCAGCGGCGCGACCGTCTCCCCGTAGGCATCAAGGAACGCATCCGCACAGGCCGGGTAGCCGTCGGTCGTGATCGAATTCATCAGCCTACCACCCGTGCGGACCTTGACGTCTTCGACCACGGCCTTAAAGTTCTCGGCCGTCCGCTCGCCCGGCACGACGCAGAGAACCAATCGGCTCTCGGCATCGACCGCAACGTGGTTCCAGGCATCTCCCTTGCGGTCGTCGTCGGGGTCGAAAGGGTCGCTTTTTTTCTCCTTCTTGGCGACGAAGGACCACTTCGCGTCGAATTGGACTTCACGGGTGTTCGGGGGAAAAAGCCACGAGTTCGTCGTGCAATTCGCGAGTGTGCTCTCCGGCCAATCGGCTCAAACGGCCGACCGTGTTGCGGTCCACCTGGCAGAGCCGACCCGGCTGACGAACGCCGCAACCCTCGGCGATGTGTTCGAGGACCGACTGGACCTTGTCGGGCGGCAGACGGGAATCGAACAGAGGGGTTCCCTTGCGCTCGGAGAAGCGGGACTTGCAGACACGGCAACGGAGCATCAGCCGGGTCTTGCCGGGCCCGTACCGGATATTCTCTCGCCTCTGAATCTTCAACTCTCTATCTCTATCGTATCTTCTCTGTGTCTCTGTGGTTCAATCTCCCCCCCTCCCCTCGGTCTCGCGTGGCCGAGCCCGACGCGCAAGCGAGTGAATTGCTCTCGCTGTATTCAAGCGTCTTCCTATTGGGCCGCCGATTGGCTGCCCATGGGGCTGCCGCGGATGGTCATTCCCTCGGGCAAGGGGCGGCCGGCCACGCTGAATCCGCGCGCGATCAGCTCGTCGCGGAGTTTGCGGTAGATCGGGAAGCTGTCGGGATAAACCCACATCGTGACGGTCGAGCGTTCGGGGGTCATGCGGTTGATGGCGCGTGAATACTCGGAGAGCGGGTTGCGCGAGGTCTCGAACGTCTCGCCCCGGCGGTCGGATTCCGGGACGAGCTCCCAGGCCTGAAGGTTGAAGCGCGTGCTCTTGCGCTCGAGCAGCTCCTCGACCGATCCCGGGGCCGCGCGGGCGAGTTCGTAAAGGAGCGAGAACGACCCGATGGGTCCGACCTTGGCGCTCACGAGCCCGAGCCGATCCGACATCCGGATCCGCACCTGGGCGTCGGCCTTGACGAGCTCGATCAGATGGTCGAGGTCGATGAACGCGACCCGGTTTTCCCGCAGCTCGAAATGGAACTCGGCGTTGGCGGCGGGCCGGGCGACGGGGCTCTTGGTGAGGATCGATTGGGTCTTGGGCCGGGGCTGGCTACGGAGCGCAGACAGCTCTTTCTGGAGCTTCTCGCGCTCGCCCTTCACAAATCCACCCCGGTTCGCGGCCAGAACAATCCGGGCCGACGGATCGTGGATCTGGAAGCCAAGCTTGCGGGCGTTCGCCGCCTCGAGCGCGCGGGCGCTCGTCGCCGCCGCGGGCGCCCGCTCCGCGGTCTGAGCCCGGTGCTCGGCCCGCGCGCGGTCGCGGCTGGCGGCGTCGAGCTCTTCCTCGGCCCGCGCGACCGCCGCTCGATCCAGGACAGGCGCGG
>DAIDHE010000379.1 GCA_027459775.1 Planctomycetales bacterium | reverse complement strand
TCCAATGGGCTTCATCAGAAGCCCCTTTCTTCTCGACCCTGAAAGCGTACCGAGGGTCGTCAGCCATTCGTTTCGGAGTTCGATCGTGGGCAAGAAGCTGTATGTGGGCAACCTGACTTACAACGTCAACGAATCCGACCTTGAGGCGTTGTTCACGCCGTACGGGTCGGTCCAGAGCGCACAGGTCATTGTGGACCGGGATACGAACCGCTCGAAAGGGTTTGGGTTCGTGGAGATGGGCTCCGATGCCGAGGCGCAGGCGGCAATCCAGGGTCTCGACGGTCGTGATCACGACGGTCGGAACCTGACTGTCAACGAAGCCAAGCCGCGTGAAGACCGTGGCGGCGGTGGCGGCGCGCGGGGCGGCGGCGGCGGCTACGGCGGTGGTCGTGGCGGCGGTGGCGGCGGCGGTGGCGGCTACGGCGGCGGCCGTCGTTATTGATCAATGAGCCGGAGGGAAAGGAGACGGGTGCTCAGCCGAGAACCCGAGCTCCCTTCCCTTGGCGCCGCGTTCCCATTGGGGATCGGTCCGATCGCTCTGGGCGATGAGCCAAAGGCATCGCCTCGGAGCGGCACGGCTTGGGGTGCGCCGATTTCGGGGAAAGCATCCAAGGCTCCAAGGAGGGCTCCCCGGCCTGTTTCGTTCCTCGCGCTCCCGCTCGTGCGTGGACATGGGCATGTTCTCATCCTGACGCGGCGGAGCCGCAAGTCGTCCGCACGGAGCCGCCGGGTCGCAGCCTTGCGGGTTGCAACACCAAGCAAGAGACTGGCATTCGGGGGTCGTCACGACCTGGCCACCCCAGGGCTATCATCTCTCAGTCCTTCGGACTGAAAGCGGGTCGCTGGCGCGATGGATTCGTTTTCACCCCAACGGGGTCAGAGGCGATAGCCCTGGGATTGCTCTCTGTCCGTCACGACATCCATCTTACGCACTCCGTTACGTGAGTGGCCACGTCAGGTTCAGAAGAGGTCCGGCGTTGCCTTCTCCAATCCTTCACAGGCTGGCTCGCCCCAGGATCGAGAATCGAAAATCCAGAATCCGGGTTGACGGGTTGGGGAAAGTCGAGCAAGATTCGGCGGTTCACGTCATTCTTGGTCGTCGATCAGGGGCTTGATTGGTCCCTTCTTGGGCGTTTTTTAGGCGCCTGGTCATGAGCGCGCGGCACGTGCCGGTCCTGGTCGAGGCCGTGGTTCATGGGCTGGCCGACCGCGGGCGCGAGGGGCTGATCATCGTCGACGGCACGGTTGGCGGCGGCGGACATGCCAAGGCGCTGGCGGAACGAATCGGGCCCGGAGGCCGCGTCATCGGCCTCGATCGCGACCCCGCCATGCTCGAGCTGGCGCGGCGGGAGGTCGCCGGTCTTCCCGTCACATTGTTCCACGCGGCGTATCGCCAGATCGGCGAGGTGCTCGATGAGCTCCAGCTCCAGCAGGTCGATGGAATCTTGCTCGATCTGGGCCTGTCGTCGGATCAGCTCGCCTGGAGCGAGCGCGGATTTAGCTTTGCCGTCGACGGACCGCTGGATATGCGATTCGACAGCGAATCCGGCGGCCCCACCGCGGCCGACCTGGTCGCGAGTTCGAGCGAATTCGAGCTGGCGCGAATCTTTCATGAATACGGCGAGGAACGGTTCAGCCGGCGGATCGCCCGGCGGATCGTCGAGAACCGCCGCGCGAGCCCGATCGCGACGACCAGCGCCCTGGCCGATCTGGTCAGGCGATGCGTGCCGCGCGCCAAGCACGCCGGGGCGATCGACCCGGCCACGCGGGTCTTTCAGGCCCTGCGAATCGCCGTCAATGACGAGCTCGCCGGGCTTGATTTCGTGCTCGAGCGGCTGGCCGGGTTCCTGGCGCCCGAGGGACGGGCGGCGGTGATCAGCTTTCACTCGCTCGAGGATCGGCGTGTGAAATGGGCGTTCCGGAACGATCCGCGGCTGACCGTGCTCACCAAGAAGCCGGTGACGGCGCTGGCCCAGGAAATGGCGGTAAACCCCCGCGCACGAAGCGCGAAACTAAGGGTGGTGGAACGATGCCCGAACCAATCATCGTCATCGGCGGCCAGATGAGGCAGGATCCTCCTCGTCCGCTTCAGGACGGTCCCACGCTGGCGACGGCCGGGCCATCCCCGGCCGAGGAATCGCCGCCGCCCCGCAAATCGGGTCTCGGCAAGCGGATCCTGGGCCTGGCGGCGCGTGGACTCCGGGCCGGGCTCGCGCTGGGAATGAAGGCCGCTCGCCTGGTTCTTCGCGGCATGGCCGCGCTGGTCGTGCGCTACCCCCGGCACTCGCTCGCGGCCGCGCTCTCGGTCGTCATGCTCGCCGCCATCGCTTACAGCCAGCGGCACGACGGCAGGACGCCGCCAATCAACGAGGTCAAGTCCGGCAAAACCAAGGGCGAGAAACCCGAGGCGCAGGTCTCAAGCCGCGACAACCCACCGGTTGCGACCAATCCCGATTCGGCCAAGCCCGACGCCCAGGTCGGGGCCGTCTCCCATACGACCGACCCGTATTCGGCGACTCTTCCCCCTCCGACGATTCCCGACACAGCCCAGGCACGCACGACCAAGCCCGAGGCCCCGATCGAACCCGCGCCGACCATCCCCGAGCCCGCACCAGCCACGGTGGCCGCCACCGAACCACCGCCGACGACGCCCGAACCCAGAATCACGAACTCCGAGTCACCCATTCTTCCACCCCCGCCGATCACCACCACGCAGACGCTCCCATCGGATTTTCCCGCGCCATCCCCGGCCCTGGAAAACGACCCATCCGCGCTCGCACTCGCGCAATCGCCCGACGCGAAGCCCGGCGAGCCCAAAATCGAGCTGAGCGACTTGCCCCCCGCCCCGCCGATGGACCCCGCGCCGGGCCCCCAACCGCTTCCCATCTCGACCACGGAGCCCGCGCCTCTCTTTCCACCCCCCGTGAACGAGGCGAGCGAGAAGAAACGCGACGATCCCCCGAAAAAAGAGCCCGAGAGCCACCAGAAGCCCCAGGCTACCGAGCCCGCCAAGAGCCCCGCGGCACCCGCGCCTTCCGGCGACCCCAAGCCCGCTCCCAAGGTCGAGGTCGCCAAGAGCGATCCGCCAAGGGCGGAGCCTCCCAAGAGCAGTCCACCACCGAAGCCCGAGCCCGCCGCGCCCGCCACGAAGGGGCTCGAGCCTCCGCTCCCGATCGTTTCGTTGCCTGATCCGCCCCAGACCGGCCCGGCGAAGCACGACCCGGCGAAAGTGGAAACGAGGAACGAGCCGCCGAAGGAAAAAGCGCCGGAAGTCAAATCGATCGTGGCGGCAGAGAAACCGCATTCGAATCCTCCGGTGCCGAAGCCCGAACCTGCTCCGGTGATTCCCGAGCCGGCCGGCGAGGTAGGGGTGGCGGCCGAAGCGGGAGCGGCGGGCCTGGCCATCGGCGCGGCCGCGGCGGATCGAGCTGCGCCCGTGGCAGCTGCGCCCGTGGCGGACAGGCGCCGCGAGAGCAAGAGCGAGCCCGTCCTGCCAGGCTGGAAAGAAATCCCCAATCTCGGCAAGGTTCCGCTCGAGGCCGGCGAGGAGACCGAAACCGCGGCCGAGCCCGCCGAGCAAGCCGCCGGGGTCGCGGTGGCTCGAGCCCGTGATCCTCGGTCGCATGTCGCGCGTGATCTGAGCTTCGAAGTCGAGCCGACGGCCGAGAAAAGCCCCGCTTCGCCACGGCGGGGTCGCGAGCCGGCCCGCCTCGCCAGCACGACGGAAAAGATCGAGGCCACCCTCCACGTGGT
>DAIDHE010000359.1 GCA_027459775.1 Planctomycetales bacterium | reverse complement strand
CCCGGATTCACGGTCGAATCGCTTGCTTGGACGCACGCTCGCACTCGTCATGGTGCTGGGCTGGAGCGTGGGTTCCGGGCACGCTTTCGCGGGCGAGCCCGCGCCCGGCAAGCCGGGCGACGCGGGCGATTACTTCGAGGCGCGGGTTCGGCCGCTGTTGTGGGATCGGTGCGTGAAGTGCCATGGGGCCGGCAAGCAGTCGTCGAGCCTGCGGGTCGACAGCCGCGAGGCCCTGATCGCGGGGGGCGACTCGGGACCGGCGATCGTGCCGGGCAAGTCGGGCGAAAGCCTGCTGATCCAGGCAGTCGCGGGAACGCATGCCGATATCAAGATGCCGCCCAAGAACCACCTGGCCGAGCAAGAGGTCGCGACCCTCAAGCATTGGGTTGAAATCGGCGCGCCGTGGGGTGTGAGCGCCAAGGGCGCAGGGCCGGCCGCGGTGGCCAGCCACTGGTCGTTCCAGCCGCCGCGGGCCGTTTCGCCGCCGGTGGCGCGCGACGGGTCGTGGACGCGGACGCCGGTCGACGCCTTCGTGCTCGCTCGGCTCGAGGCCGCCGGGATCAGTCCGTCGCCGCCGATCGAGAAGCGAGGCCTGATCCGACGCGCGACCGTGGACCTGCTGGGCATTCCGCCGACCGCCGCGGAAATCGACGCCTTCGTCGCCGATCCATCACCCCTGGCCTACGAGCGCCTGATCGACCGCCTGCTCGCGTCGCCGCGGTACGGCGAGCGCTGGGGCAGGCACTGGCTGGACGTCGCGCGGTACGCCGACACCAAGGGCTACGTCTTCACCCAGGACCGCCGCTACCCCTTCGCGCACACCTATCGCGACTATGTCATCTGGGCGTTCAACCGAGATACTCCATATTCTCAGATGATCATTGATCAGCTCGCCGCCGACCGGGCGTCGGCTCCCGGAGCGCCGGCGACGGCCGCGATGGGGTTCCTCACCGTCGGCCGCCGATTCCTGCTCGATCAGAACGAGATCATCGACGATCGCATCGACGTCGTTTCCCGCGGGCTGCTCGGCCTCACCGTCACCTGCGCCCGCTGCCACGACCACAAGTTCGACCCGATCCCCGCCGAGGACTATTATTCGCTCTACGGCGTCTTCGCCAGCTCGGTCGAGCCTGGCGAGCTCCCCTTGATCGAGGCCGCGAGCGCCGGCGACGCGGTCGCGCAAGACTACGCGCGCCGCTATGCCGATGCGGTGAAAGGTCGCGAGCTGTACCTGGCCCAGCGCCGCGACGAGATGACGGCCGATTTCCGGGCGCGGCTTTCGGTGTATTTGAAGACGGCGGCGGCGTTTGACTTCAAACCGCGCAAGGGGGATCTCGACACCCGCGCCCGCGCGGCCGGTCTGAACGTTCGCCGGTTGCGGGGCCTCGCGATGCTCTGGAAAAGGCGGCTGGAAGACAAGGGGGCCGAGACGAGCCCGCTGCTGGCCCCCTGGATCGCCTTGGCGGCGCTCAAGGCCGAGGAATTCCCGGCCAGGTCGAGCGCGGTCGCGAAGGCGCTCGCGGCAGCCGGCCGGCCGGCCGTGCATCCCCTGGTCCGGGAGCGGCTGCTCGAGGCGCCGCCCCGGCGGTTCGGCGAGGTGGTCGACCGCTACGTCGCTCTGCTGGCGGAGCTCGAGGCCCGGACGGCGAAGGCCAAGACCCAGAAGCCGGCGGCGGCGAAACCGGACAGCGATTGGGATTCGCTCGCCGGTTTGCTCTTCGGTCCGAAGGGCGTGCTGGCGCTTTCGAATGACGAGACCGTGGGCTTGCTCGATCAATCCCAGCGGGGGCGGTACGAGCGGTACACCGCGGCCCTGACGGCACTCGACGCGACCCACCCGGGCGCTCCGTCGCGGGCGATGGTGATGGTCGACGCACCCAACCCTGTCGAGCCCCACGTGTTCATCCGGGGCAATCCGGGCCGGCCGGGCAAGGCGGTCCCGCGGCGGTTTCTCAAGGTTCTCTCGAGCGCCGAGCGCAAGCCGTTCCAGGGGAGCGGCCGGCTCGATCTGGCCCAAGCGATCGCCGACCCCAAGAACCCCCTCACCGCCCGCGTGTTCGTGAACCGCGTCTGGATGTGGCACTTTGGCAAGGGATTGGTCGGCGCCCCCAGCGATTTTGGCCTCCGCGGCGACCCGCCCACCCACCCCGAATTGCTCGACTACCTGGCCACCGAGTTCGTCCGGTCCGGCTGGTCGATCAAGACCCTCCATCGCATGATCATGCTTTCCAGCGTTT
>DAIDHE010000353.1 GCA_027459775.1 Planctomycetales bacterium | reverse complement strand
GGTCGCTGAACATCTCGACCAGATAGCCCACCAACCCCGGTCCCCAGAGATCGCCCACCAGTCGGGCCGCCGCGAGCGCCACTCCGACTCCCACCCCGCGCATCGTGGGCGTCACCACCTGGGCCAGGATCGCGAAACACGGGACCAGATCGAGATAGGCCAGGGTTTGAGCGACCCAGATTGATCCCAGTACCAGCATCGGCGACCGGCTCTCGATCGCCGTCAACACCGCGGCGGCCGCCCCGAACATCGCCAGGCCAGGGATCCAGAAGAGCCGGGGCGTACAGCGAAGCGTGAACCGCTCGACCAGAAAGCCCCCCACGAGGATCCCCACGGTCGACGACGACAAGAGAACGAGCCCCAGCCACCGCGCCGCCCGATCACCCGAGACCCCCTTGGCCACCGTCAGAAACGCCGGCGCCCACGCCAAGAGCCCCGCGATCGCGAACGTCGCGAACGCCAGACCAAATACAGAATAGGTATATGACGAATTGACCATCAGATCGACGTAGTCCTCCTGGCTGGGCCCGGCTTCCTGATGCCGCGCCAGGCGCCTGGGATCGACCCCTTCGCTCTCCCCGCGGATGGGGACGCGGACCAGGATGGCGGCCCGGGCCAGAACCAGCCCTGGGGCGGCCAGGACGACGAATGCCTCTTGCCAGCCGGTCGCGCCGGCGAGCGACGAGCCCAGCGTCGTCGCCAGCAGCGCTCCAGCGGGCAGCCCCAGGAAAAAGACCGCCAGCACCCGGCCCCGAACCCGAGCCGCGAAGGAATCCATGAGCATGGTGAGGGCCGTCACGGTGAAACACGCGCCTCCGACCCCGGTCAGGAACCGGGCGGCCTCGAGACCCTGATAGTTCGACGCGAGCCCAACCCCAGCCGTGGCCAGCGCCCACACGGCAAACCCGGCAGCCAGCAGCCGCGGCCGATGCAGCCTGTCGGCGAACCAGCCGATCGTGACCGCCGCGATCGCATAGCCCAGAAGCGACGCCGTCACCAGCCACGAGGCCTCGTCGGGCGGCAACGCCAGCTCGCGGCCGATCCGGGGCAAGAGAGCCAGAAACTGCCATCGATCGAGCGCATCAAGCACCGCCATGCCAAAGACCAGCCCGACCAACAAACCCAGCCCGCGCGGGCGAGCAGCCGCGACCGGCGCGGGGGGGAGAGCCGACGACGGCGCGGCCACCGACGGCGCGGCCACCGACGGCGGCGGCTCATCGGACGCCGCGCACGGCGGATCGGGTTTCACCGCCAGGTCGTCAGGATCCGTTTCACTCAAGTTCGAGCCTCGAAAGCAGTCGCGCCCGTCCGCGGGAACCGCACGGCAATCGTAAACCGGGCCGGCCCAAGGCGTCCAGCGAGCGACCTGGCTCGGAGCCAATCACCTGGGATCTTGAGCGAACCCGCTCACAAGGGAAAGACTCCCTGATGCCTGGACGTGTTGGTCTGGGTGCTGTCGTGATGATTCGCGCAAGCGGTCGGGTTTGTCCGCCCGACTCCTCGCCCACTCTCCTCGATCCCGATCCTCGACTCTTCTCGAACTTTTCCGACACCTACAATCTGCGCGCGCTTTCGCTTCCCGTTATTGCAAACACCTTTCGGGGTCCGCTTTTCTGAACGTAACCCCCTGCCCGATCTTGAGAAGAAAATTCCGAAAAATCCTTCGCGGCCTCCATTGTGGCGCGCGACCGGCCTCTTTTGGGGGTTCGGAGGGTGCGTCGAGCGTGTCAAGGCGCCTGGGGAGCGTCGAGCGGAGCGAGGTCTCGGTTCGCGCGGACCCAGCTGAACCGGGGCGTGCATCTGGTCGCATGGGTACCCTTTGGTCCGCGACCCAGAGCACTTCGTGGGCCGCACTCAAACTCCGCCGAGATCCCATCCCTTTCTTGATCCGACCTTGCTCCAAGGCTGATTCCTCTTGCTCAACGGGTCCATGCGGACCAGAGACCTCGATAAATGCGTAACCTATTGTGGCCAGGGACATTCCGCTGACACCAATTCCGCGACTCGAATGGGTGCCGAATCGGTCCATGCGGACTGCTCCGAATCCGAGAGGTCGGCCCGTCAAGGACGCCCACGTCCCGGCGCCAAAAGCACACGGAGGGTTGGTTCGCTGGTGAGAATCGCCTCGTGGCTGCCTGGAATCGTGCGACCAGCTATCACGCTCTGACCGAGATGTCAAGACTTCGATTTCTTACTGTTCTTCTGCATCTCTCTGTGCGTCTGTATCCAATGTGCGTGTCCTACCTCTTCTTACCTCTTCTTGTCCTACCTCTTCTTCCCTTCCCATCTCCACGATCCAATCCGCAATCTAGTGACTATAAATGTTTGCTGTTGTGTTTTTCCGTGCTCGAGAGCCGATGAACAGCCCTGTTGGCAAGCTGTTACAGGTCTAGGAAAGCCTCACCAAACACTTACCTTGAAGGTAATCCTAACGCGGCGGAGCCGCCAATCGTCCATACGAAGCCGCCGGGGCGCGGCCTTACAGGCTTCTATACCAAGAGAAAAGGGCATTCGGGGGTCATCGTGACTTGGCCAACCCAGGGCTGCGCCCTGGGCTTTAACCTCTCAGTCCTTCGGACTGAAAACGAGCCGATGACGCGATGGTTTCGTTTTCACCCCAACGGGGTGAGAGGCTACAGCCCAGGGCGCAGCCCTGGGTTTACGCGGACGCGCGCCGCCTTTCACCAATGTGAGCCGAGTGACCGACGCGGCGAAGCCGCGACCAAAAAGTCGTCCTCCGTCAGGACGATCCTCTCAGCCGCAAACCACCCTTTCCCACATGCGTCAGGCAGCGGTGCGATTCGCAATGATGAACAAGACGCGCGCACGGCGCGGAGAAGTCGCCAAGCTGGAATCGATTATCCTGCGGAGAAGTCGCCAAGCTGGAATCGATTATCCTATTGTCTTCCATTATTGTCTCTTATCAATTATGGCTCACGAGTCACCTCACGAAGGACCGGCTCCGCCGCGGCCTCGGCGCGGCGAACGGGACGAGAACGTATCGATTCTACGAGCATGAAAAAAGCCCGCACAGGAGGGGCCAAAAAACGACAACGGCTTCCATTGTCGTCTCGTCCCGGCTATTTGCCGGGGTTCTTGAGCGATTCAAGATAGGCGATCAGGTCGCTGAAGTCGCGTTCGGAGAGTCCCTGGGCCAGGCCGCTGGGCATGAGCGAGACGGGACTGGGCTTGCGGGCGTCGATGTCGTCCTTGGGAATGGTCTGGAGCTTCGCGTCGCCATCCTGGAGCTTGACCGAACGCTCGTCCTCGCCGCGCAGGATGCCGGTCACGACGCGGCCGTCGGCGAGGGCGAACACCGCCGACTCGAAGCCCGACGAGATCCGGGCCGAAGGATAGAGCACCGAGGCGATGATCTCCTCACGCGGGTATTTCGTCCCCACCGTCGAGAGCTCGGGCCCGACCGTGCCGCCGTCCTTGCCCACCGCGTGACACTTGATGCACGCCAGCCCCTTCAGGTCGTGAAACAAGGCCCGGCCGCGGCCGGCGTCGCCCTTGTTCTTGAGCGCGGCCTGGCGATAGCCCTCGGGGTCGAACGCGCCCTGGGGAGCGCCTTTAAGAAACGCATGATCAACCGCCCCCGAGACCGCCAGCGCGTATTGCCAGCCGCCTCCATGATTGCCACAGCGCGCCAGCACCGTGTTTTTTCCCTGCCGCAGCTCGATCTCGAAGCGAGCCTGGTCGTGGTCAAACCCGCGCGACTCGTTGAACCGGTAGACCTCCTTGCCGTTGAGCCAGACCACGAGCGTGTCGTCCGAGCCGACGACCATCCGGGCCTTGCGCGCGATTGGGCTGTCGATCTCGGCGTATCCATAGGCGGCCAGCTCGTCGCCAGAGTGAAAGAGCCGGCCCAGGTCGATCTGGCCACGGGAGTCGACGGGTCGCGCTGGCCGCCACTTGATCCGCTTGCCGTCGCGCCCTTCGTGGCTCGCGGAAAAGTCGATGGGCTGATCGGGCTTGATCAGGTCGCCCGCCTTCTCGGGAAACGGACCGAGCACGCGCCATTTCACGATCGGGCTCGAGCGCTCGTAGATTGTCCGCAGCTCGGGAAGGGCCGCGCGGGGCAGTTCGTTGCGGCTGGCGAGCTGATCGAGGATCGGGGCGGCCTGGTCGCGGATCTGGGCGACAGCGGCGGCCGAGGCGTCGCGAAGCGTCGCGTTTTTCTGGATGAGCGCCCCCACATAGACCGACAAGGCTCGAGGATCAGGGATCGCGGTCAGCGCCAGCGACGCTTCATACGCCGTCGGTTCGGCGGCCGCGAGCGCGATCAGCTCGGGGACGGCGGCCTTGTCCTGAAACGCGCCGACGGCGGCGATGGCTTGCTTGCGAGCCTCGAGATCCGGGTCGCCGAGCAGCTTCCTCAGCCGCTCGCTCGCGGTCGCACGGGCGGCATCGGTCATCGACCCGCGCAGCTCGACGAGTGCGAGCGCCGCGGCGGCGCGGGTCGAGGGCTTTTTATTCGCGAGCAGCTCGATGAGCCCGGTCGCGGCCTCCGGGCGTTTGATCCGCCCGAGTGCGACCGCGAGCTGGGGCGTGCGATCGCCGGCCGCCCCCGATTCCAGGAGCGACAAGAGCCCCTTGGCCGCCTCGGCGCCGCCGATCTTCTCGACCGCTTTCAAGGCTGCGTCGCGGACCTCGCCCGCCGACCGGCGATCGCCCACCTCGCGAACCAGCATGGCCACGCTCGCGCGATCGCCCCATTCCGCCAGTCCCCGCGCGAGCTCGACCTTCACGCTCGCGTCGCTCTCGTGGGAATAATGCTGGCGCAAGAGATCCTTGGACCCGTCGTCGCGCGCGGCCACGAGCCCCCGAACCGCCGCGGCTCGAAGCGCGGGCGCACGGTCGGCCAGAAGGCCGCGAAGCGCCTCGAGCACGAGCGCTGTTCCGGTCCACGCAATGGTGCGCCGGGGCGGGTCGGTGCGAGCGGGCTGAGTGCCCCACCAACGACCGTTCCAGGGAGGCGCTTTGCGATCGACCTCCGCCAGGAACGACACCGCCCGCGCGCGCTCATCCATCGGGCGGGCGCTCGAGCGGGAGAAAGCGATCAGCAGATTTGTCGCATCCAGATCATAAACGCCCTCGAGCACGTGAAGAGCGCCGTCGCGAACCCTGGCGTCGGTCGAATCGAGGCCGGCGGCGAGCGTCTTCCAGTCGCCGATCCGCGCGAGCGCCCGCCGGGCCGCGAACGCCAGGAAGGCGGCGTTTTCAGCCAGCACAGGCAAGAGGGCGGGGACCGAGTCGCCGTCGCCGATCCGCCCGAGGGCGATCGCGGCCTGGAGCCTGACGGTCGGATCGGGATCGTGGAGCAGCTTTTCCAGGGGTTCGCGCGCGATCGGGACCGAGCGCACGCCGAGGGCGCGGGCGGCCTGAGCCCGAACGTCGGCGACCTGCGCGTCGAGCGCCTCGATGAGCGGCACGGTCGCCTCGGGCGTTGCACCGGCGATCGCGTCCAGAACCCACACGAGATGCCGGCGGGCGATGGGATTGG
The DNA here is from genome assembly GCA_027459775.1 of Planctomycetales bacterium. Taxonomy (GTDB): domain Bacteria; phylum Planctomycetota; class Planctomycetia; order Isosphaerales; family Isosphaeraceae; genus JAKBAP01. The sequence goes on along the minus strand of DAIDHE010000353.1, from coordinate 17,611 downwards.
TCTTCTCCGACATCAGGGCCTCGCGAACGAACGGCAAAACGTCCGTTCCGCGTTTCACGAGCTCGGCCTGAGCGGCCGTTCGCTCGTGATACGACGGATGCGAGAGGCGGGTGATCTGCGCGGGCGTCGGGTCGGAATCCTTGCCCCGCGGGCGCGGCGGCGATGCGAGCTTGCCGGTATAGGTGACCGCGTAGACCCTGCCCAGTTTTTCGGTCTTGTTGGCCCAGCCCCCCATTGACCAGTCGGCGACGTACATCGTCTTGCCGTCGTTCGAGAGGGCGAGGTCGAGCGGCCGGAACGATTCGACGCCGCCCGGCGTGACAAAATCGATCACGCTGGCGACCTTGAAGCTCGCGCCCGAGGGTGCGAACTGGAACGCCTGGACCTTGCGCTTGCCCCACTCGGCCCAGTACAACCGGCCGCGGAATTCCTCGGGCCAGGCGTCCTCGCCGTAAAAGACGCCGCCGCATGGCGAGCCGCCGCCGTATTCGGCCATCCGCGGCAACATCCGGTCGGTCCGGGTGTGATAGTCCCAGGGATATCCATAATAGCCGCCGTCGATATGATGCGTGACTCGCGTCCACCAGCCCAGGCCGTCGTCGGTGTTGTCGTACGTGAAAAGGTTGTCGCGATCGTCGAGATTGGGCTCGAGATGGTTGCGGGTGCCGGTGGAAAAGATCTCGAGCCCCGTGCCGTCGAGCCGGCAGCGGAGCACGCCCCCGCCCCGCACCTGGGCGGTCCGTCCGTCGGGGCCGGTCGCCTTGGGGACGCCCTTGTCGCCCACCGCGATATAGAGATATCCATCGATGCCGAGTTTCAGGCCCGAGACGATATGGTCGTTGAAGTTGTTGGGCGACCCCGCCGGCAAGCCCAGGTCGGTGAAGATCTCCTTGCGAAAATCGGCCTTGCCGTCGCCGTCGGTGTCCTTGAAGACCGTCAAGTGGGGCATGTTCATCACATACAGCGATCCATCGCGATAGACCATGCCGAAGATCGCGTTGAGCTTATCGGCGAAGACGATGGGGTCTTTGCCGTCGCGAAAGAGGAGGATGCGGTCGATGGGTTTGTCGGCGGGTCCGACCTGGTCCATGGGGTCTTCACCGACATAGAGCGAGCCGTCGGGGGCGGTGGCGACCTGGCAGGGGTATTCGACGGCCGGCACGGCGGCGACAAGGCGGATGGCGAAACCGTCGGGAACCTTGGGCGAATCGGCGGCGAGCCGCGTGGAGGCCAGGGTCAAGAGGGCCCACCAGCCGAGCGCCGGCGCGAGCACGCGGCGGAGTGAGATTGTGCGTCGCATCCGAGGAAAGTCCTCAACCAAGGGAAACAGGCGTGAAATCAACCAGCGGCCCTGCGCTCCGTCGCGCGTGATCAACCGCTGGGGGCGGGTCGTCATCGCGTGAGCAACAAAAGTTTAGCATAGCGGCGGGGGTGGGGGCGGGGAAGGGCGCGCGGATTGGCGCCAGGCCGCCCCAGCTCTTTTTCACATATCGGGCCAAGCCGCGAAGGCACTTTTATTCTTGCACTTCCAGGATCGCCGCGACGTCACGCGCGGCGTGGAGGATCCTGATGACCTCAATGCCGTGGTCAATCGGCCGGTAGAAGATCATGTGATTCCGGAACCTCTTGACGCACGTGCAGCGAAGCCCAATCAGCCGCGCGTTCTCGACTTCAAAAAGCGCTCCGGTATTGGGCATCCGCGCCAGGGCCGCGAATGTCGCCTCGACGGCGAGACGGAATCGGACAGCGGCCTCGAGGCTCCGTTCCCCGATATAGGCATGGCAACTGGCCAGATCGGCTCGAGCCATCGGCGATTTCAGAACGATTGGATTGCTCATCGAGCGTCGCGATTTTTGCGGGCGGCGATGAGGAGCTTTCCTTCGCGTTCGATTTCGTCCCAATCCTGGGCCGTCATCGGAGTCGAGGGACCGGAATCGAGACCTTCCAGCAGCAGGTTTTCGAGCTTCTTTCGTCCGGTCTTTTGAAGGCGATGCTCCTCGAGCAATCGCAGAGCCTCCTCGACGACCTCGGTCTCAGAGGCATAATCGCCCTCCTGTAACAGGGTGCGGACGAACTGTTCTTGACTTCTGGACAGATGGATCGTCATGTCACCCTTGCTCCGTTCACCATAAGACTACGACAAACCGCGGGTTTCGCCAATCCCGGCGAGTCACGATGAAACGCTCCGAAAGCGCGGACCAATCAAAGGGGCCAGGACTCATCGATGCCGGTCCGCGTCCAGAACAAAGGCAAGTCGATCTTCCCGGCATCAATGAGTCCTGACCCCTTTGATTGGTCCGAGCCGCCAGCTCTGGCGGAGGATCGTGCGCAGGATGCGGGCGCCGTCGCGGACGGCCGAGAGCTTGCTCTCGGTCCCGGCGATGCGGGGGTGGTAGGGGATCGGGATCTCGACGACTTGGAGACCCCGCGCGACCGCCTCGCTCGCCAGCTCGGTCTCGATCTCGCAGCCCGTCGCGCTGAGCTGGACTTGCTGGCGATAGGTCTTGCTGAACGCCCGGTAGCCCGAGAGCAAATCGGTGTTGCCCGGGCCGATCAAGATCCGAAAAGCGGATCGTATGAGCAAATTACCCAGCCGCCGGACGAGCGTCATGGCCCCTGCCCCGGCGACGGGCCTGCGCGCGCCCACGGCCATGTCGGCCCGGCCTTGCTCGACCAGCGCGATGAGCCGATGGGCCTCGGAAGCGGGATAAGTGCCGTCGCCGTCGGTGAGGACGACCACATCGTGATCCGCGAGTGCTTTGAACGCGGCCCGGACGGCGTGCCCCTTGCCTTGTTCGCGAACCAGTTCGACGCGAACGCCGAGCCCCCGCGCGATGTCGCCTGTGCCGTCGGTCGAGTTGTTGTCGAAGACGACGATCAGGGCGTCAGGGAGGGCGGCCCGATAATCGGCGACGACGGCGGCGATCGCGGCGGCCTCGTTGTAACACGGGATCGCCACGGCCACCCGCGCGGGGCGCTCTGGTTCTGGATCATCCGGGCGATCGGTCGGGCTCACGGCTTGACCGCCCCCAGCGTCGCGGCCGACGATTCGTCAAAGCCGACCGAGCGGGCGCTGATCACCGTCGTCACGAGCCGGCCGTCGTCGCCGCTCGACCCCTTTTTGAGCCAGATCACCAGCCGGCTGGTTCCGCGCGGAAGGTCGAGCGTCGTCTCGCGCCAGACGCCCTTGCCGACGGTTTCCGTCTTGAGATCGCGCGGTTTGCCGTCGAGCCAGGCGACGACCTGGGCCGTCGTCTCGAGGACCAGGCGAGCCTTTTGATCGGTGGGTGAGATGAGCGGGGTGGCGACGACCGCGCCGTGGCTGGCGTCGCCCATGAAGCGGCCGAGGTCGACCTGGCCCTCGGCGTCGGCCGTGAGCCGGCGGAGCACGAGCTTGCTGGCGGCGTGGCCGTCGGCGACCGCGAGGGCCTTGGCGTCGAGTTCCGTGATCGGGCCCGTTCCTTGATAACGCCCGACGACGCTGACGGGTTCGCGAAGGGTGGCCAGATAGGCGACCAGGTCGACGAGCTCGGTCTCGGTCATCGATTGGGCGAGCCCCTCGGGCATGAGCGAGACGTCGCTGGTCTTGCGGTCGTCGACATCGCGAGTTGGGATTGAAACGCGCTCGCCGAGGGCGGTCTTGAGGACGAGTTTTTCGGGCGTATCCTCGACGGGGAGGCCGGTGACAACGCGGCCGTCCGAGAGACCGGCGACGACCGCGCGAAAGTTGTATCCCACGGCGGCGCTGGGGTTGAGGATCGAGTTCAAGAGTTCCTGGCGGCCGTATTTGACGCCGATGGTCGAGAGGTCGGGGCCGACCCATTGGCCGCGGCCTTGCACGCGATGACAGCTCGAGCAGGCGAGCTGGGATTCGCGGAAGAAGACGGCCTGTCCGCGGGGGGCGTCGCCCACGCGCCGGGCGAGGACGGCGGGGGGCGGAAGCGGTCGACCGCCGGCCGCGACGGGGGGCGGCAAGAGCTTGGCGGCGTCGGCGCGCAGGCGGCGGTCGCTCGAGGCTTGCAGGAGCGCGGTCGCCTCGGGTTTGAGATCGTCGGGGAGCGTTTTGGAACGGGCCATCTCGAGGATTATCCGCCCGCCGTCGCGCTCGAGAAACACACCCCGAAGCGCCTGTCTGCGCACGCCCAGGGGGTAATCGGCCGAGGTTGCGATCGCCCGCAGGCGTTCGGGCCCGCCGGGCGTTCGCCCGAGCGTCTGGACGGCGGCCTCGGCCTCTGGGGTCGCGCTCGGCTTGCCGCGCGAGTCGGCGATCATGCGGTCCAGGAGCTCGCGCGACCGGCCGGCCCATGCGCCCAGCGCCTGGATCGCGCTTTGGCGGATCGGAGTGGGCAGCGAGCGATCGGCGGCCAGGTGTTCGATCGCGGTGAAGTAACGTTCGTCGCCCATGCTGGCGGCCATGGCGATGCCGTCGCCGCGGGAATCGGGGTCGGCGAGCAGGCGTTCGACGAGGCCCACGACGGCGGCGTCGGCGCGGGCGGGCTTCCATTCGGTTCGCAGGCGGCGGGCGAGGATCGCACACAGTCCCCTACGCGTTTCGGGATCGGCCGCGCGGCCGGCCAGGCGGGCGACGGCGGGCGCGGCCGCGGGTTGGGCGATGCGCTCGAGCGTGTCGAAGGCCGCTTGCTCGAGCTCGGGAGCGCGCAGCGCGGGGATGACGCGCTCGAGGAACGGAAGCGCCTCCATCCGGTGCAGGCGCCAGCACAGCCCCAGGTTTTTCGCCAGCGGCGTGGCGGGCCGGATGGGTGCGCCGGTTGGAATGAAGGCTTCGTTGCGGTCGACCGGGAAATAGGGAGGAAGCGCCACGTCGCCGCGGTCGCCGTCGCGAACGAGCGCCAGCTCGCCATATAACGATCCGTCCATGAGGTGCGCCAGATAGCCGCTGTCGCGCTGATCGAGCGCCAGCCCGAGGGCCTCGAGATACCAGCGGTCCTGGCCGTCCCACGAGGCCGCCAGTTCGCGGAGGGTTTCGCCGACGTCCTTGGTGGGCAGGTTGCGCAGGGCGAGGATCGCCTCGCGTCTCACCTGGGCGTCGGGATCCTTCGCGACGAGTTTGAGGGTCTCGAGCACCCAGGGCTCGATGGGCGGCGGCTGGGGCGATCCCTGGGAATAGTGAACGTTGCCGTTTTGCCGGCAGTCGCGGGCGATCATGCGGACGACCTGGGCGCGTAAGCGCGGTTCGTCGCCGCTCGCGGTGATGTTGAGCATGATCGCCGCGGGGGCGACCCCGTCGATCGCGCTCCAGACCCAGAGCGCCCGCGCCCGCATGATCGGATCGGGATCTTGAAGCGCCATTTCGCCGGCCTTCTGGCTTGCGGGCTGGGTCTTGGCAAGGGCGATCAGGCCCCTGCGCGCGGCGTCCTGGGTGGCGATATTGGGCGATCGAAGCGCTTTCATCAGTCCGTCGAGACTGCCAAAATCGGGCCTGGGATTCGCGGGCTTGTTGCCCTTGGGTGCGACGCGATAGATCCGCCCGGTGGTCTGATCGCTGAAGGCGTGCCCGCCCACGCCGGCGTCGTACCAGTCGGCGACGTAGACCGAGCCGTCGGGGGCCGCGCAGGCGTCGACCGGCCGGAACCAGGGGTCGGTCCCCGCGAGGAAGACCTTGTACTCGGTCCGGTACGAGCCGCCCGCGCGTGAAAGTGGGAAGAAATTCACCTGCCGGGTGCCGGCGTCGACCTCGAGGATGGCGCCGCGGTATTCGGGGGGCAGGAGCGAGCCCTCATAGACCATGATCCCGCAGGGGCTGCCGTTGCCGGTGCCGACGAGCTTGGGGACGTTTCCCGGCACGTCCTCGCCCCAGTGCAAGGGGCTGCCGGGCGTGTGATAGCCGAAATGGCCGCCGTCCATCGCCTGGATCACGCGGCAGCCGCGATTGCCGTCGTCGTCGTTGTCGCTCGTGAAGATCTCGCCAAACGAATTGAGCGAGGTCTCGTAGTTGTTCCGTTGACGATCGCAGATGATTTCAAAGTTTGTTCCGTCGCGGTCGACCCGCAGCGTGTTCGCGAGCTGATCGGTCCAGACGTGGCGGCCGCCCTTGTCGATCACGTCGAAATTCTGTTGCCGCTCCGAGTGGTCGTGCTGGACCGAGCAACAGCCGTCGCCGTGGCTGAAATAGAGCTTGCCGTCGAGGCCGAGGGTCATTCCGTGGACGCCGTGGTCGGAGTCGACGCCGCCGAAGCCGGTGAGGAGGGGATAGCGTTTGTCGGCCTTGTCGTCGCCGTCGGTATCCTCGAGCACCAGCAGGTCGGGGCTGTTGCCCACGAACACGCGGCAGCCGGTGTATTTGCCGCTCGCGTCGTGATGTTCCTCGACGGCGATGCCCATGGGGACGGGAAAGACGCGGTCGGCGAAGACGGTGACCTTGTCGGCCTTGCCGTCGCCGTCGGTATCCTCGAGAATTTTGATCCGGTCGGCTTCCTCGATGCGATGGAACCGCCGATTGCCGCCGCGCGAGAGGCGATAGTTGAGCCCCTCGGCGACCCACACGCGGCCGCGGGAATCGATGTCGATATTGGTGGGGTTGACCAGGAGCGGCTCGGCGGCCCAGAGGGTGGCCTCGAGCCCCGGGGCGGGTTTGAGCCTGGCGGTCGTTTGCTTGGCGTCGACCTGGGCCGATGCGGAATTGCCAGGCGCGGCGATCGCACAGGCGGCCGTTGCGAGGGTCAATACGGCCAAGGACGCGGCTCGGGGGGATGGTCTCATCGGTCGGTCGACTCCTGGCCGGTTGCGGATCTCGAGGGTCAAGGGGCGACCCGTGGGGCTGGCCGCGGCTCGATCATACGGCGAGCAGGGCGGGGGGCTCGATCAGGTCGCGTTCGATCATTCTGGCACGCGGCGCGGGGTGCGTCCAGTCGCCGGCGCGGGCGGGCTTGGTGGGGAAACGACCTTGCGAGTTGCTATAATTGTGGCATAAGGATGCCGGGACGACGCTGGGGGGGATGATTCCTCGTGCACCCGTTGGCGGAGGATGTTCGTGTTTTTCGAGGAGACGACGGTCATGACCAATCGCTGGAGATCACTGGCGACTCACGCGGCGACGGCGCTTGCGACATTGTGCTTGGTCGCGGTGCTCTTGGGCGGGCGGCTCGAGGCCCAGCCGGACGAGCCCGGTCAGGCCAAGGCCCGCGCGCAGGCTCTTCCGGGTGCGCCCCCCCTGCCGGAGGACGTGCTGAAAAACCTCGACCCCGACGAACGGAGAAACGTCCAGGTCTACGCCGCGGTCAACAAGAGCGTGGTCAACATCACGACCGAGGCCGAGGTGTCTGGCTTTTTCGGCGACGAAACGTCGACGGGGACGGGGTCGGGGTTCGTGCTCGACAAGCTCGGCCGCATCCTCACCAATTTCCACGTCGTCCAGGGGGCGAACGCCGTTCGGGTCACGCTCTTCGACGGCTCGACCCATGACGCGCGGATCATCGGCGCGGACGCCTCGAACGACGTCGCCGTGCTGGTGGTCAAGGTACCGCCGGAAAAGCTGTTCCCGGTCGTGCTCGGCGACTCGTCGACGGTCCTGGTCGGGCAGAAAATCCTCGCCCTGGGGAACCCGTTCGGGCTCGAGCGGACGTTGACCTCGGGCATCATCAGCAGTCTGGACCGCTCGCTCAAGGCCAAGAACGGGCGGATGATCAAGGGGATCATCCAGACCGACGCCGCCATCAACCCTGGCAACTCGGGCGGGCCGCTGCTCAATTCGCGCGGGCAGGTGATCGGTATGAACACGGCGATCGTCTCGAACGTCGGCCAGTCGGCCGGTATCAGCTTTGCGGTGCCGATCAACGCGATCAGCCGGATCCTCGGCCAGCTCATCGAGAACGGCCGGGTGATCCGCGCGGACCTGGGCGTGACGCGGGTCTATGCCACCGGCGAGGGGCTGCTCGTGATGGCCCTGGTCGAGGGTGGGCCGGCGGAACGGGCGGGCGTCATGGCCGCCCGGGTCCGCGTCGAGCGGCTCGCGCCGGGGTTCGTCAGCCGCAGCATCGACCCCGACACGGCCGACCTGATCGTTGCCGTCGAGCACAAGCGCGTCCGCACCGTCGAGGAGCTTTTGACCGAGGTCGAGAAGCACAAGCCAGGCGAGACGATCCGCCTGACGGTCGTCCGCGACGGCAAGCCGCTCGACGTTCCGGTCGTGCTGGGGCGGTCGTGACTGGCGTCGTGCTTCGGGATCACCAGCCCCGACGATGGGGGGCGACCGCCCTCGCGTGCTTTGGGATACGCTTGATTACGTGATGATGCCCCTTGGGATGGACGAGGTGGGCGTAGATCCGCGCCGGCCGGGGCGGGGCGACCGAGCGAATAGGCTCGCTGAACGCGAACGCGAGCCCATCGGCCCCGGCCGCGATCACATAGCCCGGCCCCGGGTCGACGAGGGCCAGAGCGGTGAAGACCGCGATCCCATTGGCGGCCGCGACCACGGTCTGGCCCGCCAGAGCACCCGCCACCGGCCCAGCCGCGAGCGCGAGTGCGACCAGGCCGTTATCATTCGCGACCAGATTGCCGTACCGGTCCACGATCGCGATGGTCAGACCGAAGACGCCCCCCAGTGGAACCTGCGCGGGCGGCTGGCCGATCACCACCAGCGCGGCGGGCGCGGCGGGCGACACCACGATCGGCGTCGAGACGGCCGAGGAGGCGCTGGCCGCGACTCGCAGCGCGTCGCCGCTTGAGGCCTCGGTCAGGAACAGCCCCGAGAGCGCGGCCACGCCCCCCGTCGCCCGCACGGCGACGGGGCCGCCCAGCACGCTCCCCGCGGGTCCGCTCGCGAGCGCGATCGTGATCTCGCCGTTATAGCCGATCTCGAGCGCTCCCGAGCCGCTCACCACCCGGACGGTCAGTCCGAAGCCTTGACCCGCCGTCACATTCGCCGGCGGCGCGGACGCGATCATCACCCGTTGCGTCGGGCTCGCCTGGGTTGCGCCGACAAGGTCGGGCACGAACACGTTCGCCACCGGGCTGCCAAGTCCCGTCGCCTCGTCATAACCCACGCCCGCGCGGTCGCCGCCGTTCGAGCCCGAGGTCACGTCGTGAAACGCGTTCGAGCCGAGCTGATAGAGCATGGGCAAGGTCTGCCCCGGCCCGTCCAGACTGGCCGATCCGCTCGCCGCGCGGCCCTGATCGGCGATCGCGAACAAGGCGGCCAGACTGGGCGTTGCCAGGCTCGTGCCCCCCATTTGCTCCCAGGGCCGGCTGGGGCTGGCGTTGTACTGGTCGCAAATCGCGACGCCCGTGCTGGGGTCGGCGTCAAAGGAAACGTCGGGGGTGGTGCGGAAGCCAGTCGTCTGGACCGCTTGTTGATACGCCGGCTGGGGTTCGTAGGCGCTCGTCCCGCCGCCGCTACCCGACCAGGCCGACTCCGAGCCGTAGGCGCCGCCAGGCGCGAGCGTGAGCGTGGTGCCGCCGGCTGCCACCACGTCGGGCGAGAACGCGGGATACTCGCCCGGCGAGCCCGAATCGCCGGTGGCCGCAACGAACGTGACTCCGGCGTGACCGGCGGGCGTCGTGAACAGGCCGTCAAAGGTCAGCTCGCTCGCATATTCGGACGAGCCCCAGCTCATCGAGACCGCCGTCACTCCGCCGAGCCCCTTCGCGGTCGACACCGCCTGATATAAATCCGCGCTGCTGGGGGAATTGGCCTCGACCAGGAGCAGATTCGCGGCGGGAGCGATCGCGTGCGCCCACTCGACGTCGAGGGCCTCCTCGGTCTCCCAGTTCCCCGCCGGGTTGCCCGCGCCCGCGGGGTCGGTCCCCGGCAGAACGCCTGTCCCGTATTCGCCGATCTTGGTGAAGCTAGGGGGGCTCGGCAGGCCAAACGCCTGGTCGAAGCGGCCGAGGTCGCTGGTTGCGAAGTTGGGGGACGAGGTTCCCACGAGATAGGGATCGTCGTAGGCGTCGACGATGGCGATTGTCTGGCCGGCCCCATTGCCGGTGATCGATCCAAAGGCGATCCCATTGATTCCATAGGCGTTCCGCACCTGCTGGGGTGTAAGCCCGACGGGCGAGGTCGAGCCGGTGACACGGGCGGGCGAGGAAACGCCGCTCGGCGCGGTGGAGTAGGCGTTCGAGTCGACGAGCCCGCGTACGGCGGGGTAAGCGACGATCGGGATCGCGGCGTCAAACGGCGTGGGCGCGATGACGACCGGGGTGATCCTGGTCTCGAGCGATTCGAGTGCGGGCCTGCGCGCCCGCGGTCGGTGCGCGCGGACATTCGGTTCGGCGATGGGCATGCCGCTCTCTGGGGTGCGTGGCCAGGGCGTTCGACTCGACACGGCACTCGAGCCTAGGCCACGCACCAGAACGAACATGGGCCGGCGTCGCTTCAGGGCGACACGCGGGTCTCAACCAGGATCTGGGGGGATTCACACCGGCAGGTTGGCGAACAGGTCGGCCATCGAGTTTTCGTATTTCTTCCAGCGCGCGACTGATTTTTTGTAGACCGGCTGGCGGACCTGGGTGACGCTGGCGGTGCGGACGGGTCGATCGTTTTTGTGGAATTCGAGGCAGGCGGGCTCCCATTCCAGTCCGCATGCGGCGACCAGCCGTCGGGCGACCGCTTCGAGATTCTCGACGCTCTCCTCGTAGTCGACCTCGTGGATCGGGGCGGGGAGAGTCTGCCGCCAGTGGTCCATGAACCGCAGATACTCGCGGAAGCGGCTGGCGACGTGCTCGGGGTCGCAGGCCCAGCGGATGCTGCGGAAATTGGTCATCCAGCACGAGACGGCGATGTCGCGGAGATCGCGGCGGCTGTGGATGAAGGTCGCGTTGGGGAACATGATATTGATCAAGCCCAAATACATGTAATTATCTGGCATCTTATCGGTCACGTGGGTGGCTGGGCCGCCGAGGGCGGCGAGCCTGGCGTCGTGTTTCTGGGCGAGCTCGCGAACCACGTCGGGGGGCAGGTCGGGCAGGCAGCCCATGGGGGGGATCTGCCGCTTCATGAGGCCGGGGATGGCTTCGAAATTTTGCCGGACGATCATGAGCTCGCCCGCGCCGTGCACTTGCGAATGGCTCGAGAGCACCTGCTCGAGGAGCGTCGTGCCCGACCGCGGCAGCCCGATGATGAAGACGGGCCGCCGGCTGGGGTCGCCGACCCCCGCGAAGCGCTCGAAGTATTCGGGCGTGAAGGTGGCGATCATGTTCGAGACGAACCGCTCGTGCTCCTGGGGCGAGTACTTTTGCCGCCTGGTCTCGAGCTCGGCCAGGGTGGCGGCGTTGGCGCGCTTGAGGCACGCGGCGGCCTCGTCGTAGCGTTCGCGGGCGTCGTAGACGTGGGCCAGCCCGAAGAGCAGCGTGCCGCGGACGCTTTCCTGGAGCGTGGGATCCTCGAGCCTGCGCTCGAGCAGATCCTGGTCTTCGGCCGACAGCTTGCCGCGGAGCAGGGTCGAGAGCCGCGAAAGCGCGATCGTGTGGCCGGGATGGGCCGCGAGCGCCTTGCGAAAGAGGGCCTCGGCCTCGTCCAGTTTGCCGAGCTCTTCCTCGAGACCCCCCAGGCTGATCAAGGCTGGCGGAAAGGTGGGGTCGAGTTGAAGGGCGGTCTCGAAGTAGGACCGGGCCTCGTCAAGGTTCCCTTGCTCCTGGACCAGCCAGCCCAGATTGTTATAGGTGAGCGGCCGGCTGGGGTCGATCTCGATCATTTTCTTGTAGCAATCGGCCGCCACGTCGTTTTGATCGGATTCGGAGGCCGCGTCGGCCAGATAGCCGAGATAGACGATCGATGCGGGTTCGAGCTCGGTCGCCCGCCGGAACCAGGGCATCGCTTCCTCGAGCCGCCCCTCGCGCTGGAGGGCAAGCCCCAGATTGGCGTGGGCCAGGGTCAGATCGGGGTTGATGCGCAGGGCCTCGAAATAGCTGGCGCGAGCGTCGGTGTATTGTTCGAGCGCGCGGTAGACGTTACCGAGGTTGTTGTGGGCCTCGGCCAGGTCGGGCTGGAGGGCGACGGCCTCGCGGCAATGGGGCAAGGCCTCCTCGGCCTTGCCCAGATCGAGCAGGAACTGGCCCAGATTGGTCTGGGCCTGGGGGAGCCTGGGGTTGAGCTCGACCGCCTTGCGAAACGACTCGAGGGCCTCTTCGGATTTGCCCAGCGTCCGCAGCGCGGTCGCCAGGTTGGAATGGGTCATGGCGTCGTCGGGCTTGAGCGCGATCGAGGTGCGGAAATGCTCGACGGCCTCTTCGTTCTTGCCCAGGGCTTGCAGGGCGAGGCCCAGGTTGTTATGAGCCTCGGGGTATTCTTTCCAGAGATGGAGGGCTGTCCGGCAACAGCCGACGGCGCGATCGAACTGCCCGGTGGCGCGGTAAGCTTCGGCCAGGTTGGCGTGGAACGCCGGTACGCCAGGGCGCAGGGCGACCGCGCGGGCGATGTGTTCGATCGCCTCTGCCGATTGACCCATCTGATGCTTGGCCACGCCGAGCAAATGGCAGGCGTCGGCGTGGGCCGGATCGCGCGCGACCACGCCGTGATAGGCTCGGATCGCCCCGGCGAAGTCGCCGGCTTGATGGAGCCGAAACGCGGCGGCCATCTCGTCACGAATCGCCTGCACCGACCCCGGCTGGCCCGGCCCGGCCGGCGGCTTGGTCGCGACCCCGCCCACGGGCTTGGAAATGAGCGCCACGGCTGCCCCCCCTGTCAAAAAAATCCGGTTGTCATTCAAATGTGAAGCCAGAACGCGCCCGGTCCCTCGGCCAGTCCGACATCCATCTCCGCCACACGCTCGGGGTCGGCGAACCCACGTTCCCCATGATCATCAACGAATTGCAAAACCGACCCATTAAAACTGGCGTCGTCCGCCGGCGAAGTCAACGCCCAATCGACCAAGGCTGCCAGGATATCGCCGTTACGATCGCTTTTTGTTGCCAGACCGCGACGCCTGGGATCACGAAATCGGTCCGGGGATCAGGAATAAGGCCGGGCGCGCCTCATGATGAGAGCGCCCGGCCTCGTGGTGATGGTTGTCCGGCGGCTTTCCAGCTTATTTGAACCTGGCGGGAGGACCGACTGGCGGGATTCGCCGAGGCCGTACGGAGCGGTCTCCGCGGCTGGGCGTTTTTTCCCTGGGCGAGATCAAACGCGCGGGCTCTGTCGTGTACTGGGCACGAGGGTGATCGCGGAATGGGGGGCCGGGATCGAGCGACGGACCACGGCCGAGCTCGTGGCGAGGGAGATTCTCTTGCGCAGGGTCCGGACGTGGCGGGCGCGACAGGCGGCCGCGGCCGCCAGGATCAGGGCCGCCAGGGCGGTGGGATCGATGCTGGCGATTCGGGTTTGCTTGAACGGGTTGATCGCGGCGATTGGCTGGGACTGGTCGAGCTTTTGAGCGATCGCCATGGGGGTTAATTCATGATCATGCCCGTGAGGGGGCTGCGCGATCGAGGGGCCATTCTGGAACCAGCCCTCGATCATCTCGCCGATCGAGTCCAGCCAGCGTGCGCTTGCCAGAGCGCGGGCGTCGGCGGTGGCGCGCGCCGATTCGGGATCGATCGCGGCCGTCGCCTGGGCCGGATCGACGCGCGTGTCGAGTAAAGGCGGCTGGGGTTGGGTCTCGTTGGCCGCGGCAAGTGTCGCGTCGAGCTCGGCGAGCTCGGGGGCGGATCGATAGCGAATGCCCGGAAGCAGGCCAGAGGCGGCGTCGGCGATGGCGATCGAGCCGGATTCGGCAGTGGGGCCGATCACGGCGATCGTCTCGGTCGCCATCGTCGGTACACCCATGAGGCTGGTGGTCTGGGTCGCGAGCAACGTGCTCGGGATGGGTCCGCTCGCGAAGCCGCCCAGGGTCGCGCCGGGCCCGGCCAGGGCGGCCGAGCCCGCGAGCGCCGAGGAGCCCCCGACCGACGCCTCTGGCGAAACCAGCCCCAGGTTCAGGGCGTAAGCCTGGCCCACGCCGTTGTCGATGATCTTTTCCCAGTCGATGCTGGAATACTTGAGCAACCAGTCGACGGCGATTGGGGCCGCTCCTGGATTCGCGAACCGCAGTTCATACACGCCAGGCGCGAGTTTCAGCGGATTGTTGGCGAGCGCGCTCGTGGTCAGGACGGTGGTCTGGCCGTTGCCGAAGAGCATGAGCGACATCTCGCCCCCGGCGGTCTGGGTCTGGAGCTTGTAAAGGCCGGGAATCGTCACCACGAAGCGATAGGTCGCCTGGGAATGGGGTGAGAGGGTTGTTTGCTCGACGAACGAGTCGGCGGCGGTGGGCCAGACCTTGGCCGCGCTCGATGGCCAGAGCACGCCCAGGTCGCCGGGCGGGGTCGGCCCAGACTGACCGACCGAGAACGTTCCCAGGATCCCGGCGGGCTCGCCCGCGGCCGTCACCGGTGCGCCCGTCAGGTCGACGAGCCCACCCTGCGTGGGCGAAACCAAGGTGTACGACCCGGCTGGAAGCGGCTCGTCGATCATGAGCTGGAGCGTCGCCGACTGGGCGTTGTACGACCCCGCCGTCGTCGCCCAGAACCGGCCGCTGGAATCGAGGAGCTCGAGCGCGTGTTGCTGAGCGTCGACAACAAAGACATTCGAAAGCGTGAGAGCGGCTGAAAACGTGAGCGTAAGCGACGTCGGCGCGGGGCTCAGCGGGTCGAGCCGATTGACCTGGAAGCTCGTCACTTGCGCGGCCTGGTCGTGAGGAGTGGCGACAAGATCAAGCTGGAACGGGAACGGGCCGCCCGGCTGCTTGAGGCCGACCAGTCCCGGCGTCCCTGTGACCGGATTGTAGCCGCCGGGCACGTTGGGCAGGTTTCCCGCCCCCGACACGCCGACGTAATACGTACCCGGGGCGAGGCTCGAGAAAAGATAGGGATCGGTGGGGTCGACGGAGATCCCGGTACCGGCGTCGCGGGTGGCGATCACGTTGCCCTGGGCGTCGAAGAGCGCCAGCGCCGGCTGGAGCCCGCTGCCGATCGCGCTGGCGCCCAACGAAAGCCCAAGCTGCCAGGAATGTCCTGGAGCCAGGTTGATCTTGTAGAGGTCGACGGCCTGTTGATAGTTGGCCGGCGTGATCGAGCCCGACACCGTCTGGACCGAGCCGCCGATGGTCCCCAGATTGGTCGCCCCGGCCAGGGTCGCCCCCTGTCCGAGCAACGTGAACGTGCCGATCGCGTAGTCGGCGAACGGATTCCACAGCGGCGTCAGCCCGTCGGCCATGCCGCTCGCCGCGAACGACACCCCCGAGTACGCGGGAAGGTCGATCTGATAGGTTCCCGGCTGGAGGGTGATGTTCTGGATCGCGCCCGTGAAGGCGTTCTGCGACTCGAGAGGGACGATGAGCTGGTCGCCGGCGGCGTTGCTATACTCCACGGGGGCCTGCCCGTCTTGAACATTCCAGACCGGTGTCGTCGTGCCATTGCTGTTCATCGCCTCGAGTTGCAGGTCGGAACTCGACATCCAGATGGGGATGTCGTTGCGGTTGAAGGTGACGACGATTTGTTGTGGCGACTGGACCAGGAGCGCGCTGTTCGATGGCGAGACCGAGGCGATGCCCGCGCCTGAAAGCAGGTTGCGAGCCTCCAGGGTCTCAAGGCCGGGACGACGTCGAACGTTCGAGGATGATCGAGCGCGGAGCGAGGAGTACATCGGTGGGGCCACCCAGGTCTGAGGATGTGTGTTTCGCGTGCGAGATCCAGATCCTTTTCGGTCGCCCTTGTCGTCCGTGGGCCTTGCGAGGTCCGTCATGAGAAGGATAGGTCGAGGAGGGAGGCCGGCGTGATGAAAATAAGCGACGCCGGGCTCCGTTCCTCTTGCACGGATCGACGACTCAGTCGAGAGGGCTCGACCAGACGTCGAAGGGGCTCGGCTTGCCCTTCTTCCCGCGGGTGGGATGGTGGCGCGCGATGACCACGTCCAGGGCCGCGAAGTGGGTGGGGGACGCGGCCGGCGGCGGAGTCGACGTGACGGACGAGGCCACCGACGTCGGCTTGGCCGGGGTGAGGGGCGTCGTCGTGAGATTGGCGAGCGTCGTGATCAACGTCGAGGGTGGGTTGACACTCATCGACGGGGCGCGCGTGAGCGTGAGCGGGCCGCTCGGGCCGCTCGTGGGGGGAGTGGTCGTCGTGGCCGTACGCGGGGCGATCGAACTAGTTTGCTGGTTGGGCGAATTCATGAGCATCGAGACCGCCCACACACTCATATTGCCAATCTGCATCAGCATTGGCGGGGGCGGCTGGCTCCCGGTGGGGCCGACCACCAGACTCGACGTTCCGCCCCCCTGGTCGGGCTGTGAGGGGACCGTCGTGTAAGGCGGCGGAACCGGCGACATCGTCTGCGAGCCAAAGTTGACCTCCAAGGCGTAATTGCCGTCCGACCCGAGCGTCGGCGCCGCGATCGCCCTGATGTAATAACCCGCGCCCGCGGTGACGTTGGTGATCGGGCACGAGATCGTCGCGCCGAACGACTGCTCCGCCCAGGTCGAGCCGACCAAGGACAGGCCTTGGTTATAGATCAAGACATAGGGAGACAGCAGCGAGAGACCGCTCGACTGCATCGTCACCGTCATCGTGCCGGTGGTGTCGCTGGGCACGTTGACGTGGAACCACTCGGCGTCGCCGGGATACGTGATGCTGAGGTTCGGCAGCGTGATCTGGGCGTTCGAGTTGATATAGGGATTGATGTTGGTCGGCTCGGTATAGCCGAAATTCCGCACGCCGCCCTGATTGAATTGGTCGTATTGCCGTGGACCCCAGACGGCCTGGATGCCGGCGATGTCGTCGCTCGTGAGCCCTTGCTTGATTCCGTTGTAGGTTCCGTACATCACAGCCGACGAGACCGTCGATTCCCCCAGGCCCAGGGCGTGGCCGAATTCGTGGCCGACCACGGTCATGACGTCGTAATTGGTGCTGATGCCCCAATCGGCCTGGGAATTGAGGATGATGTCGCCGGCGTCGGTCCCGCCGTTCGCGGGCGGCGGCAGGAACGTCACCGCCAAGGTGCTCGAGCCCAACGGGGCCGCGCCGATGCGGATGTCGCCGACGTTGGGGTCGCCTTGCTGATCGCCGCTGGCGCCAACCGCCATCCCGTTGTCCGAAACCTGGCTGAGGTTGATATTGGCATAATCCTGCCACTCCAGGGCCGCCATGTTGATCGCCTTTTCCCACTCCGCCGTCGGCGCGATCGCGTTCATGGTCTGGAACAGCGAGCTCGACATCCCCGCGATGTTGGTGCCGTCGGGCATGAGGCTGTAGGTGATGCGAACGGGATAGACCCACATGTCGCCGAGGGTCGAGTACATGAGAACGCGGGGCTCGAGGGTCTCGGCCTCAAGGCCGCTCCGCCTGCGCCGTCGGGGAGCCGAGGTGGATCGATCGAGCTTTCGCGGGAATCCAAGCATTGCTATCACTCCGTTGCGAACCCATGGGTGAGTAAAGCGATTCAGAGTCGAGGCGCAGGCCGACGCGCGACGCCCCCCACGGGTCGACCGAGGTCGCCCAGGAAGGGACCGCCGGCGCTGCTGGACCCGACTCTGCGCAAGCTTAGGCCCGTGATTTCGACGTCGCACCGGGATGATGCCGATTTCCGACGCGAGCCGCGAAGGGGATGGGAAAAGTCAACGGCGTGGGCCGAATCGGACGGGACGGGCGCAACGAAAAACGGCGGGGCGATCCGTGAGGATCGCCC
>DAIDHE010000349.1 GCA_027459775.1 Planctomycetales bacterium | reverse complement strand
GAGGATCGAGGATCGAGGATCGAGGATCGAGGATCGAGGATCGAGGATCGAGGATCGAGGATCGAGGATCGAGGATCGAGGAGCGAAGTCGCACGCGCCACCTCCGCTCTTGGACGAAGGAAAGCCGACCTACGTTTTGAGCAAACCTCGGACGAATTGCTGTTCCAACGCCTATGCTACAGTCCCCGAATTCAAAGTCAACGGGCTGATCCGATTTTTTTCGGGAGCAAGTCGTTTTTTGCTCGTCCGGTCGGGAGCGAGGCGCGTGAGAGGAGAGCCTTGGGTGCGAGGCGGGGGCGCGGGCCGGGCTCGTTTCGGCTCAATTCGATCAGATGGATGGCGCCCGAGCGGGTCGCGACGGCGATGAGGCCCCGGGCCGGGTCGAGCGCCAGGTGGGTCGGCCGGGTGCGGCCCATGTTGAACGGGCCCAGGAGCGGCAACCGCCCCAGGGGCGCCAGCGGCGGGTTCGACCGCGAGATCTCGAGCACCGAGTCGCGCTCGCGCGCGCACACGACATAATCGCCCTGGACCGACTCGAGCGATCCTGCGCCCCCCTGCTCGGGCAGATCCACGGCGATCGCCGGCGAATTCGCCGCCACCGGAAGCAAGATCCAGTCGCCATCATCGGACCGTGACGGCACCGGCGTCTCGCCGGGCGCGAGCGACACGCGACCGATCAGCCGGGGAACGTCGAGCGCGGTCAGGTCGACCGCCAGGCTCGCCGCGACTCCAGGAATGACCACCAGCGCGCCCGTGCCGTCGTGCGAGAGCACCAGGCCGCTGGGCTCGAGCTCCGATTCCCACTCGACCATGCCGGTCACGCGGGCGGCGTCGCCGCCCTTGTCGTTCGCGACGACCTCGAGGCTCGGCCGGGGCTTTTTCGCGTCCCCCGCCGATCGGCCGGCACACAGCACCAACAGCCGCGAGCCGTCGCGCGAGACGGCCAGGTCGCGGGGATAATACCCCGTCGGCCGCCGTCCGCCCACGCGATGGCCCGCGCCGTCGAAAAGCTCCCACCAGCCAGGTTCGACATGACGGCGATCGCCGCCAGGCTGCACCAGAACCACGAAACCGTCGCCCCACGCCGCCACCGCCAGCGGACGACCCTCGAGCTCGACCTCGCGCTCAACCGTCAGCCGCCCCGCGTCGTCGACACGATAGATCAAAACACGCTCATACCTCGGACATGTCGCGGCCAATCGTCGTCCCGAGGCGTCGAACGCCACGCGGTCGACCCGCTGCAGTCCGGTCGAAACGCGGTCAAGCTGGCGCACCCGCCAGGGACCAGCCGTCGTCGCCGGCACGCCCGTCGCCTGGCGATGGACCATCACGCCCGCGACCACGAGCGCGAACCCGACCGCCGCGCCAATCACCACCCATGCCGCGACCCGGCCCGATCGATCGGGTTCCTTCGGTTCCGTCCCTCGCCGCGTTTTCAAGGCCACCCTCCTTTCCGTGCCAGACCAGATCCGGGCGATATTCCCCCGATGCCTCACGAGCATCAGCACAAATACCCCGACCGTGAAGCAGGTCATCGCGCGATGTTCTCGCGCCAGCGGGCTTCCAACCCAGCCCAGCCGGTACGTCGTGAATGCGAGCGCGCCCAGCAGCGACGCCAGCGAGACATAGCGCGTCGCCGCCATCGCGACCACGAAGACCAGCACCGCGACCAGGCTCGCGAGCGGGTCGAGCGCCAGCACCGCCCCCAGGCTGGTCGCCACCCCCTTGCCCCCGCGAAACCGCAGGAAGACCGGGAACATGTGCCCCACGATCGCCGCCAGCGCGAGCTCGACCGGCAGGTCGACGGGCGCTCCCCCCGCGCGGGCGATCCGCCCGACCAGAAGCGGCAAGCCCCACGTCGGCAGAAACCCCTTGAGCGCATCGAGCGCGAGCACCAGCAGAAAATAGCGAAAACCGAGCTCGCGGCCGACGTTGGTCGCGCCCACGTTCCCCGAGCCGACCGTGCGGATGTCGATCCCCTTCACCCCTTTCGCCACCAGGTAGGCAAACGGGATCGATCCCGAGAGATAGGCGATCCCGATCGAGCCCAGAGCCAGCGGTCCCGGGTCCATGACGAGCATCATTGATCGCGGCCGATCTTGTGCTTGGCGACCGCGGGCGTTCCCAGGAACGCGCCCCGCCGCGCCTCGAAAATCTCGTTGGCCGTGTCATAATCGTCGTGCCGGCCAATGTCCAGCCAGTAGCATTCCTGGCGATAGCAATGAATGTCGCGCCCCGACCCGCGCATCGATTCCAGCAGGTCGGGCATGCCGATCGCCTCGCCCGCCTTCAGGTAGCTCCAGGCGATCGGGCTCACGATATAAACGCCCATGCTCACCTGAAACGAATACTCGGGCTTTTCTCGGTAGTTGGCCAGCACGTGGGGGTCGTCGCCGAACTCGAGCACGCCAAAGTCGATCTTGACCTCGCGGGGATAGGCCGCGATCGTGGCGGCGGCGTTTCGCGCGCGATGAAATTCAAACATCGCTGAATAATCAAGCGTTGTCAAGATATCGCCGTTGATGACGAGCACGGGCTCGGAGGGCCGGTCGAAGAGGGCGAGCCCGCCGGCGGTGCCCAGCGGGGTGGTTTCGCGGCGATAATCGAGCCTGACGCCGAACCGCCGGCCGTCGCCGCAAAAGGCCTCGATCAGCTCGGTCAAGTATCCGGTCACGATCGAGACGTCGCGAAAACCGTGGCGGCCGAGCTGGCGCAGCACGACCTCGAGGATCGGCATGGGCTCGTCCACGCCCAGGGGCATGAGCGGCTTGGGTAGTACGTGGGTGTAAGGACGCAGCCGCGTCCCCTTTCCGCCCGCCAGCACGATGGCTTTCATCTCAGTCGCTCCATGACCTGGGGGACGTCCGGGACCAGTTGAAATGCGGCGCGCTCGAGCTCGCCTCGTGGCCGAGGCGCGGCCCGCTCTTGCGCCTGCGCGTGACCGCGGCCTCCTCGAAAACCTCGAGCAGCCGCGCCACGTGATCGTCCAGCGTGTGCCGCGAGCCCAGCGCCCGCGCGTGCGCGGCCATCGCCAGCCGCTCGGCGTCGACGGTCATGAGGTCGAGCGCCCGCACCAGTTCGCCCTGGGCGTCCGGCGAGGTCAGGATTCGCCCCTCGCGACCGTCGGTGAGCAGCTCGCTCGCGCCGTTTTGCATCGTGGTGATCACCGGCAGACCGCTCGCCAGGGCCTCGAGCACGACCAGCGAGCAGGGGTCGTAATACGTCGGCTGGGCGAAGAAATCGGCCGCCTGATAGCAGCTCCGGACGTCGTCCTGATAGCCCACAAAATGGACGAACCCCGCGACCCCCCGCCGCGCGGCCAGGCGGCGAAACGCGCCCTGCCCGTCGCCGGTCGCGATCACGTGGATCGGCCGGCATGAAGCCGCGAGCCTTCTGCGCTCGGCCAGCGCCTCGATGAGCGGTCCTAGCCCCTTGAGCGCATGGTTATGGCCGGGGAAAAGCGCGACCAGGTCAGCCGGAGCAAACCCCAACCGATTCCGCGCTGCCGCCCGACTCGCGCCCGGGTGCGCGACCGCAAGCCGCGCGGGGTCGATCGCGTTATACACCACATGGATCCGATGCGGAGGCACATGATGAAACGTCTCAAGGTCGCGCTTTACCATCCGGCTCACCGCGACCACCCGCGCCCCGCGCTCGGGGTCGTATTGCCTGCGCTCGATCGCGCGCTGAACCCACAGCTTGGGGTTCGCCGACTTCGCCAGCACGTAGGCCAGTCGCGCGCCCGGGCGCTTCCGCCGCCGCGCGTTGGCCAGCAGGCTGGCGGCCTGGACCCCCCCCTGCGGTATGATAACGTCATGTGCGTACGTATTGATGAACCCCACGGAACAGTCGTGGGCGCACTGGGCGAGCGACGCCTCGGATTCGCGGGCGAAGCTCCAGAGCCGTTCCAGCCGGGTCCGGCCGAACGTCTCGACCGGAATCACATTCACCTGGCTCGTCAGCGCCTCGGCTTGCCAGGTCTCGGCGTGCAGATCGACGCGACAGCCGGCGGCGACCAACCGCCGGCACAGGTCGGCGACGTAGGTCTCGGCCCCGCCCCGCGCTGGGTTCACATGCTGAAGGGTCAAGGCCAGATGCATCATGAACCCCCTGCCGCGCTGGGCGCGGATGTCGAAAGGCCGTGCGCGGGCGCGGCGGACGCCGCCGTGCGCAGGCGCTTCTGGTTGTGCGCCTCGTAGCGCGCCGCCCTGAACTGGACCATCATGGCCAGGAACCGCACCCCTCGAATGCCCGTCATCCGCCGATAATGGACCAGGAACCGGAGGCGGTCGCGATCGCCGACGCAGGCGACCTCGTGGGTCGAGTACAAAAGCTGCCCCAGGTCTTTCCACCTGCGCCAGAACCGCCCAGATCGAGGCTCGACCGCGCGGTGAAGGTCGATGAGCGCGAGCCGGGGCCGGTCGGATGGATCCCCCTCCCCTGCCCGCTCCAGAAAGAAATGGCAGAGGTAAAGATCGCTGTGAAACATGCCGGCCGAGTGCAGGGTCGCGGTGATCCGCGCCAGCTCGCGGGCGAGAGCCCGTTTGAGTTTGTCGAACCGAGACTTGCCCATGTGCGTGACCAGAGTCGGCAAGATTTCGTTCAGGGCTGAGCTCGAGCGGAGCTCGGCGATCATGAGAAACGATTCGAGCCGGCCGTGGGGTCCGGTTCGCCCGCCGGCGGCCACGACCTCGGGCACGGGCACGCCGAGCGCGGTCGCGCGCTCGAGATTCCGCCGCTCGGCCGCCGCCGGCGTGTGCGGCCCGGCGGGATCGAACAGCGCCAGCATTCGCTCGCGGGTCGAGAGCTGATAATGTCGTTTCAGATAAACCGCCAGCGGCCCCCGCGAATCGGGCCGATCGCTCCGCAACTCGACGCGGGCCGTCGAACGCCCTTGCTTGGCGTGGAAGCGATCGCGCGTCTCGAGATTCATGATCGCGGTTTGATCGCGATCGCGCAGATACGATTCGAACGGGGGCGCGACCCACATCCAGCTCACCCCGGCGCGCCAGCGGGTCCAGAGCGAACCGTGATTCATGGCAGCAGATCCTCCCAGGCGCGAGGGCGCTCGAAGCGGTAGATCCGGACGCCAGGGCTGGAATCGCCGGGGCCGCCGGGAAACTCCACGACGGGCGTACCGGTCCGGGCGAGCAACGTCCGCAGCGACGCCGCACGGCGGCTCCTGGCCTCGAGCTCGTCGAGGCCGACGACGACGTAGCGAAGATGTGCATCGGTGAGCGCCTGCCGCACGTGCCAGTAATCGTATCCTGGTTGACCCGAGACGAACCGCGCCCAGCCGCGCGTGTCGAGCACCATCTCGTCGGACGTCGCGTTGTCGGCCAGCCAGCGCCC
>DAIDHE010000316.1 GCA_027459775.1 Planctomycetales bacterium | reverse complement strand
GCCCGCCGTGGCGGGAACGCGCGAGCGGATCGCGATCTTCTTTGGCCGCGAGCTGGCCGAGTCGCTGATCTGGGTCGAATCGCGGTTCGAGCGGATGCACCTGTGGGGTTATGTGGGGCATCCGTCCACGAGCCGGTCGTCAGCCAAGGGGCAGTATCTGTTTCTGGGCGGGCGATACGTGCGCGACCGGTCGCTGGGGCATGCGCTCAACGAGGCGTATCGCGGGCTGCTGATGGTCGGGCGGATGCCAGTGGCCTTTCTGCACCTTGATCTGCCTCCCGACGAGGTCGACGTCAACGTGCATCCGACCAAGGTCGAAGTGCGGTTTCAAGATTCCCAGCGGGTCTACAGCCACCTGCTGTCAACGCTCCGGCAGACGTTCTTGAAGAGCGACCTGCACGCGCGGCTGCAACCCGAGGTCGAGGGCAAGCCGGGTGCGGCGAGTGCGCGGGACCAGGCTCCGGCCGCGGCTCGGGAGCCGGCGCTGGCCGATGAGCGTGGTGGCGATCGGGGTCGATTTGGGCTCGCGGGCGCGGCCGACGATCGTCAGGCGGTTGCCGGATGGTTTGCCCCGGTCGCGTCGGGCGCTCCCGCGCGGATCCCCGATTCAGTCGGCCAACCCGTCGCGCCCGCGTGGTCGCAGTCGCTTCCCTTGACCATGCCCGACGGGCCTGGCGATCGGTTCAACGAGTTCCACGGGCAAGAGCCCCTCACGGGCGGTTCCGCGCCCGCCGCCGCGGGCTCGCTGTCTCCCGACGTCGATCGCATCGAGACCGCCGCGCGCGAGCCGGGCCCGGCCGGCGTCCGCGAACTGGACCGCATGGCTCGAGGCGCGCACAAGGCCATCCAGGTGCACGACAGCTATCTGATCGTGGAGACGAGCGAAGGGATGATGGTCGTCGATCAGCATGCGCTCCATGAGCGGATTCTCTATGAAGACCTGCGGGCGCGGATCGCGCGGGGGGCCGTCGAGTCGCAGCGGTTGCTCGAGCCCGAGCCGGTCGACCTGCCGCCGGCCGAGGCGGCCGCGATCATGGAACACGCCGAGGTGTTGCAGCGGCTGGGGCTCGAGGTCGAGTCGTTCGGCGGCGGCACGATTCTGGTGCGCGGAATTCCGGCGATGCTGAGCGCTCTCAAACCCGACCGCCTGGTGCGCGACCTGGCCGACCATCTGCGCAATCACCCGTTGCCGCCGACACGCGACGCGCTTCTGGCCGAGCTCTTGCACATGGTCGCCTGCAAGGGGGCGGTGAAGGCTGGCGACCCGCTCAAGCCGGCGGAGATCAGCGCCCTTCTCGAACGCGGGGATCTCGCAACCGACTCGCATCATTGCCCGCACGGCCGGCCGACCGCCCTGGTTTTCACCAAGGATCAGCTCGAAAAGCAGTTCGGCAGGATCTAGACTCGCCGCCGGGACGGGTTTCACCTGGCGGCGGCGGGCGGGCGCCCCCAGAATCGACTTGGCGAGTTTGGGCGACGCTCCCTTTCACGTCCGCGAAGTGATATCTTAAAATCAATTGGTGACGGTGGGGGTCGGTCCTGACGTGGGGTTTCCAAGCCGGCCTCAGTCGGCGAGGGGTGGTAGTCGATGATTTGCGCGACGATCGGGCGTGGCAGGCATTCCTCGCTGGCGGAGGAGTGGGCCGAGGCGGCCAAGGCGGGGGTCGACATGGTCGAGCTGCGGCTCGACTGCCTGCGTCGCGAACCGGATCTGAAGCGAATCTTGAAAGAGCGGCCGACGCCCCTGGTTCTGACGATCCGGCGCGGGGTGGACGGGGGGTTGTGGCGAGGCAACGAGGACAAACGGCAGCAGCTTATGCGCGAGGCGGTCGCGCTGGGCGTCGATTACGTCGACATCGAGCTCGACGTCGCGGGCAAGATCCGCCGGTTTGGCAAGACCAAGCGCATCGTCAGCTATCACAATACCAAGACGACGCCGGTCGACATCCAGGACATCCAGGAGCAGTGCGAGGAATTTGATCCCGACGTGGTCAAGATCGCGACCGCGGCGACGACGCTGGCGGAGGCGTCGCGGGTCTTGCACCTGGCCACGGCCGCCAAGGGGCCGATGATCCCGATCGCCATGGGCGAGATCGGGGTTTTCACGCGGATCCTGGGCCGAAAGTATGGCGCTCCCTTCACGTACGCGGGCTTCAATCCCGAGCGCGTGTTCGCCGCCGGAATGATCCCTTACGACGTTCTCAAGCGCGACTACAGTTACAAGCAGGTCGACTCCAAGTCCGACATTTATGGGGTGATTGGCGATCCCATCGAGCAGAGCCTGAGCCCGGCGGTGCACAACGCGGCGTTTCGGGCGCTTGGGCTCAACAAGGTGATGGTTCCGTTCCTGGTGCCGAACGGCGAGCTGGCGGCGTTTTTCAAGGAGCTCATGTGGCTCGATTTGAAAGGCGTCAGCGTGACGATACCGCACAAGCAGGACATTGTTCCGATGCTCCAGCAGTGCGAGGGGGCGGTTGAGCGGGCGGGGGCGTGCAACACGGTCTTGATCCAGGAGGCTGGCCGGCGCGTCGGCTACAATACGGACTATCGGGCGGCGATGGAGTCGCTGGAATCGGCGATGGGGGGCGAGGGGACGGAGGAATCGGCGAGCCCGCTCCTGGACAAGCACGTGCTGATCTTGGGCGCGGGGGGGGTGGCGCGGTCGATCGCGTTTGGTCTCGCCCGCCGCGGCGCCCATGTGACCATCACCAACCGCCACGACGACCGGGCCGCCCGGCTGGCCGAGGAGGTCGGCTGCCGGGCCGTCACCTGGTCGGCCCGGGCCAGCACGCTGGCCGATGTCCTGATCAACACCACGCCGGTTGGCATGTACCCCAACCTCGACGACACGGCGCTCCCGCCGGCCGCCTTCGGCCGATCGGGGATCGTCGTCTTCGACACGATCTATCACCCCGAGAATACCATGATGCTCAAGCTCGCCCGCGAGCGCGGCTGCCAGACGGTGAGCGGGGTGGACATGTTCGTCCGCCAGGCGGCGATTCAGTTCAAGCTTTACACCGGCCAGGACGCCCCGGTCGAGCTCATGCGCGAGGAAGTCAAGCGCAAGCTCTCTCCCGTGCGCGAATCATGATCGAGGGTTCTGGTTCGCGCCCGGGGCGGGGCCTGGCCTTGGTGGGGTGTCGGGGCTCGGGGAAGACGACCGTGGGGCGAATCGTGGCCGAGAGCCTGGGGCTGCCGTTTTTTGACTGCGACCGCGTGGTCGAGGCCCGGAGCGGCCGCGGCATCCCCGAGTTGTTCGCCGAGTCGGGCGAGACGGCGTTTCGCGACTGGGAAGAACGCGTCCTGGCCGACCTTTGCGCCCTTCATCCCGATGCGGTTCTGGCGACCGGCGGCGGGGCCGTCCTCCGCCTGGCCAACCGCGAGCGCATTCGCGAGCATGGGCGCGTGGTTTGGCTCAAGGCCAGTCCCCTCGAGCTGGCCAGACGGATCGCTCTCGACGGCCTGACCCAGCGACCGGCCCTCACGAGCGCGGGCGTGATCGACGAGATCGAATGCGTGCTCGCCGAGCGAACGCCCCTCTACGCCGCGATCGCAAATGACGCCATCGACGCCACCGACACGCCCCCCGAGGAAGTCGCCCGCACGATCATTGCCCGCTGGCCCCGCTGAAAGAGAATCCACCCGCCGGCCGACCGAGGAATCCTGGATGTTCGTCTCTACTCCGCTCTTGGTCGTCCTGGGTCTGGG
>DAIDHE010000283.1 GCA_027459775.1 Planctomycetales bacterium | reverse complement strand
GACGATCCGTCCTTCAGGTTGGGCGTGAGGTTTGGTTTTACCATCAGGGAGTTCCGATCATGGCATATGACGATACGAAGGTCCGCGAGTATCTCCAAGTCACTCACCGGACCGAGTTCTTGACGGCGCGGGAAAAGCACTTGATCGGCCTCGCGGTGACCATGACGCGGGGCTGCCAGGTCTGTACCCGGGGCCGGATCGAGAAGGCGCGGGCGGATGGCCTCGGGGACGACCTGCTCAATGCCCTGGTGGGAATCGTCGCCGCGGTCAACGCCGGGGTCGCCGCCGCCACCGCGCGAGAGGCATTCCAGCTGGCCGAGCCGTCTTCCCACGAGAGCTGCGGCGCGGTCTGTTCCGGGGAAGTCGCCGCCGGTCGCTGAGAATCAAAGGGGTCAGGACTCTTTTTTTTCGCGCGTCGTTGTTTTTTGCTTGAAGATTCGCGTCCGAGCACGACTCTGGCGAGCCGAATCCAGAGCGGCCGGCCTTGATGAGTTCCAACCCCGAGGCTTCGTTCCGTGTTTCGCCTTTCCGCCGCGCCGTTGCGTGGGGCAGGACGCGGCATTAGGATTGTCAGACAATCGGATTGAGCCCAGGGTCGTGCCTGAGGTTGCCGTCGCGGGGACAGAGACGTTCATCGCCGTCTTGCGCGGCGGCGTGCGAGGGATTCATGAAAGTCGTCGTCACCGATTCCACTTTTCCGTCGCTGGACATCGAGCAATCGATCCTCGGGCCGACCGGCGCGGTCGTCGTCCCCGGTCAATGCAAGTCGACCGAGACGCTGATCCCGCTTGTGCAGGAAGCCGACGCCGTGATCACGCAATTCGCGCCGATCAAGGCCGAGGTCGTCGCGGCCATGCGGCGGGCGCGGGTGATCGTGCGCTATGGAATCGGCGTTGACAACGTCGACCTGGACGCCGCTCGGGATCGCGGGATCCCCGTCTGCAACGTCCCCGATTACTGCATCGACGAAGTCGCCGATCATACGCTGGCGTTCATTCTCGCCACGACCCGCCAGGTTGTGACCAATTGCACACATGTTCGAAATGGCGGGTGGGGACTGGGGGTTCCGCTCGATCAGATGAGGACGCTGCGCGACATGACCGTGGGGCTGGTCGGGTTCGGACGCATCGGGCGCGAGGTGGCCGCGCGGTTTGCGCCGTTCAAATGCCGGCGGCTCGTGCACGATCCGGCCGTCCCGCTCGCCGGGATTCGCGACGCGGGTTGCGAGCCGGCCGGGCTCGCCGATTTGCTCTCCACGGCCGACGTGGTCACGCTGCATTGCCCTTCGACGCCGCAAACGCGCCGGCTGCTGAACGCGGAATCCATCGGTCGCTTGAAGCCGGGCGCGATCGTCGTCAACCTGTCGCGCGGCGATCTGATCGACACCCACGCCTTGATCGACGGCTTACGGTCGGGCAAGATCGGGGCTGCCGCGATCGACGTTTGCGATCCTGAGCCGATCCCGCCCGACAGCCCGCTACTCGCGATGAATAACGTGGTCGTTTCGGCGCACATCGCGTCGGCCAGCGTGAACGCGGTGCGGACGCTGCGTGAGACGGCGGCGCGCATCGTCCTGCTCGCGCTCGAGGGGAAGGCGCTTCCCAATGTGGTGAATGGCGTCCGCCAAGACTCGAACAGCCCCGCCTGATCAAGCCAGCTTTTGAAGGTTTTCGCCGCGAGACCCACCGACTCAACTCGCATCAGGGAGCAAGCACGCCATGAGATTGATTCGTTACCAGGACGCCGCCGGCCGCGTGCATCACGGACGGCTGCAGGACGACGGCACGGCGACTCGGGTCGAGGGCGACGTGTTCGGCGCATATCGGGATACGGGCCAGGCCGCCGACGTCGCCAAGACGCTTGCGCCCGTGTGGCCGACCGACATCCTCTGCATCGGGCTCAATTACCGCAAGCACGCCGCCGAGGGGAACCAGCCGATCCCCGAACATCCGATTCTCTTCATGAAAAACCTGGGAACCGTGCAGAACCCCGGCGATCCCATCATCCTTCCGCGCCGGCTGCGCAGCGATCGCGTCGACTACGAATGCGAGCTGGCGGTCGTGATCGGCAAGCCCTGCCAGAACGTCTCGAGAGCTCATGCGCTCAGCTATGTTCTGGGCTACACCTGTGCCAACGACGTGAGCGCCCGCGACTGGCAGTTGAACTGGGGCGGGGGCCAGTGGTGCCGCGGCAAGACGTTCGCGACGTTTTGTCCGCTGGGGCCGTGCCTGGTCACCACGGATGAAATCCCGAACCCCAACGATCTCGCGATCAAGACGATTCTCAACGGCCAGGTCATGCAAGATTGGAACACGAACGACATGATCTTTGACGTGCCGGCCTTGATCGAGTTTCTCTCCGGCAGCACTTTATTGCTTCCTGGCACGGTGATCCTCACTGGAACCCCGCACGGCGTCGGCGCGGCGCGTAAGCCGCCGGTCTTCTTGCAGCCCGGCGACACGGTGACGGTCGAGATCGAAAAGATTGGCGCGCTCACCAATCCCGTCACTGAGCAAGAGCCGCCAACCCAAGTTTGATTCGTGCGTGAACTGCCACTGTGATCTCGGCGGCGAAAGCGGCGTGCTCATGAGTGAATATCTGGATTCACAGGCGCCGGAGCTCGGGCGGATCTCGCTTCCGGAGACCTGTCTCCCGAGCTGGGGCACGGCCGAGCTCCCCGAGCCCGCCCCCATCTCATGGCGAAGCTGGACGCGATTCATCGGTCCCGGCATCGTCATGATGGGCATTCAGATCGGCGGCGGCGAATGGCTCTATGGGCCCGAGATCACCGCCCGATATGGCGGCGGCCTCATGTGGATCGCCACCATCGCCATCATTCTTCAAGTGTTCTACAACCTTGAATGCG
The DNA here is from genome assembly GCA_027459775.1 of Planctomycetales bacterium. Taxonomy (GTDB): domain Bacteria; phylum Planctomycetota; class Planctomycetia; order Isosphaerales; family Isosphaeraceae; genus JAKBAP01. The sequence continues at coordinate 15,163 of DAIDHE010000283.1, read as the reverse complement.
GGCGCTACGCTCTCTATTGCGGCGAGCCGGTCACGACCGGCTTCATGCGCAAGAAGCCGGGGCCTTTCTTCTGGACCGGCGTGATTCTTTTTCTCAGCCTCTCCGCCCTGATTCCGGGTCTGTCGACGAGCGCGGCCGTCGTCGTGGCGTCGCTCTGGCTGGGCCGGCCGCCGAGCGCCCTCGACGGGCCGCTGGTGATGTCGATCGCTTATGCGTGCCTGGCGGTGGTCGTGTTGCCGGTGCTGGTGGGCGGCAAGGTCTACAACATGCTGCAAGCGGTGATGACCGCCAAGGTCGTCGTCGTGCTCGGGTTCTGCTTCATGATCGGCCTTTTATTCGTGAGTCCGGGGCACTGGTGGAGCGTGCTTTCGGGCTTCGCCAAGTTCGGCAACGTGCCGGTCGAGCACGACGGCCGCGAAGCGGTCGCCAACGTTTTCACCCAGTGGTGGAGCGACGGGACGCTCCCGGTCGTCGCGCTGGCGAACATCGCGGTGCTCGGCGCGTTCGCTGGTTATGCGGGGGGAGGGGGCCTCGCGAACTCGACCTATAGCAATTACGTGCGCGACAAGGGCTGGGGCATGGGGCGGCAGGTCGGGGCAATCGCGAGCGCGGTCGGCGGCCGCGACATCACGCTCAGCCACCTGGGCTCGGTGTTCCCGGCGACCGCCGAAAACCACAGGCGGTGGCGGGTGTGGTGGCGCTACATCCTGACCGATCAGGTCTTGGTCTGGGCGCCTGGCTGCTTCATGGGGATGGCGCTGCCAGCGCTCTTGTCGCTTCAGTTCGCCCCCTATTCGCCCCTGTATCACGAGACCAAGCGACTCGATTGGGCCCAGGCCATCATCACCGCCGACGGCATGCGACACGCCCCCGGCTTCGCGCCTGGCATGGCTCAATTCCTCTGGTTCGCGACCCTGTTCGTGGGGCTCATGGTCCTTCTGCCCAGCCAGATGTCGATCGTCGAGGATTTCAGCAGGCGCTGGACCGACATCATCTGGTCGGCTCATCCCCACGTGCGCGGGCGATTTCGCCCGGATCAGGTCCGGCACATTTATTACGCGATCCTCTTCGGTTACGTACTTTGGACGTTCGTGGCGGCCTATCTTTTCAGTCGCTACGGCACGCCCAAGCTGATGACGCTCATCATCGCCAATCTCAACAACCTGGCGATCGGCGTCACCGCGTTTCAGTTGCTCTGGGTCAACCGAACCCTGCTCCCGGCCGCGCTCCGGCCGCGCTGGTATCATCAATTTGGCCTGGTCGCCTGCGGGGTGTTTTATCTCGGAATGGCGCTCTTGGTCTTCGCGACCAAGCAACTGCCGATGCTTCGCGAGCTTTTAGGTATGGGATGAACGACACCGTGGAGAGACCATCATGAGTCGCGACATGTTCGATCTCACCGGCCGGGTCGCGGTCGTCTCGGGCGCGGCCAGCGGCATGGGCCGCGCCGCCGCCATGGCTCTGGCCGAGTTCGGCGCGGACCTGGCGCTCGCCGATCTCAACCTGGTCGGCGCGTCGCAAACCGAGCAACAGATCAAAGCGCTTGGCGGTCGGGCCTTCGCCGTCGCCTGCGACGTCTCCCAACCGGACGCAATTCGGGCCCTGTTCGCGCGGGTCGACGGCGAGTACGGCCGGATCGACTTTCTGGGCAACATCGCGGGGGAAGGGGTCCTGGGCAAGCCCGAGGAGATCACGCTCGAGGACATCGAGCGAAGCTGGCGCAATCTGGTTCTGGGGCGGTTTTGCATGTGCCAGGAGGCGGGCCGGCGCATGCTCAAGCAGAGCCGCGGCAGTATCGTCAACATCGGCTCGCTGGCCAGCGTGAGCGCGCTCGGGCGCGGACATATCGGCTATAGCATGGCGATGGGCGCGGTCGCACAGATGACGCGCGAGCTGAGCACCGAATGGAGCAGCTCCGGCGTGCGGGTGAACGCGATCCTGCCGGCGCAAGTCGTGAACCCCAGCCTCGAAAAACGGATGGCCGCCGATCCCCGGCTCAAGGACCAGTGGCTGAGCGGCATCCCGACCGGCCGGCTCGGCCGGCCCGACGACGTGAAGGGCCTGGCCGTCTTCCTCGCCTCGGATGCCTCGAGCTGGATCACGGGCGCCCTCATACCCATGGACGGCGGCAACCTGGCCATGAATTCGGGCGGAACGCGGCGGTATGTCGACTGATCTGTCTATAAAAGAGATGTTAATGAATACGATTGAATCCACCGTCCGGGCGCGCGAGCCCCAGTCGAGGACTGGCGAGCCCCCGCATTCGGCGCTGCTCGCGCTCTATCGCACGATGCAGGTCATCCGGCTTACCGAGGAAGAGCTGGCGCGCTGCCATCAGCGCGGGCTCGTCCACGGCGCGTGCCACACGTACGTCGGCCAGGAAGCCGTCGCGGCCGGGGTGTGCGCCCACTTGACGCGCGAGGACGTGCTCTTCAGCACCCACCGCGGGCACGGTCACGCGCTCGCCAAGGGGGCTCATCCGCGCGCGCTCATGGCCGAGCTCCTGGGGCGCGAGACAGGTCTATCGCGCGGTCGTGGCGGAAGCATGCACTTATTCTCGCCCGAGATTGGCTTGATGGGAACGAGCGGCATCGTCGGGCCCTGCATCTTGCAGGCCTGCGGCGGGGGGTACAGTTTCAAGCTCTTGAAGACGCGACACGTCGCGGTCGCGTTCTTCGGGGACGGAGCGGTCAACAACGGCGCGTTCCACGAAGGGCTCAACATGGCCAGCATCTGGAAGCTGCCCGTGCTGTTCATTTGCGAGAACAACCAGTTCGCGACCGAGGTTCCGTTTTCCTATTCGAGTGGCAACCCCAGCGTGGGCGCTCGCGGCGAGCTTTACGGCATGCCCGGTTTCGAGCTCGACGGCAACGACGCGATCACGATCCATCAGGTCGCGGGCGAGGCCATCGCCCGCGCCCGCGAGGGCGGCGGCCCCAGCTTGATCGAGTGCAAGACCTACCGCACCCGGCCCCACGCCGAGGGCATGGGCGATTTCACCTATCGAACCCGCGACGACGTCGACGCCTGGAAGCTGCGCTGTCCGATCGCGCGATTGCGCCAGCGGATCGTGGAGTCGGGCGTCGCCCTTGCCGAACTTGACGCGATCGACGCCGACGTCAAAGCGCTGGTCGACGACTCGCGGCGATTCGCCGAGGAGAGCCCCTTCCCAGCCCCGGAGTCGGCGACCCGCCACGTCTATTGCGAATCTCCATCCCCGCCGCGCAGTCTGATTCGCAATCGGCCGCCCGCCGCCGAGGCTCGGCGGATCAGCTTTGCCCAGGCGACTCATGAAGCCCTGGCCGAGGAGATGAAGCACAACCCGCGTATCTTCGTGATGGGCGAGGGGATCGGCAAGCGCGGCGGCAATTTCAACACCACGGCCGGGCTGTTCGACCTTTACGGGCACGAGCGGCTGTGCGATACGCCAATCTGCGAGCGCGGGTTCGTCGGCCTCGCCGGCGGCGCGGGCATGACAGGCACGCGGCCGGTGATCGACTTCATGTTCGCCGACTTCGTGCTCGATTCCGTCGGCGAGATCGTGAACCAGATCGCCAAGATGCAATATATGTCGAGCGGTCGATTGAAAATGCCCGTGCTGTTGCGCGGATGCATCGGGATCGGCCACTCGGCCGCCACCCACCACTCGGGGAGTTACTACGCGATGTACGGCCAGGTTCCCGGCCTGCGCGTCGTCGTACCGTCCTCGCCCTACGACGCAAAGGGCCTCTTGAAGCGAGCACTCAACTGCGACGACCCCGTCCTGTTCCTTGAACATCGCGAGATTCTCACGCTCAAGGGTCCGGTCCCCAGCGACGAATACGAGATCGAGTTCGGCAAGGCCGCGGTCGTCCGACCGGGAACGAGCGTGACCGTGGTTGCCCTCGCCCGCATGGTTCACCAAACGCTCTCAGTGTGCGACGCGCTCGAGAGCGAAGGTATTTCCGTCGAATTGATCGACCCCCGTACCGTTTTACCGCTCGACGTCGAGACGATCCTGGAATCGGTCGCCAAGACCGGGCGGTTGCTGATCGTCGATGAGCCGCCCGCGTCTTGCGGCTTCAGCGCCGAGGTCGCCGCCCGCGTCGTCGCCGAGGGGTTCGACGACCTCGACGCGCCGATCCAGCGGCTGACCGGCGCGTTCGCTCCCACGCCTTACAGTCCGCCGCTCGAGGGCGCGATGGCGCCCACACCGGGCGACATCGCCAGCGCCATCCGGCGCCTGATGGAGGAATGATCATGGCGGTTGAAATCAGAGTCCCCCGCCTGGGCTGGTCGATGGAGGAAGGCGTCTTCGTACGTTGGCTCAAGAACGACGGCGACCTGGTCAAGGTCGGCGACTTGCTCTACGAGCTCGAGAGCGACAAATCGACTCAACCGATCGAGGCGCTCGACGCGGGCATGTTGCGAATCCCCAAGGACGCCCCCGCGCCCGGGACCGTCGTCGCGGTCGGAGCGCTGCTCGGTCATCTCGCCGCCCAAGGAGAAGAGATTCCAAGCGAATCGATCGAGCATCACATCTTGACCGAATCTCCGTTCAACAACGAACCACACGCTCAACCAGGGCGAGTTGTGAGCCACGCCTCGATCGCCGTAAGCGACGGCTCGGAGCGCGTCGTCTCCAGCCCCCGCGCGCGTCGAGTCGCCGAAGAACTGGGCGTCGACTGGAGACGGCTCCGCGGGTCGGGCCGATCGGGCCGGGTCCGCGAGCACGACGTTCGCCAAGCCGTGAACAAAGGCGTGTTCATGTGTGAATCGGTCCCGATCACACCCCGGCGCAGGCTGATCGCCGAACGCATGGTCGCGAGCGGTCAGCGGACCGCGCCTGTGACCCTTACGACCCGCGCCGACGCGACCAACCTGGTTGGCCTGCGGAATCAATTCAAGGCGACAGGCGTCGCCGCTCGCGCGCCCGCCTACACCGACATCGTCGCGAAGCTCGCGGCCATGGTCCTGGAACAGCATCCGATGCTGGCCGCGCGATGGGAGGACGACCGCGTGGTGTCGCCAACGCGTGATCAATTCAACATCGGATTCGCGGTGGATACGGACGAGGGCCTGCTGGTCCCGGTCCTGCGCGACGTCCTGGGCAAGTCGCTCGCGCGGATCGCCGAGGAATCCGCCGACTTGATCGCCCGTGCCCGGTCGGCGGGTTTGACCTCCGCCGATCAGCAGGGGGGCGTGTTCACGATCACCAATCTGGGCGCCTTCGGGATCGACGCATTCACGCCGATCATCAACCCGCCGCAGACGTCGATCCTCGGCATGGGGGCGATTCGCCGCGAGCCCGTGGTTCTCGGTGATGGTCAAATAGCCGGTCGCGATCAGATCTGGCTCAGCCTGACATTCGACCACCGCGTCGTCGACGGCGCACCAGCCGCCAGGTTCCTCCAGAGCCTCCGCACGGCCGTCGAAAACCCGTCCGCCTGGCTGTTGAGGACAGAATGACCTTTTCCCGTCGCCCAGATCGCGTGGGCAAGCCCGACTGAAGCGGGATGCTTTCCCGCCACCGCTTGACGCTCGTTCGCGACCCGCTTAATATACCCATTGATGCGTACTAAGAGCAAGTAGAAAGAGGCGGACATGGCGGGGAATAGTCCCTCGGTTCTGAGCGGCCGCGAATACGCGATTTTGAAGCTGCTGTGGGAGCGCGGGCCGCTCACCGTCCGCGAGTTGCGGGAAGAGCTGGCCGCCGGCCGGAGCGAGCGCGACCTTGAGATCCCCTACACGACGGTACTGAGTCTCTTGCAGCTCATGCGGAAAAAGGGGTACGTCGTCCACGAGGCCGAAGGGAAGACGTATCGGTACAAGGCAAAGGTTCCTCGGGTCAAGACGACGCGGCGGCTCATCGGCGACTTCGTAAGTCGGTTCTTCGACGGCTCGACCGAGGCGCTCCTGATGGGCCTGGCCGAGAGCCCGGACGTCTCGCCCGAGGTGTGGGAAAAGCTCAAATCCGCGATCAGGCGTAAGCGGGGGCCAAACGATGAGTGAGCACTTGCCACTGGCGGTCGAGGCGCTGGCGCACTGGATTCTTGGTTGGACGCTGGTCGTCCTGGGGGTCGCGGTCTGGCTTCGAGTCGCCCGTCCGCGGCGGGCCGCCGTTCGTTACGGGGGCTGGCTGCTGGCGACGTTCGCCGGGGTCGCGCTCGCGCCGGTCGTCCTCGCGGTGGGACCGCTCGCGTCCTGGCGCGAGATGTTCCGCGCCCTCCCGTCTTGGCCTTCGGCCGCCAAGCCGTCCGAGCCAGCGGTTGCGTTCCAATCGTGGTTCGATGGCGAGGCCTCCTTCGTCCGCCCGAGTTCGTTCAAAGGCCGGGCGGAGGAGGCCCAGGATCCGAACGATGCGAGTACGACCGCGGAATCGCCGGGGCTGACGGTCTCGACACGCACGGAAACGCGGGGACGCTCTTCACGGAATCATTGGTTGCGACTCGCGCTGGGCCTCTGGGCCGCGGGCGTCGTGCTCTTCGCCGCTCGGCTGGCATGGTCGGCTTTGCGAATCCGATCGTTGCTCGCCGAGGCCAATTCGATCCTCCCCGCGGGGCTCCGCGCCGAGCTCGAGTCCGCGCGCCAGGAGCTGGGGATCAGGCGCGGGGTCGGGGTCGTCGTTCACCCCGAGATCGCCGCGCCGATGTGCGTGGGCCTGTTCCGGCCGGTGATTCTCTGGCCTGAGCCCGCGAATTGCCCGATGAGCCCGCGACAACGGCTTGCGAGCCTCACCCACGAACTGGCGCACCTGCGCCACGGCGACGACGCCGTGGCGCTCTTGGCCGAGGCGTGGCGGGCGCTCGCGTGGTTCTACCCCCCCGTGCATCTGACCGTGGCCCGGCTGCGGAGCGAGCGTGAGTATCGCTGCGACGACCTGGCGGCGGCGAAGCTGGGCGCGCCCGAGCAATACGCGGAGTGGCTCCTCGACCTGGCTCCGGTGCGTGTCGGCCCGCCCGCTCCGTTCCTGGCCGCCTCGCTGTTGGGTAAGACAAGCCTGGCGGACCGCGTCCGTCGGATCGTGCGCGGCGAGGCGCGGTGGGCCGCGCCGCTCGGACATCGCGCCCGGGCCATGCTGGCCCTCGCGGCCCTCGCCTTGCTCGGAACGGCCGGCTCGGTCCGACTGGTCGGGTTAGGGGAGAGCGCCGCTGCTCAGGAACCGGCGGACGCCCCGCTGCCGGAAATCACTCCCGTTCAACTGGCCGCGAAGATCCGCGAGGCCATGGGCCGCCATGACGATAAGGGACTCATCCGAGTCGTCTTCGCCGACACCCGCGAGATGAATCGCCGATTCATGATGAACCAGGGAAAGCCTGAGGAACAGGCGCCGATCCGGGTCTCGTTCCGGGGCCGTGCGCGTCACGAGAGCGATGGCACGCGCTGGCGCGCGGAATACGACTCGATGATTCCAACCTCCGGTTCGACCCAACTGTGGCCCGACCGCTGGTCGGCCGGGTTTGATGGCGAGCAGAATTACAATTGGCAAGTCTCGCGGAACGAGTTCATCCTCGGCGATCGAGCGCCCTCCGCTCGACAGTGGACGCCCCGATCCATCATCTGGGACAACCGCGAGGATCTCTTCCAAATGCTGGAGGCAGCCGATCGGGGCAAGGTCTCGATCTCGATCACACAGCGGGTGATCGACGGGGCTCGTTGCTACGTGCTCGAGTCCAAGGGCCCGGTGGATCGCGGATTTGAAAGCGAGACCGTCATCTCGCCGAGGCAAGGCTACCTCACGACCGCGAGAAAAACGAGCACGCGAGGGAAGACCAATTCCATGCACACGCTAAAAGGCGTTCATGAGGTCGTCCCAGGCGTCTGGGCGCCCGAACGGATCGAGGACGAGTCATTCGTCGTTCCTCAAGCCGGACCGTCTCGCCTGATGTGGCGCCGACGGCTCCAGATCGTCGAGTATCGGCCGGGGAGAATACCACCGGCGGCCGCGTTCCAGCTCAAGATCCCTTACGGAGTCGACGTGGTCGATCTGCCGCGGGGCTCGTCCTACCATAACGACCCGTGGTGGCCGGAGATTGGCCCGATGTTCAAGGAGAAGTTCGACTGGCCAAGGCCCAACTTCTCGCGGCTGGCGTCGCTGGGCAGCTCCTCCGAGCGGAGGCTCGACGGCCAACCGGCCCCGGCGCTGCGCATCGCGAACTGGCTCGACTCGAAGCCGATGGATCTTGCCTCGCTCCGTGGAAAGGTCGTCCTGATCGAATTCGGGGGTATCGAGGACTTCTACGGACCGGAATACGCCCCCGCCCTCAGAGAGCTCTACTCGGTTTACCACCCGGCCGGGCTGGAGATCCTCTCGATTCAGCCTCCAGCCCAGAATGCGGACGAGGTTCGCCGCTTCGCGCGGGACTTCCGACTCCCGTATCCCGTCGTCATCGACGAGAGCAAGCCCGGAACACTGGGTGTCACAGGCGAGGCGTTCGCCATCGGCGCGAGGATCCGCGCGCTTCTCATCGATCACGAGGGGAAGGTCCACTCCGCCGGCGAGTCGACGATCAATGGAGGCCGGGTCGTCGAGACGCTGGTCTCGCTGCTGCAAAAAGCCGGCGCACGCGACGTGAAGCCCGTCTCGCTCGAGATTCCTCGACTGCCCCAGGAGGCCTTCAAGGAAGCCGACAAGCTCTTCCAAACGATGGCGAAGAAGGCCCTCGACGCGAACCCATCCGGGAAGATCGCGGGCCGAATCGTCGATGGAACGGATCAGCCGATCGCCGGGGCGAGCGTCCAGGCGACGCTCCAGCTCACGACGCTGCTTTTCGCCACTCCAGGCGGTTACTCCGTCATCAATTATCGCGGACCGGCCGGGCCTTTCAGCTCTTCAACAGGCGCCGAGGGTCGGTATGAGGTACCGAGCCTCTGCAAGGGGGCCTATCTTGTGCGGGTGAGCGCGCCGGGGAAAGCCTGGTCGGAGCGCAAGGCGTTCCTCGGGCCCAACCTCGAGCCGGCGTCGATCGAGTTCGTCCTTCATCAAGGCGACTCGATCGCGGGACGAGTTCTCGACCCCTTGGGCCAGCCGATCGCAGGCGCGACCGTGACGCCCACCGCGCGCCAGCATTACGAGGGCGATGTGCTGCAATACACCACGGCCAGCATGCTCGACGGCGTAACGACCGACGACGAGGGCCGATTCCGATTCGCCGGGATCCAGGAGGGTCGCTACAGCATCGAGGTCAAGGCGACCGGCTTCAAGGATCGCGCGCTCGACCCCATCCCCGCTGGCAAAGGAAATGTCGAGGCGATGCTCGAACGCTTGCCCTGAGCGCCCGGCCGTCGGGCCGCGATCGGCGAAATCGCTTAGGGCAGAGGGGCGGCGGAGGAGACGTGGCCCTTGTCGAACCCTTCCGCGTTCGCCAGGTGCACCCATCGCGGACCACTTCTGTTGATTTGGGAGCCTTGACAGCCGTCCCGTCCGCACTACAGTTGCATTCTGAATGCCGCGGGCAACACACACTCCGCGGACGTCCGCGCCTCGACCACGATCCGAGCGAAACATGAACGAGGGTACGACTTCACAAAAAGCTCATTCGTTCGACGCCCGCCTGGTGGCCGGCGACGGGGTCGATCTCTCGCTCGCCACTCTTGGACCCGAAAGACCAGGCCGGCAACCGCTTCTCTGCCTGCATGGTCTCGGTCGCCGCTGGCAGGACTATCTCCCACTGATGCCGTCCCTTTGCTTTCGTCGGCAGGTTCACGCCCTGGATTTCCGGGGCCATGGTCGTTCCGGCAGGCGAGCGGGAAGCTACCGGGTAATCGACCACGCCCGCGACGTCCAGCACCTCGTGCGAACCTTCCGCGAGCCGATCGTGATTTACGGACATTCGCTCGGGGCGCTCGTGGCCGCGGTCGTCGCCGCGGAGGAACCCGATCGGGTCCAAGCCGTGGTGCTGGAAGATCCACCGTCGGCGGATTTCCTGAAAAACCTCGATCAATCGCCCTACGCCACTCAGTTCGCGGCCATGCGGCGGCTGGCCGGAAGCAACGAGCCCGTCCCCCAGGTGGCGCGTGCGCTCGCCGAGGTCCGTCTGCCGTCTGCCGACGGCCGCGGGACGATCCGCCTGGGAGACCTGCGCGACGCGGTCTCGCTCAGATTCACCGCCCGCTGCCTTCAAGAAGTAGATCCCGACGTCTTCATGCCTTTACTGGAAGAAACCTGGCTCGACGGCCTGGACCTGGACGCCGTCTTCCGCCGCGTGCGATGCCCGGCGCTGCTGCTGTGCGCGGACCCAGAGCGCGGCGGCATGCTGCCTCGGGACGACGCCGACCACATTTGCGAGCTCATGGACGATGTGACACGGATGGATTTCCCCGGGTCGGGGCATCTACTGCACTGGCTGGAAACGGAATCGATCGCCCGATTGGTCCACGGGTTTCTGGAATCCCTCTGACCTTTTCCCTCACCGGGGGCTCTGCCTTGAAGACCGCGACCGGCTGGCTTGTGATCGATAATGGACGACTTGTGGATGGGACGGGCCGGCCGCCGATCCTCGGTGCGATGCTCGTCGCCCGCGATGGCCGCATCGTCCATGCGGGCCCCGCGGGGGAGGCCCCGGCGATCCCTCCCGACGCCCTGCGCATCGACGCGCGGGGCGGCACGATCATGCCCGGGCTGGTGGAGGCGCATTTTCATCCGACGTATTTCGACGTGACCGCGCTCGAGGATCTGGATATCAAATACCCGGTCGAGTACGTCACCTTGCTTGCGGCCGCCAATGCGAAGCTCGCCCTCGAGTGCGGATACACCGCGGCGCGGAGCGGCGGCAGCCTCTTCAACATCGACGTCTGGCTGAAAAAAGCGATCGAGAACGACATCGTCCCCGGTCCGCGCCTGGCCGCCAGCGGCCGGGAAATCTGCGGAGTCGGCGGGCTGATGGACTGGAATCCCGATTTTCGCAAGATCGGCATGGAGGGGCTAGTCTTGCTCGTGAACGGGCCTGACGAAGCACGCGCCGCCGTGAGAAAGCTGGTCAAGGACGGCGTCGAGTGGGTGAAAACCTATCCCACCGGCGACGCGGCCGCCCCAGACGCCAACGACCACCATACGCTTTGCATGACCTTTGAAGAGATGGCCGCCGTCGTCGCCACCGCCCACAACCACGGCCTCAAAGTGACCGGCCACTGCCGCGCGACCGAAGGAATCAAGAACGCGCTTCGAGCCGGCTACGACGCCATCGAGCACGGCACTTTCATGGACGCCGAGGCTCTGGAGCTTCTGCTCAAACGCGACGTGCCGTGTGTGCCGGCCTTGTACTTCGAGTGGGCCTCGATCCAGCGCGGCCCCGATTTCCAGATGCCGCTCGCGGTGATCGAAGGCCACAAAGAGACGCTCGAAGCCGGCGCCGAGAGTGCGCGCCTGATCCTCAAGGCTGGCGGCCGGCTTGGCATGGGCGGAGACTACGGCTTCGCCTGGAACCCCCACGGCGATTATGCCCGGGAGCTCACGTTCTTCGTGAATTACGTCGGCTTCTCGCCGCTGGAGGTCATCACCTGCGCCACCAAGACAGGCGCGGAGATTCTCGGTCGAGAGCGGGAAATCGGCACCCTGGCGCCGGGGAAGCTCGCGGACGTACTCGTCGTCGACGGCGACGTGATCGCCGACATCGCGATTCTCGAAGACCGTTCGCGATTCCTGGCCGTCGTTCAAGGGGGCGTTGTCAAGGCCGGTCGATTGATGGCGCCCTCGGGAGCGACATGAAACCGTTCGAACTTTTTCTCGCCGGCGTCCACTCGTTGCCAGCGGACTTGATCTCCGCTACCAAAGCACTTGCGACGATTGACCCGGTGCCTCAAGTCGCCTATGCTGTTCCGTAGCGTGTCGGGGCGCTGCCGTGTCCGCGGAGAGGACTGAGTCCACCCGACAGCGATCGACTTCTATTCGACTGACAAACCTTCTTTCAGCCCGTGATGCGGACACCGGGTGCTTTGAAAGGAGGTCGTTGTGGCCAATTCTCATCTCTCACCAGTCCGTGAGTGGCCGCACTGGCCGAACTTCGACCAGTTCAAGCGTCAAGCGAAAGAGCTGCTCAAATCCTACCGTGCCGGCGACGCCAACGCCGTCGCCGAAGTCAAACGGCACGAACAGGCTCCCGATCCGCCTGCTTTCGCATTGCAAGACGCGCAGCGTGTGCTCGCAAGAAGCTACGGCTTCTCGAGCTGGCAGAAGCTGAAGAGCTACGTCCAGACGATTCAGAGCTACCGCCAGCCGCTCGTGCCAAGATCTGATGACGATGCGAATAAGTGCCTGCGCCTGGCGTGCATTACTTATTTTGATGGCGATCATCCTTCCCGGCGAGAGAGAGCGCGGCGGCTCCTCGCCGAGAAGCCACACATCGTAAAGGCCAACATTTATACCGCCGCGGCCGGGGGCGATGTCGCGGCGGTCGCCGACTTCTTGACGAAGAACGTCGACGTGCACGCGAAAGGCGGGCCGTTCGATTGGGAACCGCTGCTCTACGCAGCGTACTCGCGACTCGACACCGAAGAGCGGACGCCGTTATTGGTAGCGCGGATACTGCTCGAAGCCGGCGCCGACCCGAACGTGGGCTTCCTGTGGGACTGGGGGGGACAATTTCCGTGTCTCTTTACGGCATTGACTGGAGTGCTCGGTCTGGGCGAGGTCGATGTGGGTCGAGGCGAAGGGCCGTTGTGGCAGCCGCCGCATCAGTATTGCTTCGAGTTCGCGCGGCTGCTGCTCGAAGCCGGCGCCGATCCCAACGACAACCAGGGACTCTACAACCGTATGCAGTATCCCGACGATGAGCACTTGAGGCTGCTCTTCGAATTTGGCTTGGGCAAGGATCAGGGCGGGCCATGGTTCAAGCGGTTCTTTCAGCACTGGCCGCGCGTCGACACCCGCGGCCCGTCGGACATTCTCTCGTATCAGTTGCGTTACGCGGTTGGGGCGAACTATTTCGACCGCGTCAAGCTGCTCGTCGAGAACGGTGCCGACGTTAACGCCACAAGCCAGCATCCGGCCGGCGCTCGCGCCCCATACGCCGAAGCCTTGTACCACGGCAATCAGGAGATCGCCGATTATCTTGTCGCCAAGGGAGCGGAGCGAATGGCTCTCACTACCAAGGACGCCTTTGCCGCGGCGTGCAACCGAGCCGACGCGGATCGCGCCCGTGAACTCGTGGCGAGCGATCCGTCCCTACTGGACGAAGCGGGAGAACTCCTCATTTCGGCCGCCGAAGAAGGCCGTGCGAACAGTCTTCGCTTGTTGGTGGCGCTAGGCATTGACGTCAACGGCGAGGCGGGCCGTGCATCGCCGTTGTTTTCCGCCGCTCGCGCCGGCCAACTGGACACCGTCAGATTGCTCGTCGAACTCGGCGCGGACGTGGATGCCCGCGACCCCGACCACGACGCCACGCCGCTGGGCGCGGCAAACTACAAGGACCAGCGAAACGTCGTTGAGTATCTGCTTCAGTTCGCGCGGATCTGGGACGCCGTCAGGTTCGGCGGACTCGACCGAGTCCACACCTTGCTTCGCGAGAATCCCGAGTGCGTGAATGTGCGAGACGATGAATCATGCACACCTTTGCACTCTACGAACTCGGACACGCGACACGGCGCGCGGATCATCGAGCTTCTGATCGCACACGGCGCCGACATCAACGCCAAGGACAACGCAGGCCGCACTCCCGCCGATCAGATGCTGCAAAACGGCCGCCGGGATCTGGCGGAGATTCTGCATCGGCACGGCGGCGACTCGGCATGAGCGGTGCAGTTACTGGATCGCACGGCGCGCACGGCGGAGCCGTCACGTCGGCGATCAGTGACATGTCTTCGGAGCGAACGAGGCGACGAGACTTGAACTTGATGAGTCGTTGGCGATCAGCAGGTTCATCAAGAGGATCGTCGAGAAGGGTGAAACCGAAGCAACCGTTTGAACCCTCGGAACAGCACGAGAAGACGCCGCAACCCCTGTTAACCAAAGAAAACGGCTCGTCACAAATGAAAGCGACGAGCCGCTTGATCTCAAGTCGGGGCGACAGGACGCCGTGAGAGCTTTTTCTGGCTGGTATCCAGGGCTGGGATGAGGGTTTGTGGCGACGGATCGAGAACGGAAGCCCTGTCCATCAATGACGTTGTGCCTCCACGGTACGGTCGCGCGGAGCATCCCAGTTGGGCAAATCACCGACGAGTCGCGCGAAGCCGCCGCCCAATCCACTCGACGAGGCGCGGCTTCTCGTTAAGCTTGGCGATCTCCAGGGGCGTGCGTCCGGCTGCGTCGCAGGCCAGCAAGTCAGCTCCCGCTTCAACGAGCAGTACCAGAGTCTTCGAGCCTGTGTTCCTCTCGGCCGCATAATGGAGGGCCGTTCGGCCGCTGGAACTGTATGCGTTGACATCCGCGCCGTGCGTGATCAACCACGCCACGGTCCGATTGTCGCCTTGATGTGCGAATGCTTGCAGAAGGGTGCGTCCTGTGCCAAGCCCATGATCGACGGAAAGGCCAAAGGATACGAGCGCTTCGGCGATGTCGTATGCAGCCCGTCCGTGCCGTTGAAGATGACCGAGCGCGGCGGGGAGACACACATCCGTGGCTGATGCTCCATGGTCCAGCAGCCAGCGGACGAGCACAAGGTTCCTGGAAGACCAGCAGGCGCAGAACAGTGGCGTCGCATCACCGATTCCTCGATAACGCGCGAGCGCATTCAGGTCGGCACCGTGTTCCGCGAGAGTCATTGCTAGCTTTGCCTGAACTGCCATTCGCCTGTGTCCGTGAGACTTCCAGTCGGATGCACACGCGACGTGCAGCGGGGTCACTCGACGGCTAGCCGGCTCCATATCGGCGGTGAGGCGGGCGTCCGCGCGAATGCGCCTCAGCCTGCTAGTCACTCCTCTTACATCCCCCATGGCCGCCATCGTGAAAATGTTGTGCTCGACACCAGATTCCAGGAGCATCTCAGCCAGGGCGATACGACCTTCTCGCATTGTCTCGCAAATCCAATCCCAATGCGGTGTCGTGCCGGCATCGAGCAGCTTTTGAATCATCGTCACGTCGCCTTGCCTGAGCGCCGCCCTTATGACCGTCGATCGGGCTTGACCTCGAGGCATGAACCAGATCAGCATGCCGATGAAGATCAGGAACGGCACCCAGTCGAGCAGGATCTTCCACAGGATGTTGCCGCCGTCGGCCGGCTGCTGGGTGACCTGCACGCCGTGCTTGAGC
>DAIDHE010000267.1 GCA_027459775.1 Planctomycetales bacterium | reverse complement strand
AGCATACGAGTGATCATATCGTTCAAGTAACGAGGCAAAATTTCAGGCGCGATCGAGCCGGCGATGTTGGGGTCGAAGACTTCGAGGAAGTAGCGAAAGCCCTTGCGTTCGGCCTCTTCGCGGAATTCGTGGAATCGTTCGAGGGTGGCCTGGTCGTGGTCGAGGTCGTTGTTGAAGGTGACGCTGTAGAGGCCCAGGTTCGCGCCCAGGGTGCGTTCGGCGGGCGCGCAGTCGAGCTTGCCGCACTGGATATGGTCGATGCTGGCGGTGCGAAAGGGGCGGGAGGGGCTTTCGTGATAGTGCCCGCCGCGGGCCAGGTGGATGTCGGTGGTGTCGTTGGCGCGGACGGCGGGTGTGACGGGCGAGTTGTCGAAGATTCGCTCGTGGAGTGTGAGGGTGTAGCTCGAGCTCGCCGACATGAGCATGATGTCGACCAGTCCGGACCGGGTGATGATCCGCATTTGGTCGCGGTATTGCTCGAGCGTCTTGAACCGGACCTCGCCGGGGTGCGATTCGGGCGAGAGGCCGGGCGCGCCCAAGCCGGCGGCCATGTCGGCGTCCTTGGCGTCGGCGATGATGAATTCGCGGCAATTGGGGTCGGCGTGGATGGCCGCGAGCTTGCGGTCGAGCGACTTTTGCATGGGGCTAGCGTCCCTTTCCGCCCCCCGAGATGGTCACTCGAGGGCTGGGTTTGTGGGTCGAGCCCGCGCTCGAGCTGGTGGTCACCCGCGCTGGGGATGAGCCATTCGCGGGGGGCTTGGCCGGGAATGCGCCCTCGGCCGCCTTGGGATTGCTCTTGTAGACGGCGGCGATGGTTTCCTTGAGCACCGCGGCCGATTGGCCCAGGGCCTGGATTTCCTTGGGCCAGAGCTCGATCTCGAGGGTCTGGACGGCGCCCTTGCGGCCGACGACGGTGGGGATCGAGAAACAGACGTCGCGGACGCCGTAGGGGCCGTTCACGAGGGTCGAGACGGGGAGGATTCGCCGCGAATCGAGGGCGATGGCGTGGACGACCTCGCGGATCGAGAGACCGACGGCGTAGCCAGCGCCTCCCTTGAGCTTGATCACCTCGGCGCCGCTGCCCTTGGTGCGTTTGAAGAGTGCCTCGCCCTGGGTCGCGTTCCAGCCGGGGAACTTCTCGAGCGGCAGGCCGGCGGCCTGGGCGGCCGACCAGACGGGCACCATGCTGTCGCCGTGCTCGCCCAGAATGAGGGCGGTCACCTGGGTGGCCGGAAGAGACAGGGCCTGGCCGATCAAGCTGCGAAACCGGGCGGTGTCGAGCACGGTTCCCAGGCCGATCACCTGCTCCGGCGGCAGGCCCAGCTTGCGGACGGCCAGATAGGTGAGCACGTCGACGGGATTGGATACGACGACCACGATCGCGCCCGGCTTGAGCCCGGCGGCGGCGGCCTGGCCCAGGATCGAGAGAAAGAGCTCGACGTTGCGATTGATCAGGTCGAGCCGGCTCTCGTCGGGCTTGCGCCTGAGCCCGGCGGTGATCACGATCACGTCGCTCTCGGGGATCGCCTCGTAGCCGGCTGCGCGGATGCGCTGATCGGCGACCAGCGACGCGCCATGGAGCAGGTCGAGGGCCTGGCCCTGGGCCAATTCGGCATTGGCGTCGATCAGGTCGATGGCGTCGACCACTCCGCCGCACTGGAGGGCGAACGCGGTCGACGACCCGACCAGCCCCCCGCCGCCGATAATACTGACTATCATGAATAGGTCTCCCGATTCGTGTTTTGAATAGGTTTTTGCGTGAGCATATTAGATCGCGTCAGCGGTTCGCGCCCGCCAGGGCTCGCATGACCTGTTCGGTGATTGCCTGGACGAGGGCCTCGTTGTCGGCGGCCGGGGTCTTGTGCTGGCCGTTGGTGCTGGGGCTGGGGATCTTGGGGGCGGCCGGGGCGATGTCGGCGGCGAGGGGCGTGAGTGCTCCTTGGATGGGCGAGCCGGGGAAATCGCTCTCGATCTTGGGATGGACGAAGATCTTGGGCTCTGGGGGCGATTCGTCGTAGCCGGCGCGGAACAGGCTGTTGCCGCAGAGGTCGCAGTTTTCGAGTCCGAGCTCGAGGCGGGGATCGGGGATGCCCAGCTTGGGTTTCAGGCGGAGCAGTTCGGCGGCCTTTTCGTCGGTGTAATAGTTGACGCGGCCGAGTTGGCGGGCGAGGAGCAGGATCCGGCAGTAGGCGTCGATGATCTCGGTCTTGAAATAGGCATCCTCGAGGTCCGCGCCGTAGGTGACGGTGCCGTGGTTGGCGAGCAGGATGGTCTCGGTGTCCTTGACATAGGGGAGGACGGTGTCGGCGAACGACTGCGAGCCTGGGGTTTCGTAGGGGGAGATGGCGACCTCGCCGAGGAAGACCTCGATTTCGGGGAGGACGCACTTGGGGATGGGCTCGCGTGCGACGGCGAAGGCGGGGGCGGGGGGGGGGTGACAGTGGACGACCGAGCGGACGTCGGCCCGCGCCCGCATGATGGTGAGGTGCAAGAGGATCTCGCTCGAGCGTTTGCGCTTGCCCGAGATTTGCTTGCCGTCCAAGTCGACGATGCAGAGGTCGTCGGGCTTGAGGTAGCCCTTGGAGACGCGGGTGGGCGTGCAGAGCACGCGGTTTTCGTCGAGGCGATAGCTGATGTTGCCGTCGTTGGCGGCCGCGAAGCCCTTGTTGTAGACGCGGCGGCCGATCTCGCACATTTGCTCGCGGAGCTTCCACTCGCTGGTCATCGATCCATTGGCGTTCATCGGTTCCTCATTCGATTCGTGTGCTGGGCCGGTCCGCCGGCGGGTTCGGTCAGGTCGGGGTCGACGTCGATCGCGTCCAGCAGGCAGGCGCAGTAGGCGTCGACGGGGGTTTTGGTTTTGCCGAAGGGGTTTGCGGCCTCGCGGCCCTCACTGAGGCCGACGATCGAGCCCAGGCCGGCGCCCAGGTCGTCGTAGAGCACGACGTCCTCGCCACGATCGGGCGAACCGAAGGCGAGGGCGCGGGCGGGGAGCGGCAGGGCGATCAGGAGCCGGCCGCCCTTGATTTCCGGGGCGGCTCGCGAGAGCGTGACCTTGCCGACGATCTCGGCGAGTCTCATGTCGCGCCCTCCTGTCCCAGATCGGGCAAGCCGAGGACGCTCCACCGGGCGGGGGTTTTGGGACCCAAGAGCTCTTGCATCGCGCCGCCGTCGTTGGTGAGGATCACGCGGTCGCCCCGGGCCGCGCCCAGGCGGTCAAAGGCCAGGACCGGCTCGCCTTCGGCCGCGCCCGCGCGGGTCGTGAGCTGCACGATCAGCATCCGCTCGCCCACGAGCGTGGGATGCTTGATGGTCGCCGTTGCCGTGCCAATCACTCGCCCGATCTGCACCGCCGTCTCCCTCTTGTTTTTTCGCTGTTTTTAGCTTGATCCCGCGACCGCCAGGGTACTAGACGAACCGCATTCCCCCGATGACGCTCGTCCGCCGCTGGCGGCAGAAGGTGAGCGGGGTGGTGACCCCTTCGCCGGTGGGGCCGGCGATCGAGAACGAGAGCGAGCCCTCGCCGCCCAGGCCGAGCCCGGCGGTGCATGGGCCATTGATCACGAAGATCGTGCAGTCCATGATTCGCCCCATCTTGGACATCACCGAGGTGTCGCGCGAGTGCAGGATGGCGGTGTGGCCGTAGCCTTGCTCGCTTTCCTTGGCCATCGCGATCGCCCGGTCGACGCTCGACGCCCGCACGAAGGGGACGAAAGGCATCATTTGTTCGTGGTTCACGAAGGGGTGGTCGGCGCCGGTTTCGGCGTAGAGGAGCTCGACGCCGGCGGGGAGCTTGAGGCCTGAGTGCTGGGCGAGGACGGCGGGATCCTGGCCGACCAGATCTTTATTGACGTGGAGTGCGCCGTCGGTTCCTTTCTGGAAGGCCGCCTGGGTGAGTGCGTCGACCTGGCTGGCGGTGAGGCGGTAGCCGCCGTGTCGGCTCATGGCTTCCATGAGGGGGTCGAAGATCTGGGAGAGGGCGAAGACCTGCTTCTCGCCGATGCAGAGCAGGTTGTTGTCGTAGGCGCCGCCGGCGACGATGGATTTGGCGGCGTTTTCGAGGCAGGCGGTGGCGTCGACGACGACCGGTGGGTTGCCGGGGCCGGCGACGATCGCGCGCTTCTTGCTGGCCAGGGCCGCGCGGGCGACGGCGGGACCGCCGGTGACGACGAGCAGCCGGACGGCCTTGTGGTCGAAGAGGGCGGCCGCCGATTCCAGGGTGGGCGGGTCGATGATCGTGAGCAGGTTTTCGAGCCCGGTGGCCTCGTGGATGGCCTTGTTGAAGCGCCTGACGCCCAGCGCGGCGATCCGTGCGCCCGAGGGGTGGGCGTTGAAGACGACGGTGTTGCCCGAGGCCAGCATGCTGATCGCGTTGCCGGCCAGCGTGGGGAGGCTGTGGGTCACGGGCGTGATCGCGCCGATGACGCCGAAGGGGACGTAATCGGTGAGGGTGAGCCCGTCGTCGCCGGAGGCGTTGTCGGTACGAAGCGCTTCCACGCCGGGCACGATGGCGATCGCGCCCCTGAGCTTGCCGATCTTGTGGTCGAGCCGGCCGATCTTGGTTTCCTCGAGTTCCATCCGCCCCAGCTCGTCGGCCTGGCTCACGCAGATGTGGCGGATGGCCTCGACGGCCTTTTTGCGGTCGGCGATCGGGCGGGAGCGAAAGGTCTGAAACGCCGCCTCGGCCGCGGCAACCGCGTCGTTGACCGACGCGAACACCCCTAGATCGCCGGCGGGGCGCGGCCTGGGCTGGCCGTTGCCGAGCGCCGAGCCTCCCATTTGCGAGAGGATCTCGCGCACCACGCTCTGAATCACATCCTCGGTCAGTTGCATCGCATTCACCGTTTACCTGGAGGAGAGTCGTTTGCCTGGGGCCGCGCCTGTCTTTCACGCCCAATCAGCCGTCCGAAGCGCGATACGCGGTTTTTCCCTTGACGTCGACCGTGTCGACGAGCCCGATCACGACCGCGTCGATGGGGAGCTTTTCCGTTCGCGGGGTGAGCCGGGCGCTCGACCCCTGGCAGACCAGGACCATCTCGCCGAGCCCGGCCCCCAGCGAGTCGACCACCACGAACGATCGGCCGGTCGGGACCAGGCTGTCGCCCCCCTTGTCGTCGACCCGGTAGGGCTCGACCAAAAGGAGCTTGTGGCCGGTCATCGAATCGACCTTTTGCGCCGCCACCACGCTTCCCGTCACTCGGCCCAGAAACATCGGTACGCGGTTCCTTTCGTGAGCTGGCCCGGTTCAGGAGTGGGCCTCTTCGAGCAGAGCCTTGGCCTGGCGTGCGACCACGATTTCTTCATTCGTGGGCGAGGTCCAGACCTGGATCCGGGAATGGTCGGTCGAGATCCGCCGTTCGGCCGGTCCGGCGGCGTTCCTGGCGGGGTCGATCTCGACGCCCATCCAGGCCATGTCGCGGAGCACGCCGGAGCGGATCGTGGTCGAGTTTTCGCCGATGCCGCCGGTGAAGACGATGGCGTCAGCGCCGCCAAGCTCGAGCAGGTATCCGCCGAGGTAGTGGCGGATCGAGCCCACGAAGACGTCGATGGCGAGCTGGGCCTGGGCGTCGCCGGCGGCCGCGGAGGCCTCGATGTCGCGAAGGTCGCGGCCCGACCCGCTCACGCCTTCCAGGCCCGAGCGGTTGGCGAGGTCGTCGAGCAATTGCTCGAGGCTCTTGCCGGTTTCTCGCAAGAGCACGGGGAGGGCGAAGACGTCGAAATCGCCGACGCGGTTGTTGTGTGGGAGCCCCGACTGCGGGCTCATGCCCAGGCTGCACGAGATCGACTGCCCGTTCCTGATGGCGCACAGCGACGAGCTGCCGCCCAGGTGGCACGAGACGACCTTGATCTCGCGGCGGCCCAGGAGCTCGGCGGAGCGTTCGGCGATGTAGCGATGGCTCGCGCCATGGAATCCCCAGCGCCGGACGCCAAACCTGGTCGCCCACTCGTCGGGGATGGCATAACGCTGAAGGGCCTCGGGGATGGTGCGATGAAAGCCGGTCTCGAACGCGGCCACGAGTGGCAGCGTGGGGAACCGCTCCATGAGCATTCGCATGGCCCGGGTGTAGGGGGGGTTGTGGGCGGGGGCGACGTCGGCGAAGGCCTCCATCGCGGCCAGGACCGCTTCGTCGACGCGATGGACGCCGGTCATGGCACGGGCGTGGACGGCCTTGAAGCCGATCGCCGACACCTCGCCGGCGTCGGCCAGCACGCCGATCTCGGGATCGACGAGCTGGTCGAGACAGAGCTGGACCGCCTCGCCATGGTCGGCGATCGGCCGGATGAATTCGCGCTCGCCCCTGGTCGACTGGACCTTGGCCTTGGCCGCGGTCGAGCCGATGCGTTCGACCCCGCCTCGCGCGAGCACGGGCTCGGCGGGGTCGCCCAGGTCGAACAGGCGATACTTGAAGCTGGTGCTTCCAAGATTGGCGACCAGGACTTTCAAGGGGTCAGACTCCAAAAGCGCTTGCGACCGCGGAATCGGGGCGGGGGATGACGTGGGCGGCGCGGAGCTCGCCGACGCGGGCGGCGGCCTGCGCGCCGGCCTCGACGGCCGACCGCACGCTGCTGACGTCGCCGCGCACGATCACGCTCACGACGCCGCCGTCCAGCTTGATCACCCCGCTCGCGAGCTCGACGGAGGCCGCCTTGAGCATGGCGTCGACCGCGTCAATCAGCGCGACCAACCCCATGGTCTCGATCAGCCCGAGGGCGTTGCCGTTCATGGTCTACTTCTTTCGAGAATGCGGATTGAGAAGATGTCAAGAGCCCAGGAAGGTGCGGAGAACGACCTCGTCGGGCCGGGGGATGACGTGGGCGGACATGAGCTCGCCGACCTTGCCGGCGGCCTCGGCCCCGGCCTCGAAGGCGGCGCGCACGCTGCCGACGTCGCCCTTGACCAGGGTGGTGACGAATCCGCCGCCGACCTGGATGCGGCCGGCGAGCGTGACCGAGGCGGCCTTGAGCATGGCATCGGTGGCGTCGATCATGCCCACCAGACCCTTGGTTTCAATCAGCCCCAGGGCCTCGCCGTTCGAGGCGACGCCGTTGCCGCTCGACTTGGCGCGCGACTTTTCGATTGTGGCCATGGTTTCAGGCTCCATCGTTCTTGGAGGTGGTTTTGGGAGGGGCCGTCTTGGTGAACGCGAGCACGCCGCCCAGGTCTTCGTGGGGGCGGGGGATGACCTGGACGCTGACGACCTCGCCGATCCGCCCGGCCGCGGCCGCGCCGGCGTCGACGGCGGCCTTGACGGCCGCCACGTCGCCGGTCACGAACGCCGTCACCAGCCCGCTGCCGATCTTTTCCCAGCCGACCAGATCGACGTTGGCCGCCTTCACCATCGCATCGGTCGCCTCGACCAGGGCCACGAAGCCCTTGGTCTCAATCATGCCTAACGCTTCAACGGATGCCGAGGCCATGATAGCCCCTCCTTCTTCACGCTCCGAACTCGGTTCGACCCCCAAACTCCCACGCCAGTCTCGATCACGATCGGTCGGCTCAGGCCCGGGTCAGCTCGACCCGCGATGCATGAGTCAAATCGCAGCAATTCGCCTCGTCGGTGTCGATGTGCACCTCGAGCTTCCAGTCGGGATGAACCCGCACCAGAAGGCCCTCGAGCATCGACGGGCACGGGCTCTCCACCCGCATGTTCATCCGGTCCAGATGCTGGACCCCATGGTAGGCCGCGTCCCTGGGCCCCATATGCACGTGCCGTTCGGCCCGGATCACCCCCTTGGGCAACACCAGGCTTCCCTTGGGCCCGATGAGCAGGCAGCCCGGCGTCCCCTCGATATCGCCCGAAAGCTTCACCGGCACGTCGATGCCCAGGCTGATCGCATCGGTGAACGCCAGCTCGACCTGGCTGAACTTGCGGCACGGGCCCAGGATTCGCACCCCCGGGATCATCCGCTGCCGCGGCCCGACCACGGCGACCGTTTCATTGGCGGCGAAATCGGTGTCTTGATAGAGCCGCTTCATCTCCGTGAGCTGGTAGCCCGCGCCAAAGAGCACGTCGACGTCGTCCTGGGTCAAATGACAGTGGCGCGCCGAGATGTTCACGATGACTTTTGGGGCGGCCTGGACCGCCGGCGCTCCATTCAGAAGGCCGACTCCCCTGCGCTCGAGAATCGAGCGAACCATTCGCTCGACCTGCGCCCTGTCTGGCGCGATCGCCACGCTCATACGTCGTTCCTTTCACGTTCGCCACGGGAGGTCTCGGCCGGGACGCCGTTCGCCCGCCCGTCGTTCGCCTGCGCCACATGGACCCGCAGACCCGCCCCATCCAGCATCGCCCGATCGGCCTCGCGCAGGCCGCCATCGACCACGATTGACGTCGCCTCCTCGAGCCCACACAACCGCGCCAGCGCCATCCGGCCGAATTTCGTGTGGTCGGCGACGATCATCACCTCTTGCCCACAGCGCATCATCTGGCGCTCGGTTTCGACCAGGAGTGAGTTCGAATTAAAAACGCCCTCGGGCACGATTCCCCCCGCGCCCAGGATGGCCGTCCGGACCCGGATCGTCTGCATGGCCGCGATCGCGAGCGGACCCAGCGCGACCCCGGTGCGAGGATAGATATAACCGCCCAGCAAGATCAGGTCGGTCTGTTGGCTCGCGGCCAAGAGCTGGGCGATAGGCAGGCTGTTGGTCACGACCTGGACCCGCCGCCCCACGAGCGCCCGAGCCACTTCGAGGGTCGTCGTGCCGCCGTCCAGAAGCACCGTGTCGCCATCCTCGATGAGGGCCGCCGCGGTCGCGCCGATGGCCCGCTTCTCCGCCGCCGCCGTCCCCGTCCGATCGTCAAAAGCCGGCATCGACCGCACCTCGCCAGCGTACACCGCCCCGCCGTGCGTCCGCTTGATCGAGCCCGCCAGGTCGAGCGCCTCCAGATCGCGGCGAACCGTACTGTCCGAAACCCCTAGCTCGCGCACCAGCGAATCCAGGGTCGCATAACCCTGCCGCGTGATCAGATCCAGCAAAAGCCGTCGTCTCGTCTCAGCAAGCATGCCTTGACCTGGAAGAATGCAGTTCGAGTTTCTGTCAACATTCTTCGTGATCAATCGAGAGTTGTCAAGCACCATGAAAGATTTTGACGGAGCATGCATGTTTTTGACTGGTTTCAGGCTGATTCTCGCGGTTGGATCGATTGGGGAGTATGCTTCCGGCTGATTGTTTCTTCCTTGGGAGGGTTCCGTTCGTGCCTGAGTTGCCCGAAGTCGAGACGATGGTGCGTGGCCTGCGCCCCGCGATGGAGGGCCGGCGGATTGTGAAGCTGGTGGCGCTGGATCGGTCGATGCTGGTCGGCGGCGATCCGGCGGCGTTCGCGCGGCGGACGCGGGGCGTGACGATCGAGCGAGTCGACCGCCGGGGCAAGTGGGTGGTCGTGACGCTTGCCGGGTCACGGGGATTCATCGTCATCCAGCCGCGGATGACGGGAGGGTTTTGGCTACTTGGGCCCGAGCGACCCGACCACATTCGCCTGGAGTTCCATCTGGAGAAACCGCGCTCGATCGTCTGGTATTGCGATGCGCGGCGGCTGGGCCGGATCGCCTGGCACGACGATCTGGCCTCGGCGGAGGCGGCGCTCGCGCGGTCGCACGGGCCCGACGCTCTGGCGATCACGAGGGACGAGCTGGCGGGGGCGTTTGGGCGAACAAAGCGCGGCATCAAGCCGACGTTGATGGATCAGAAGGTGACGGCGGGCGTCGGCAATATTTATGCCGATGAGATCCTGCACGCCGCCCGGATCCATCCCGAGCGTCCGAGCGCATCGCTCTCGAGGGCCGAGGTCGACCGGATCCACGCGGCGATGGGCGCGATCCTCGAGCGGGCGATCGCGCTTGAGGGCTCGACCTTCGACGCCGGCTATCGGACGGTCTTGGGGCTCGAGGGGGGATTTCTCGCTCAAAACGCGGTCTACGGCCGGGCGGGCCTTCCCTGCCCGGGGTGTTCGCGACCGATCCAGAAGACCAAGATCGCGGGGCTGCTGGGGCGGCCGACTTACTTTTGCCCGGGGTGCCAGAAGCCCAGGCGTGGGAGGGCGGCCACTTGAAAGTGGAAGGTC
>DAIDHE010000261.1 GCA_027459775.1 Planctomycetales bacterium | reverse complement strand
GAACGTCGCGCCATTCGCGGACAGGCCGCCGCTCACCGAAATCAGCGCGGAATAGCCCACCGTCACCACGTCGCCGCTCGCGAAGCTCACCGTTCCCGCATCGCTCAAGCTCTGATAGTTCGAGATCGCCACCGCGACATTCGAACTCACCGCCAGCGTGCCCCCGTTCGCGACCGTGAAGCCGCTCGGAAACACGTAGCTCAAGCTCGACGCATTGCCGATCGGGTCGAGCGTCAGTGTGCCGCTCGAGATCGTACCCGCCGTGATCTCGACCTGATCGAAACTCGTGTTGCCAGCCAGCGACGGCACGTCGGTGTACGGCACGTATACAGGCAGATTGTACGAATTATTCGCCCCGCTGATCGTCCCCGTCGAGCCAAACTGAAGGGACGCGCTGCCCCCGCTGTTGTTGAACGTCGCGCCATTCGCGGACAGGCCGCCGCTCACCGAAATCAGCGCGGAATAGCCCACCGTCACCACGTCGCCGCTCGCGAAGCTCACCGTTCCCGCGTCGCTCAAGGTCTGATAGTTCGAAATCGCCACCGCGACATTCGGACTCACCGCCAGCGTGCCCCCGTTCGCGACCGTGAAACCGCTCGGAAACACATAGCTCAAGCTCGATGCATTGCCGATCGGGTTCAGCGTTAGAGTGCCGCTCGAGATCGTACCCGCCGTGATCTCGACCTGACCGAAACTCGTGTTGCCAGCCAGCGACGGCACGTCGGTATACGGCACGTACAC
Source organism: Planctomycetales bacterium (assembly GCA_027459775.1). Lineage (GTDB taxonomy): Bacteria > Planctomycetota > Planctomycetia > Isosphaerales > Isosphaeraceae > JAKBAP01. The sequence continues at coordinate 6,158 of DAIDHE010000261.1, read as the reverse complement.
AGGCAGATTGTACGAATTATTCGCCCCGCTGATCGTCCCCGTCGAACCAAACTGGATCGACGCGCTGCCGCCGCTGTTGTTGAACGTCGCGCCATTCGCGGACAGGCCGCCGCTCACCGAAATCAGCGCGGAATAGCCCACCGTCACCACGTCGCCGCTCGAAAAGCTGACGGTTCCCGCGTCGCTCAAGGTCTGATAGTTCGCCACCGACACCGAAAGATTCGGACTCACCGCAAGCGTGCCCCCGCTCGCGACCGTGAAGCCGTTCGGGAACACATAGCTCAAGCTCGACGTATTGCCGATCGGGTTCAGAGTCAGCGTGCCGCTCGAAATCGTACCGGCTTCAATCTCGATCTGATCGAAGCTCGAGTTGCCGGCCAGCGACGGCACGTCCGTGTACGGCACGTAGACCGGCAGGTTGAACGTGTTGTTCGCCCCGCTGAACGACGCCGTCGAACCAAACGTGATGGACCCGTCACCGTCACCGACATCGTAGAACGTCGCCTGATTACTGCTCAGGATCCCGCTACCCGAGATACTCATGACATCCCACGACACCACATCGCCGCTCGAAAAGCTCACCGTGCCAGCGTCAGTCAGCGACACATCATCCGCGCCGGTGACACTCGCGGCGGACCCGACGTTGATCGCGGCCCCCGATTCCACGGTCACCGGGCCGCCCAGAGTCGTCGAAGACGCGACCCCCAGCGAGAGCGACCCATTGATCACGTCCAGGTTGGTCGTCGAATCCGTCGTCAGTCCGGAAATGGAATCGGCGGCGTTCGAGTCCAGATAGACCGTCCCCGAACCCGTCAAACCCTTGATCACCGCGATATCGGCGGGGCCAGGTACCTTCCCTCCAACCCAGTTGCCGCCGTTCGGGGCCGCGGTGGTGCTCCACGTGATCGTCGAAAGCACAATCCGATCCTCAAGCCGCTCGATCGCGAGCATCGCGCTCGAGAGCCCCCGCCGTCGTTCCCGCATCCGAGCACGCGAAAGGACTGGTTCCAGGGCAAGATCAATTCGCCTGTGACGTGGTCGCCGGTTCATGGGAGACGCTCTCTTCTCGTGAATGTGGGATCATCGTCGATCTAGGAACGGGCTTTTCCCAACGCGCACGCCCAGCCGCGAATCGTGACTCGCCATGATCTCACGGCATCCAAAGCCACGCCAGCATCATGATCCAAAAAAACCTCATTTGGATCGGACCAACTCAAAGGGGTCAGGACTCATTGTTGCGATTGTTGCGGGACAGACCAAATCAAAGGGGTCAGGACTCATTGTTAACGGACAGCGTCATGAGCAAGGCCAGGTTGATTTGCCCGGCAATAATGAGTCCTGACCCCTTTGATTTGGCGGCAGGCGCACCCTCTCGGAGTCTCTCGCCACTGAGTTATACGAATAGAGTAGACACGGATCTTTGGCGGCGTCCCTCGACGACCCCATGGATTGGCTCCCGGGCTCGAGGAGGGGGCGGCTTTCCGCGTTCTCTATCCCGAAGGACGCACAAACCGGCCACACCGGAACGGACTCGGATTTTTTGTCGAATCGTCGGACGCCAACCGAAGCGCCCACGGTCGATCCAGAGGTCGAATCCAGGAAGCCGATCCGAACCCCAGATGTTGGGCGCGACGGCGCTCCCCCTCCCTGAAACCCTACACTGAAACCCCACAGGGCATGCATTTCGACGTCCGATCGCGCTGGGGAATTCACGAATTGGCAGGCGAAATGGCAGGGACAGGCATTGAGTACTGGACGTCGGCCTGCCGGACCGTTATGATCTGGCGACTCTAACCGGAGATGCACTCATGACGATGGCCCGCGCCGAGCTCGTTGATTCGAACGTCACCCGATGGTATCACTGTCTCCTCCGATGCGTCCGCCTGGCCTCCCTGCTTGGCCAGGGCGACTTCGACCGCAAGCAATGGATCGAGAATCGGCTCGAGGAGCTCGCGGGAAGCTTCGCCGTGTCGGTCGCCGGTTTCGCGGTGCTCGACAACCAATTCCACGTCCTGGCGCGGCTCGACCTCGACGTCGCCGCGGGCTGGTCTGACGAAGAGGTCGTCAGGCGCTGGGCGCGCGTGCTCCCACCCCGAGGCATGACCCGGACGATCCTGCCTGACACCGAAAAACGGCTGCGGGGCCGGCCGCAAGACGCCGCCAGCGTGACGAGGGGGCAGGAATTCATTCCCGTCACCGACGCATGGGTGCGGGGCCAGTTGCAAGACGCCGCCAAGGTCGCGCTGGCGCGGCAGCGGCTCGCGAGCCTCAGTTGGTTCATGAAATGTCTGAAAGAGCCGCTCTCGCGCAAGGTGAACCGGCAGGAGGGCGCCCGAGGCTCGTTCTTCGAGGGGCGGTTCAGGAGCGTGGCAATCCTGGATGACAAGGCGGTCCTGGCGACCTGCGTCTACATCGACCTGGCCCCCGTGGCGGCGGGGCTTGCTTCCGCCCCGAAAACGGCCAGGTATACGTCGATCAAGTGCCGGCTCGACCACGCGGCCGCCCTGCGGCGAGCCGCGAGTCGGAACCCCCCCAAGCGCGGAGCCCGCGCGGCCGCGCGGCCGCCAGACCCGGAGGAATCGCTCTGGCTCTGCCCGATCGACGACCGTCACGCGAAAGGCTCGACCCGCGAGGGGATGATCGCGGGCTTGACGCTCGACGACTACATGCTGCTGCTGGATTTCACCGGCCGGCTGTTCCGGGAGGGACAGGCGCCCGTCTCACGCCCGCTCAATGCCCTCTTCGCCCGCCTGGAAATCGAGCCCGAGACCTGGAGTACGCTGCTGCTCAGGCTCAACGAGGGGCGCCTCTTCGGCCGCTTCTTCGCGTCGAGCCGTGACCGTTTGCGCGACGTGGGGGAGCAACTCGGGCTGCGCCGCATGCCAAACCTGGGAGGCTGGCCCCCCGAGTAAATCGCCACGGATCCTCCGAACCCTCGTTCGCGCGAGGATCATGCTGACGCCCGAGCTCGGCCGACGCACGCCCCGCCCGCGAGCAGATTGATGGTAACCGCCGGAACACACTCGCTCGCGATTCGGGGTCGTATTTCTCGCCCTAGAGCCGGGGACTGGCTGCTTTTTGGGTACTCCAAAAAAGATGCCTGGCCCCCTCTCGGCCCTTGCTAGGGCGCGGGCTCGCCTCCCTCGGGCCGGCAAACGGCGAGGCGGCGAAGCAGGAATTCTCGATCGGCGCGGGCCGTGGTCAAGCATAGCGCTTCCCGCCAGGCGCGCTCGGCGGCGGAGTGCCGGCCGAGGCGGAAACACAGCTCGCCGATGACCACGTGCCAGCCAGGATATCGAGCGGGAATGTCCTCCGTAAGAACGGCGGCCAGGCGATCGAGGCCGGCCTGTGCGCCGTGCAGGTAAGCTTCGGCGACCGCGCGGTTGAGAGCGTTCAGCGGCGACGGCGCGATGCGTTCGAGCGCGTCGTACAGTTCGGCGATCCGTCGCCAATCGGTGTCGGCGAAGCTCGGCGCGCGGCAGTGCTCCCAGGCGATGCCGGCTTCCAGGTGATAGCGCGTCAGCTCGTCGCCGGCGGCCGACCTGGCGAGCCACGCCATCCCTTCACGCACGTCGCTCCAGTTCCAGGCCGAGCGATCCTGTTCCTCGAGCAGAACGAGGGCGCCGTCCCGAGCGATCCGCGCGTCGAAACGAGCCCCATGAAAGCACATGAGCGCAAGCAAGGCATGGACCGCCGGGACGTCGCCCACAGGATGGGCGGCGAGCATCCGCGCCAGCCGGCGGGCCTCATCGCAGAGATCCCGCCGGATCGGCAGGTCGCCATGGGTGACGTGGCAGCCCTGACTGAAGAGCAGATAGACCACCGCGAGGACCGCGTCCAGCCGAGCGCCAAGCTGGGCCGCGGCCGGCGTGTCAAAATCCACGTCCAGCTCCCGCAGCCGATCCCGCGCCCGCTCGATCCGCTTCTGCACGTTGGCGTCGGTCGTGAGCAACGCACGGGCGATCTCCCCGGTGCTGAAACCGCAGAGCGTCCGCAGCGCGAGGGCGACCCGGGACTCCGCCGGCGCGGCTTCGTGGCAACAGACAAAGAGCAGGCGCAGCGGCTCGTCGCCGATCTCGTCGGCGAAATGCGCTTCGAGCGGCGACGATTCCCGTTCGTCGTCCTCGGCCAGACGCGGCAATGCCCGGGCATGGGTTCGCTCCCGCCGCAAGGCGTCGATCGCCAGGTTGCGGGCGGTGCGATAGAGCCAGCCGGCCGGGTCTTCAGGCACGCCGCGGCGAGACCAGGTCTCGAGAGCCTGCACGAGCGCGGCCTGAACGACGTCCTCGACAAGGTCGAGCCGCCGCACGCCAAGCGACCGAATCAAGACGGCGCAGAGCCGGCCGAACTCGTGGCGAAAAAAGTGCTCCACCAGCCCGCGCGGTTCGCTCATGACTGGCCTGACGCTCCCTTTCTCCCCAAAATACTCGAGGAATTCGCGCGTTCCGTCGCCATCGGGTGACGCGGTCCTCAGCGCGCCGCTTTCTTCACGAGCGATGCGATTCTTGCCTCCACCTCGGCGGTCAGTTCCCTCAGCGCGAACGCGACCGGCCACATGGCGCCTTCGTCGAGGCTCGCTTGGTGCTGGAAGCCGAACGTGGCGTACCGCGTCTTGAACTTGGCCGCGCTCTGGAAGAAGCAGACGACCTTGCCGTCCTTGGCGTACGCGGGCATCCCGTACCAGAGTCTCGGCGAGAGGGCGGGCGCGTTGGCTTTGATGATCGCGTGGAGCCGCTCGCCTAATGCGCGATCCGGTCCCGGCATCGCGGCGATCTGCGCCAGCACTGCGCTTTCCGCATCCACCTTGTCCGCGCGCGGGCCGCCGCGCCGCTCGGCCTTCAGCTCCTGGAGGTGCTCTTTCATCGCGAGTCGCTCCTCGTCCGTGAATCCCCCGGGTGTCTCGCCGACGGCGCCGGTGCTCTTGGCGGACTTCCGCTCGCCCTTCTTCGCGGTCATTTTTCGTTCCTTTTCGTCGGGTGTTTCCGAACTGCGGTTTGCTCACGCATAGCCGGCGAATTCGCGGATCTCGATCGTGTGTCCGGGCGGACACGCGCGGGCGATCGCCACCGCCGCCTCGTAGTCGTCGGCCTGGATGACCGCGAAACTGACGATGATTTCCTTGGCTTCGACATAGGGGCCGTCGGTCACGAGCCCGCCCTTCAAAACGCGGCCGGTCGGCTTCACTCCGTCGCCGCCCGGCACGATCGCCGACCCGAACTTTTGCATCCAAGCGTACCAGGCCGCCTGCAACGCCTGCATTTCCTCGGGAGACGGCCGGGGGCGGCTCTCGGTGGATTCGCGATAGATGAACAGAAACTTCGCCATGACGGTGCTCCAGACGATTTCGGATGCTCGGACGGAGGCCCGTCCCCCGCCTCGCGTATCTACAACGATCGAGCCGCTCCCGTTCGGACACGGTGCGGAAAAAACCCGAAGGGCCCGATACGATTCGAGTCAATCCCGAGAGTCCCATCAATCCCAGACCGCCGCAATTCACCACCGGGAGAGTCAATCCCAGACGGTCACACCTCGCTGTCGGGCGTTCGGAAATGCATGTGATCGCCAGTGCGTCAAGCGCGTGGACTCTCATTGGCGAGCGAGGGGCAGGATCTTCTCTCTCGATCCAAGCACGCAGAGGCGTTGCGATTCCGAGTCGGATCGCGGGTGTTTGTGAGTTGGCCGCCAGAGACAACCTTCTTGATTTCCATCCGCCGTCCCCGTTCCCATCCGCGCTGGCACACAGGGCGCGTATCGTTCGCGATCATGGGCGCCGGCGAGACGAGGTCGTTCAGCATCGACTACGGCTTCTTGAGCAATTGATTCCACGACGTCACCTCGGGATCGTGGGCTCGATCAATGAGCAATTCCAATCGATCCAGTTCATCGATCCTGGCGACGGCCGATTCGGCCTTGGCGGGCGGGTTCCCGAAGCGCTTGACTCCCTGGCGCAAGAGGAGCCTCCGAGCTTCGGCCACGCGACCTTCCTGAATGCCTTTCTCGAGGCCTTTCTCGAGGCCTTCGCGGATGCCTTGCTTGAGTCCCTCTTCCCGGCCTTCTTTCAGAATCCACTGGTAGGTCGTCGATTCACGCATTGAGGCCACTCCTTCCAGCAAATGCAACGACAGTTCGTCGGGATATCTGAGTCCCATCAGCAAGAA
>DAIDHE010000254.1 GCA_027459775.1 Planctomycetales bacterium | reverse complement strand
CGACCAGAGGTGAAAACCGTCTCGATTTGATTGCCGCGCTACGTTCGATCATGAGTCGCCGTTCGCCAAATATCATGATCGGAAACCGAGTACGACGCCAGTCCGAGCCACAAAAAAATCACGAGGGGCAAGACATGGGCTGATTTCAAGAAGTTCCAGCATTGGCGAGCCGCGGCATTGTGAACACGAGCGAGCTCAAGACGCGGCCTCGCGGCGAGCGACGGATAGGATGTCGTTGTCTTTCGGGTTCGTCGCGGGCTATCGTGTCTTTCTGGGTTCGTGGCCGATGAAGGCTGTCAGGCGCTCTCGTCGTGAACGAACGGCTTTTCAGCTCTTAATTGATCGGAGCCTCGTTGATGACCTTCGCGTCAGCCGGCTGGAAAGCTCGGAGTCCGTCGCGGAACGCGACGTGGACCGCCAAAGGTGCGTGCTTCGGCCTGGCACTACTGATTTGCTCCGCGCCCGCGCGGGCCGACTGGATCTGGGTCGAGGGCGAGAAGCCGGCGAAATCGACGATGCACCGGCATCCGTACTGGTACGACCAGGTGAAGCGCGGCGAGCTTTCCGGGGGCGACCTCATCAGCAATTTCGACGATCGCCCGGGTGAGGCTTCGTACCGGTTCGGCAGCCGTTCGGCCGGCCCTTACGAGTTATGGGCGCGGGCGAACCCGGTTCAGGCCAAGCTCTTCTACCGCCTGAACGAAGGGGCCTGGACGGCGATCGACTTAGCCGGCGCACGGGAGCCGACCAACATCGCCGCCGACGGCAAGCCCGACTTGCGGTTCGTGGCCTGGCTGAGGGTCGGCGAGGTCACGCTCAAGAAGGGGACGAATGTCGTCGCCTTTCGGATGGAGGGCCCGAACCACAATCACGGCTTCCTCGATTGTTTCGTCTTGATCAACGAACCATTCGCTCCACGGGGCGCGCTCAAGCCCGATGCGCTTGCCCGAGCACGGCTGCAAGACGACGAGGCCGACAAGGGCTGGTTCGCCTTCGATCCCAAGCCCGACCCATTCTCGGCGAAAAGCGGTATCGATCTCCGGTTCTTGAACGAGAAAACGGCCGGCGATGGCGGCTTTATCGGGGTCAAGGGCTCGCAATTCGTCCACACCCGAACCGGCGAGCCGGTGCGGTTCTGGGGCGTCAACGGACCCTCGAGCTCGAAGCCCGAGGACTTGCGCGGCGAGGCTCGGATGCTGGCCAAGCATGGGGTGAATTTGGCGCGGATCCACCACGGATACTTCGATGAAAAGGGCGACGTCGACATTGCCGCGGTTCGGCGATCCATGGCCGTCGTCCAGGCGCTCAAGGCCGAGGGGATCTACAGCTACTTCTCGATCTATTTCCCGCTCTGGCTGAAGCCAGGCCCCGACACCCCTTGGCTCAAGGGCTACGACGGCCGCCAGACCCCGTTCGCGGCCCTCTTTTTCAACACCGATTTTCAAAAGCGCTACCAGGAATGGTGGAAGGCGCTCTTGCTCACGCCCAGCCCCGCCACCGGCCAGCGACTGGTCGACGACCCCGCCGTGGCGGGCCTCGAAATCATCAACGAAGACTCCTATTTGTTCTGGACGTTTAGCGCCGAGATGATCCCCGACCCCGAGCTGCGAATCCTCGAGACCCAGTTCGGCGACTGGCTCACAAAAAAACACGGCTCGATCGATCGCGCGCTCAAGACCTGGGGCGGGCGACCGCTCGACGGCGACCGGCCCGGCGAGGGTCGCGTGGCATTCCGGCCGCTCTGGAACATGTTCAACGAGAAAACCCGCCGCGACCAGGACGCCGCCCGGTTTCTCGTCGAAGGCCAGCGCGCGTTTTACAGCGAGACCTATCGGTTCTTGCGCGGGCTGGGATTCCAGGGAGTGATCACAGCGTCGAACTGGATCACCGCCAGTCCCGAGATTCTGGGACCGCTCGAGAAATACAGCTACACCGTCACCGATTTCATCGACCGCCACGGTTATTTTAGCTGCCACAGCCAGGGGGAGGCCTCGGAATGGTCGGTTCGCGACGGACACACGTACGCCGACCGCTCGGCCCTTCGCTTCGACCCCGAGGCGCCCGGCAAGTCCAGGGCCTTCGTCCATCCGGCGATGGACCCAAGCTACGACGGCAAGCCGTCGATGATCTCGGAGACGACCTGGAATCGACCCAACCGCTATCGCTCCGAAGCGCCCCTCTTCTACGCGGCTTATGGCGCTCTTCAAGACAGCGACGCGATCGTTCACTTCGCGCTCGACTCGGCGGCGTGGTCGGTGAAGCCGGGGTACTTCATGCAGCCCTGGACGCTCATGTCGCCGGCGATGATGGGCCAGTTCCCGGCCGCGGCCCTGATCTACCGTAAGGGACTGGTCGCGCCCGGCGACCTGCTTGTGGATCTCAACCTCAAGATCGGCGACCTCTACGAGCTCAAGGGCACTCCGATGCCGCAGGACGCCGCCCTGGACGAGCTCCGAATGAAGGACGCGCCGCAAGGGACCACCCTCAAGCCAGGCAACGTGATCGACCCGCTCGTCCACTTCGCGGGCCGCGCCAACGTCAGTTTCACCGAAGGCGGCGGCCGGGCAAGGATCGTCGACCTCAAGCCCCTCGTCGATCGTCGCCGGAAAGTCGTCCTGAGCAGCACCGGCGAGCTCAGGCTCGACTACGGCAAGGGCGTGCTCGCCGTGAACGCCCCGCGGGCGCAGGGCGCGAGCGGGGCCCTCCGTGAGGCCGGCACGATCGAGCTCAAGGATCTTTCCCTCTCCTCGCGGATGGAGCTCGGGCACATCGTCGCGGCGAGCCTCGACGACAAGCCGCTGGCGACCTCGCGGCGAATCCTGCTCCAGGTCATGTCGGAGGAAAAGCCCACCGATTTTCACAGCGAGCCGTTGCCCGACGGCGACCGGAAGATCCGGAGCATTGGCCGCGATCCCTGGTTGGTGAAGGAGCTCGACGGCGTGGTGAAGTTTTCGCGTCCCGACGCCGCCAAGCTGAAAGCGACCGCGCTCGACCCGAACGGCGACCCGGTCAAATCACTGGGAGCCGCGCGCGAGATCCGCCTGGCGCCAAGCACGATCTATTATCTCATTACCCCTTGACATGAACTTGAACTCGACCGGTCCCCGAAAGGAGCCGCCATGTCCGACCCCAAGCGTAGGGATTTTCTGACGGCCGCCGCGGCGTTCGCGGCGGCCACGACGGCGAGCCTGGCCGAGGCCCGTGAGGCCGAGGTAGGCGACCCGACATTCATGAACAACGTTCCCGACCCGCTCCTGGGCGAGAAGGAGCTGCCGACGTTCAAGTTCGCCCTGGAAAAAACGGTGGGCAAGGTCGTCGGCGGAAGCTCGGGGAAGGAGGCGACGGTCCTTCAGCTTCCGATCTCGAAAGGGATCGCCGGAGTCTCGATGCGGCTCGAGCCGGGCGCGATGCGCGAGCTCCACTGGCACGCGACCGCGGCCGAGTGGGCGTTCGTGATCGAGGGGCGGGTGCGCACCACGGTCATCGACCCCCGGGGATACTCCGAAACGAATGACTTCGACCCCGGCGACGTGTGGTACTTTCCCCGCGGACACGGCCACATGCTCGAGTGCCTGGGGTCCGCGCCTGCTCATTTCATCCTGATTTTCGACAACGGTTATTTCTCGGAATTCGGCACTTTCAGCATCAGCGACTGGATCGGGCACACGCCCAAGCCGCTGCTGGCGAAGAATTTCGGCCTTCCGGAATCGGCCTTTGACGGCTTTCCGAAGGAAGAGGTCTATTTCGCGCGCGGGGCCACGCCCCCGGAAAAGCCGACGATGCCGCTCCAGGGCTGGCGGTCGCCGCCCAACACCCATCGATACCAGCTCCTCGCCCAACCGCCCCATCGCGTCTTCAAGGGAGGCCGCGAGTGGCGCGTCGACTCGAGCCGGTTCCCCATCTCCAAGACAACCACCGGAGTGATCCTCGACCTCGATCCGGGCGCGCTCCGCGAGCTGCACTGGCACCCCACGGCCGACGAGTGGCATTACGTCGTCGAGGGCCAGATCAGCGTGACGATGTTCGGCTCGCACGGGCGCTACCGCGTCGAGACGCTCGATCAAGGCGACGTCGGCTACATCCCCCAGGGCTACGGCCACTCGATCGAAAACATCGGCCCAGCCTCGTGCCGCGTCTTGATCGGCTTCAACACCGGCGTCTACGAGACCATCGACCTGTCGCAGTGGATCGCGGGCAACCCGGCGGACGTGCTGGCGACGAATTTCAGCAAGCCGGCCGATCTCTTCGAGAAGTTCCCGCGCCACGACGTTTTCATCGCGGACAAGGACGGGCCGAAGAAGCCGCAACACCCCCAGGAATAGCCAGCGCCGGCCTCGATAAGGCGGTCAGCAATTCATGTACTTCCAGTTCCGCGGCTTGCCCTCGGCGATCCATTCCAGCGCTGTCGCAAGCCGCTTTGACCGCGTGGCCTCGGTTTTGGCCTCGTTGAGCCAGTCGATATACTCGCGCTTACCGCTTGGAGTGAACTTCTCAAACGCGGCCCGGGCCTGTGCGTTTTTCGCGAGGGCGCTCGCAAGCAGTTCGGGAACGACGACCTCCCGGTGCGCCTTCGGCTTGGCTCAGTCCGGAGACGCGACGCCGGCGTCGTTCAGCTCCATGGCCTTCTTGATATAGCCCTTCAAGGCTGTCCTTGATGGCAGATCGACGATCCGCGTGATCCGCCCGAACTGGCCCATGGACGCTTCGGCGTTGCTGGCCTCTCCCACGACGAGAGCGCCTTTCCAGAAGACCAGGGCGCAGTGTTCCTTGAACGCCGACATGCCGCACAGCAGGCCCTTGTAGAGAAAGTGGGGCCGGCTCCATTTCATCGTCTCCTCGACCTCGGGGCAAGCCGCGTGGACGACCTCTCGAATGTGGGCAAGGATCGGCCGCGCGAATGCGGCTGATCTGGCGATGTAGGCGTCAATTCGGGGATCGCGGGTCGCCATGGCGCGAAGGCTCTTTGTTCCAGTCGAGCGGTTGATATTTTGGGGCCTCGATCCAGGTTCGCCCCCGCGGCCAGAAGCGCCACAGGACGAAGCAGCCCACGACGAGCACGGTCGCGAACCCAACGACGAGATTCACGGCCATGAATTTCATTCTCCCCGATAAAAGGACCGGACGAAAGAGGCGAGGAGCCCGCGCTCGGTTGGCGAGAGCTTCTCTTTCCAGCGCGGCATGGCCGCGCCGGCAACGCCGTTTTCGAGGACGCCCAAAGCGCGCTCTTGAGACGGCAGCACCTCGTGAAAGTTCGTTGGCCGGGGCTCGAGCTCAAGGGCAGCCTGCCCGTCGCCTTTACCCTCGGTTCCGTGGCAGACCGCGCAGTGGACCTTGTAAAGCGCGCTCGCGGAGGTTCGATCGTGTTCGGAGAGCGCTGCCCGAGGGTCCGGCCGCCCGAGCTCGTCAAGAAAGACCGCCAAACCCCGCAGATCGGCCGACGCGAGCTCGCTCCAGTGGGGCATCGACGAACCCGGCCTGCCGTTCCAGAGCGCCTCGGAGATCGCCTTCGGGGTCATCCGCGCGGCCGTCAGATTTCGCGGGGATGGCATCAAGCCTTGCGCCGCCGGCCCATCGCCCGCGCCGGCGGCGCCGTGGCAGCCCGCGCAGTGCCGCGCGAACGCCTGGGCTCCGCGGCGGGCGAACCGATCGCGCTCGCCGGGCTCGGTCGGCCGCGACCACACCGGGGCAGCGCCCGCCGTCCGCGGGATCGCACAGTCGCAGAACATGTTCGGTCGACCCTCGACGGCGAGTTCCTCCCGCCCAAGTGGCAGGGGGCCGGCGGAGCCTGCGACCCGAGCGCTTCGACCTAGCGAATCCAGGTAATTCACCAGATCGAGCGCCTCGCGCGCGGGCTCGGCGGCCGAGCCCTGAAACAGCCACGGATAACCGGGCATCACCGAGAGCGGCACGACCTGCCGCGGGTTCCACAGATGTGCAAGCTGCCAGTCGCGCGAGCGCGTTCGCCCCTCGCGCGCCAGGTCGGGCCCGATCCGTCGCGTCCCCCAAAGCTGGGGATAATCCGCCTCGCTCTCCCATGCCTGGCTCGCGACCCCAAAGCGCCGAACGTCGTTCTCATCGAACCGCACCAGTTGCGAATGACAGTTCAAACACCCCTCACGCGCGTAAATCGCCCGCCCCCGCGCCTCGCTCGCCGAGAGCACAGGCGGGCTCGAAGGCAGCGATTGAGCGATTTCGGCGCGCAAGACCTCGTTGGGCCAAATCCCCAGCGCGACGAACGAAAACGCAAACAGCCCCAGGCCCGCCAGTGCCACGATCGCATAGCCCCGGCCGAGCCAGTGCAAGCCCTCGGGCACATCGTCGGCGGCTTCCTCATGCTCCACGGAGACGGCGGATTCCGCGGTGGGAACCGGCGCCGCCGCGAGCTTGACCCCCGCGGTCATGGCGAGCCCGAGCGCGACGAACCCGGCCAGAATCACGACTCCGCTCGCGCTTCGGACCATCCAGAATCCCCGGGAAGCCGCGACCGAATCGATCCAGGGCACGTCCTGGCGCCAGAGAAACGCCTGGACCAGTCCCGCGGCGGTGAGGTCGACGACCATCACGGCAAGACCGACCGCAAGCAGCCAGAACGCCCAGTTCGCCGCGGCGGGGCGATAGGGGCAGCCAGGCGTATGCCGCCAGGCCTCGAGCAGCCCGCCGATCGCCAGGAACGACGCGAACCCAATCATCGCCAGATGCGAATGGCCAATGACCCAATCGGTAAAATGAACCATTCGGTTGACCGGCATGATCGCCTGTGCCGACCCTTGCAAGCTGACGATCAGATAAGCCACGACGCCGAACCAGACGAACCGCAGAGGGACGTCGCGGGCCGCGACACCCGCGCTGCCGCGAAGCGAAAGCAAGAGATTGGTCACGACCAGGACCACGTCCGCCCCCAGATAGACCGACGCGACGATCGCCCCCTTTTGAGCCTCCATCGGGATCGATGAAAACACATAATGGTGCGTGCCATTCAGGGGATAAACCAGGAATAGCACCCAGAAGCCGATCATCGAGAGCAAGTGGCTGTAGATCGGCCGGCCGGTGACGACCGGGATGACGGCATAAGCGACCGCCAGGGCGAGCGGGGTGGCGTAGAGGCCGACGGCGTCGTGGATCCAGAGCCCCGACAGGGTCGCCCCGCGCGCGCCGGGCAAGAGCTCGGGGGCGAAATTGCCCACGGGATAGGCGAGCAGCGTGAACACCAGCCCGCCCAGGATGTACCAAGCCGACACGTACAGGCTGGGCACGCGCGCCCGCAAGAGAGGAGCACCGAATTGCCACAGGGCAAGCGCCAGCCCGGCGATCGCCGCGGCGTCGACCGGTAGCGGATACTCGGCCCATTCCAGCGGTTGGCTCATCCCCGCTTGAACGAGCGCGGACCCGGGCAAGACGAGTAAGATATTCCAGACGAACAAGAGCAGCCACCCCAATCGCGGGCTCGTCACCGGCCGGTTCGCCAGCCTCGGCGTCGCATAGTAGAGGAATGCCAGAAACGCATTGCCGAGCCAGCCAAAAAAGATCCCCTGCGTATGCGCGTAGCGAATCCGGCCCCAGGTCAGCCAGGGCACGGTTGAAAGCCATTCGGGTTCGTGCATCTTGAGCGCCATCACGATCCCGAGGAGCACGACGTAGAGCACGCTGGCCAGCGCCGCCCTCCCGTGCCAGCAAACCAGCGCATCCGTTGGCGAAGCCGCGACCGCCGAGTGCGAATCCGATTGTTCCATGTCCATCAAGCGACCGGTTTGGGGACGCTCGCCTCAATGACGACTGATCGGGGTCTCGCCGTGAGTTCCATCGAGACCGGCGAGATACTCGACGATCCGGCCCTCGTCTTCGGACCCCAGGGGTGCGCCATACGCCGCGACCATTTTATGGACGATCTCTTGCCATTTTTCACGCGGGAATGGCGGCTGACTGAAAACCAGCCGCGTGGAGTGGCAAATCGTGCACGACGCTTGAAACAGCCGGCGATGCGCGCCGGGCGGCGTCTCGAGCTCCGCCACGGGGGTGATCGCGAGTCGGTCGATCAAGGGCTCGCGCGTCGCGATCACCCACGAATCGCGCACGCCCAAATAAGAAACCACCCCCGCGCTCGCCGCCAGGGCCACGGTCAGAATCACGCCGAACCGCCTCGTTGACGCCGCACTCGCGACTGGCTCGCCGACCATGAACCGTCCCTCAGACGACGTTGATCGTCAGTTGCTCGACGACGTTTCGCATGTATCCGCCGCGATTCCACCCCGGCGTCTCCGGCTGCACGCCCCCAACCCGACCCGTCGCCCGGACGCGCAGACGATGGACGCCCGTCGAGGGTGGGTTCCACACGAACCGCCAGCGGCGAAATGAGAACGGACCCAGATCGTCGCCCAGGATGGCGTCTTGCCACGGCCCGACGGGGTCGACCGAGACCTCGACTCGCTGAACCCCGCCGCCATCAAATGCGATCCCCTCGATCAGGCTGGTTTGATTCAGAGGCAACGTCGAGTCCGGATCGGGTGACGTAAAAAACGATCGCGTGTTGAGTCGACTGATCGGGACCAGGTCCGCGGCGAGCCGGCCGGGATCCTCGACGCCGTTCGGGGTCTTGGGGAGTTTGTAAGCCTTGGTCATCCAGTAGCCGTCAAACGGGCGCGGCAAAACGGTGATCCGCGCAAGCGCCTTTACCCAGTACGTGGCGTACCAGCCAGGGACGACCAGCCGGGCGGGGAAGCCGTTGAGCCAGGGCAGGGGCTGGTTGTTCATGGAGTGGGCGACCAGAACCTCGGGACTGAGTGCGTGATCGATTGAGAGGGTTTTCACGAAATCTGGCGTTGACGCGAGCGGCCCGACGTCGAGGCCGTCGAAGGCGACGCAGTCGGCGTCTTTCTTGACCCCGGCCGCGCGCAACAGCTTGGCGAGCGCCACGCCCCCCCAGCGCGCGTTGCCCATGGCGCCATCGCGCCACTGAGCGCCGGCGACCCGAGGGGTGAAGAGGGCGCGCGAGTTGCCCGAGCACTGATTGACGGCCACGACTTCGGACGCCCCCATTCGCTCGAGGTCGGCCATCGAAAGCTCGAGCGGGCGCTCGACCGCGCCGTCGATCTTGAGCCGCCAGGTCGCGAGGTCGGCCGGGGGCGGGATCGCCTGCAAATGCCAGCGCACGTAGAACGCCTCGTTGGGCGTGATGTCGGTGCGATAGTACGACCACGGCGTTTCCAGGCACGGAGGTCGGTCGTTGACCACGCGCATCGCGACCTTGCCGGGGAAGCGGGCGAATGAATCGGTCTCGGCCGCCGGGTTCGTCCCCCGCGGCGCGCAGCCCGACGCCAACGCCACGCCCCCCGCGGAAAGCGTGGTCGCCCGAGCCATCCAATCACGCCGAGTCATCGTCATGGCCGCCTCATCGTCCCTCCGGAGTCCTCGATCATAGACGACTTTACGCCAGACGACCGGCGAAATCCAAGACGATTGCGGTTGAGCGGGCTAGGCGATCCTTTTCTTGGAGACCCATGAACGCCTTCTCTCGTCGCCAGGATTGGTCGCCCCCCTCGCGGCTCGGCCTGGGGGCACTGACAATCGGAGCCAGGGCCGGCGCGTTGCCCTCGTCGTCTGGAGCGTGATTGCCCCTTTGGTGTCCCAGTCGGATATCCCCTGACCGTTAGCAGATCTGCTTGCAAACAGAAAGCTGTTCTGGTTCGCATTTCACAGTCGTTCGCTCGTTTTCGGCGACTGATCCCCCTACCTGGCCAGCCGATGACGAGCCATGTCTCGACCTGGCGACGGGTCTTATCCCGATTCGTACGGGCTCTCACCGATCGGGCGCAGGGGCGCGGTTCACGAGCGAGAGCGCTTGCTCGATCAGAATCTCGCCCGTCATCTCCCCCAGCGAGACGCGAGAGACATAGTCGTACCGGGGAAAGCTCTTGAAGTCGACCTTGGTCAAGATGTAGCCGAAGGCTTCGTTGGTAAGCCCGAACAGGAAGTTGTGCCGCCCGCGCATCTTGCGCTTGAGATAAAAGCCGATGTTGGGCAGGGCCTCGCCGGGGATGGTCAAGATCTGGGCGTCGCCCAGATTCACCAGGTTGATCCGCGCCTGGATCGAATGGTCGGCGTTGTGAGGGTACTTGAGCGGGGAATGCTCGATCACCGCCCACATTGCCGCCGATTCGACGGGAAAACGCACGTCGAGCGATTCGCACACAAGCGAAGGATCGGCCTGGGTCGGGGCGTCCTTCACAATCCGCTCGGCTTCCGTCGCCATGAGACGGCCGATGCGCAGGCATTCTTCCCATGAGCGGGAGTCGTGCCAGTAGCCCCGCTGGGCGTCCTCGGGCTTGCCCAGGTCGCGGTTGTCGGCCGTGACCATGCCCCCCTGGGCGCTATTCATGAAAAGCGCGACTCCGCCGTGCCGCGATTCGAGCTCGTCGCAGAGCGGGCCGACCAGGTCCGGGCTCATGATCCCGACGTCGTTGCCCAGCACCTCGGGATGGACCGCGTAATTCACCAACGTCGCGATCGTCTTACCCTTGGCGTCCATCGCTTGGATCACCCCCATGCGGCGGTCGTACAGGTCGGGAGCGTAATAATTGTAAGCGATCTTACCCTTGGCCTCTCCAACCGCGATCTTGATCGTCGCCGGCTGGAGCCGGTCGAGCGCCTCGTTCAGCGCCTCCGCGGCCCGGTTGCACACGAGCTGCATATACTCAAGATCGCCGGTATGCCCACCCTTGCCGTCGGGAAATGCATAACAATCTGGGGCGCTGTGGGTGTGGGTCGAGCCGATCAGGATGTTGTGGGGCGCGATGCGCCCGACCTTGGCCCGCACCCGGTCTCCCAGCGCCGAGGGGAACCCGAGCAAATCGAGCGCGACCACCCCGATCGCGACGTCGCCCTTGCGTACAACCAGCGCCCGCGCCGTGAGCTCCCCACGCTTCTCATGCGAGGGACTGGGCGCGCCCATCCCGCCCGAAACCGGCAGGAACCGGTCGGGCGTGATCTTGCGGACCGCCGCGCCAACCTCGAGCCCCGCCCGCGCCTCGACCGAGACGAAGGCCAAGACCACGGCCAGAAGTGTCGTTCGCCTCATGAAGAGTCGATCCTCACGCTTCGCCCAATGCCGCGCCATGACAACCCCCTCGCCGTCAAACGGTCTCTCGATCGCAATCGTTTCGTCACTGCCTCTCACACGCTCGCACGACCGTGAGTGGACCGCACGCCGGCGCTCACTTCAAGGGACATCCCGCCCCGATGGTCGCAGAATCTGAAAAATGTTCCTTCTAGACTCTGGACATGGCCGCCGGGCTTGATACAGTGGTACACGTTCTTTTTGTTCAGATTCCGACGATGTGAGCCGTCAGCAACAACCTGGGGGAAGACCGATGAACGATGCTCTGGGACGCGTG
This sequence comes from Planctomycetales bacterium, assembly GCA_027459775.1. Classification (GTDB taxonomy): domain Bacteria; phylum Planctomycetota; class Planctomycetia; order Isosphaerales; family Isosphaeraceae; genus JAKBAP01. Next base: position 8,058 of record DAIDHE010000254.1, on the reverse strand, counting down.
CTCATGTATGCCTATTATCCAAGCCCCGTGGGCTTGCTGCTCATCGAGACCGACGGCGAGGCGCTTGTGCGGCTCGCATTTCCAGCGGCCGACGGCGCGCCGCGGCTGGCGGGGCAGGGCTCTGTTCATGACGAATCCGCGCTGCGCGAACCGCTCGATCGGATCGATGCCTATTTCACGGGCGGGCTGCGCGATTTTGAATTGCCCCTGCGGCCCGAGGGGACCGAGTTTCAACGTCTGGTCTGGCGTGGGCTGCTCGAGATTCCCTATGGAACCACGATTAGCTATGCCGAGCTCGCGCGGCGCATCGGCCGGTCGGGCTCCGCGCGGGCGGTCGGGGCCGCCAACGGCCGGAATCCCATTGCGATCATCGCCCCCTGCCACCGAGTGATCGGCGCTGACGGGTCATTGACCGGATTTGGCGGGGGGCTCGATCGCAAACAATGGCTCTTGCGGCATGAGACCGAGGTCTTGAGCCGAGCGAGCGTAGCGGCGGACGCCAGGCGCCTGGCTTCGAGATGCGAGGCTATGGCCCAGGCTTGACCGGCCCCGGCCGCGGCTTGCGCTCGAGGTCAACGCCCTTCCAGGCGGGGTCGCCGGTAACGGGGTTCGAGCGGACGACGATCCCCCCGCCAAACCGCACCGAGTAGCTGGGGAAGCGCGGATCGGGAACGGGATAGTCGGTGCTGATGAATTGCGCCCCGCTCGCGAAGGCTTTGTCGCGCATCGTGACGTCGCCGGTTCGGGCCTGCCGGGTGTCGGCGTCGGCGCGGGTGCGGACCAAGTATCCCGAACGAACCAGTTGCAGGATGCGGTCGAAATGGGCCACCGGGTCGTTGATCTTGAACCAGGCGGCGGCCGGATCGCCGGAATCGACGGTGGCGAACATCACCCGGCCGCGGAGCGAGGGATGGCCGTCGAGATAGCGGTCGCGAATCGCCCCTTCGTTGTCCAGAGCAAAGAAAACAAGGCCCCGGCATGCGTCGAGCCTGGGCCAACCCCCGACGCGAATGGCCTCGACAAGCGAGGAATGGCGGCCGCGCAGCCGGTCCGGGGTCAGAAGCTCAAGGGGGGTGAAAACCGAGCGAATCTCGGCATCGACAGCATCGAGCTCGGCGGCACCAAAAGAGATGGGGCGAGTCGGCAGCGCGGGGATCGACTCATCCTTGAGCTCGACCAAGACCAAAATGGGCGCATGGTCGCGGTGCGCTTGCGACCAATCGCGAATTTGCCGGAGCGCGATCAGGAACGTGGGGACGGTCGTGCGATAATCGATGTCGGGGATGTGCAAAACCTTGAGGCCAGGCTTCTTGAGCAGTCCGGCCTCATCGAATGGGGGACCAGGCTCCTTGCCCTTGCCGCGGATCATCTTGAGCGCGGACGGGCTGGCGAACAGCCCCCCCTCGGGATCGGCGTAAAGATCGAGCTCGATCTGGCGGACGCCCAACCGGGTGAACTGCTCGGCGAGCGGCAGGTGCTCGTAATCGAGCGCCTCGGCGTCCCGTTTTCGGGCCGCCGCGATCAGCTTTTGGATAGGCGGCAAGGGGGCAAGTCGATACGAATTATGGGTTCCGATCACCTGGATCTGGTTCAGGCGCGGCTCTCCACCCCAGGCTCGATCGCGAGCCATTGCACCGCCAAGAGCCATCCCGACCAGAAGTGCGGCCAGGCAAACCGAAGATTGGTTCACGGTTAGCATGACGAAGATCCTCGGACAGAGCGCACGGCAGCCAATTGCGGGCGATGATTCCCTTGCATGGTTCTAACCGGCCCGACCCTCGGGGAAAAGACCCGGCCAGGCGTGGTTTCTTGGGAACGACCAGGATCGAGCGCGGATGACCAACCAAGCTCGTGAGCGACCGGCCGCCCGATACGACCATCCGGCCGCACGTGAGCCCGCGGCCCTGGAGTCGGAGTGCGAGATCGCCTTCACGCGGCGATCCGGCCCTGGCGGTCAGAATCGCAACAAGGTTGAAACGGCGGTGGTTTTCACCCATCGACCGACGGGGATCAAGGCCAGCGCTTCCGAACGACGCACCCAGGGCGAAAACCGCCGGGTCGCTCTCTTTCGGATGCGGCTCGAACTCGCGATCGTTGTTCGCCAACCGATCGCTGGTCTTCACGACAGCACCTATCGGCCGAGCGCGGCCTGGTGTTCGCGGCTCAAGGGCGAGCGAATCGAGATCAATCCCGAGCACGACGACTTTCCGGCTCTTTTAGCAGAGGCGCTCGATGTCGTGGCGGCGTGTGAAGAGGAGCCTCGACGGGCGGCGGCGCTTCTGGGTTGTTCGCCGACGCAGCTCGTCAAATTGCTCAAAGCCGCTCCCCGGACGCTGGCGATGCTCAATGAGCGCAGGAGGCAAGCCGGCAAGGGTGTGATTCGATAGGCGCAAAAAAAGACGGCGCGTTCCACGTTGGCAGAACGCGCCGCCGGTTGCTGGGGATCGTGATCAAGGGTGATCGCTCGCGAGGGCTCGAGGTCACCAGATCGGGCTGTCCACAGTCAGGGTCGACAAATCGGTGAGCTCGTCGGCCGAAAGATCGTCGAAGGAGCGGCCTTGCTCTTCGAGGCCGGACTGGAGTCGCAGGGCGATCTCGAGGAGCTCCGGCAGACCGATCGTGGTCGCCAACTCGGCCAGCTCGGCCGGATCGAGATCGCCCAGGGCTTGGCCGCGGCGCTCGAGCTCGAGCTCCATGCGGAGCGCTGTCTCACGCAGCTCGGCATGGGTCTCGGCCGAGCCGCCCAAGATCAGGCTCTGGTCGCCCCGGGTCAGGCGTTGTTGTTCATCGCCGTTGTCGAGGCCAAAACCGATCAAGGCGGCTCGGAGGCGTCGCGGCCGGGGGCCGCTCTGCTGCATCAGGGTCATCGCTCGGTGAGCCTTTCGCTGGAGGTTGCCGGATGAAACGACTCGGCGAGTATGTCTCGGCCCCGGACTCGAGAGCCACACGACCAGGCTCGCCTCGCGATTGTCTTATCGGTTTCTCCCCCACGCTCGAACAGCGGGCCAAGCGAGAATCCCGTACGGCCGGCAAATGCGACCGGCAACGCTCTTACGATCCGCCCAGGCATTCCTTCGCGACGTTGCGAGCCACCCGATAGGCGGCTTTGATGGTGATTGCCCGAGCCTCGATCTGCTCTTCACTGTAGAGCCGGCCTTCGCTCGTCGGAAGCCCGGCCAGGGAGACGGTCAACGGCAGCAAATCGAGGAACTGACGGTACTTTTGTTGCAAATCGCTGGCGGAGGAGGCGGGATCAGGCACGGCGTCTGCTCCTTAATCCGAAGCGGATCTTGTAAAGGGCGGGGCCGGTTCCAGCCCGAATGCAATCGGGCCGCGATTGCCCCCGCCGTTCCATGAAACAGGCGAATCGAGAAGATCCTCACCGAACGTCGTGTGTTCGGACGAGACCAGCATGATCCACCTGGCACGTCCTCTAAGGCTAGCGCGCCAGACCGCGCGCGGGCAAGTCGTCCGCGCCCCCTTTTTCTTTGACGAGGGGCCGATTCGCCGTTCTCGGCCGTATTGCCTTTGACGAGTGTGATTTATGCGGTTAGGATGTTATTCAATCGATGGAAAGAGAATTTGGGGCGGCCGCGACACGACTGACGGCCCCTCGACCAATCGTCGAGCCCCACGCCTGGCATGGAACGGGAAGCCGTGCTTCCCACCACGATCTCTCGACCGCGCGATCCGCGCCTCGGGAGCGACCCCGAGCGAGCTTCGATTCGAGTCGCCACTTGATTCTTTGGAGGAATGATTGATTCGACGTATTGAGGAGGAGCCCGCCATCGGGTTCCATGAGATGGGCCTGAGCGAAAGGATGCTCGCGGCCTTGGCGGCGGCTCGCTACGTGAAGCCGAGCCCGATCCAGGAGGCGTTCATCCCTGAAGCCCTGGAAGGCCGCGACGTGATCGGCCAGGCCAAGACGGGCACGGGCAAGACCGCCGCGTTTGGAATCCCGCTCATCGAGATGCTCGAACCGCGAGGCAGGGGACCCCAGGCCATCATCCTGGCACCCACCCGCGAATTGACCCAGCAAATCGTGGTCGAGCTCAAGAAACTCGCGACCGGCCAGGACGTGCTCGTCTGCGGAACCTTCGGCGGCGAGCCCATTGAGCGCCAGATTCGCGCCCTTCAGCATGGGGTCGATATCGTCGTCGGCACCCCAGGCCGCGTCCTGGACCATATTCAGCGGCACACAATCTTCCTGGGCGATATCGTCCACGTCGTCCTCGACGAGGCCGACCGCATGCTCGACATCGGGTTTCGCCCCGACATCGAGCGCATTCTTCGTCACACCCCGCAGCCCCGCCAGACCCTCTTGCTCTCAGCCACCATCTCGGCCGACGTCCGGAAGCTGGCCCAGCGCTACATGTACCAACCGCTCGAGGTCAATTTGTCTCAGGACGAACCCTCGGTCGACACCATCAAGCAATACTACGTGTCCGTGGCTCACGATCGTAAGATCGAGCTGCTTCAGCACTTGCTGAAACGCGATCGACCCCGCCAGTGCATCGTCTTCACCCGCACCAAGCGCGGGGCAGACCGCTTGGCCGAGCGCCTGCACCGGGCATTTCCCGGCGTCTCGACGATCCATGGGGATCTTCCCCAGTCGACTCGCGACCGGGTGATGAAGGGTTTTCGCGAGGGTCGAATCCCGGTCTTGGTCGCCACCGACGTGGTCGGCCGGGGAATCGACGTCGAGAACATCAGCCACGTGATCAACTACGACATCCCCGACGATCCCGAGAATTACGTTCATCGGATCGGTCGGACGGGCCGCATGGGCAAGGACGGCGTCGCCTATCTGTTCGTGGGGCCCGATCAGGGCGAGCCGCTCACGGCCATCGAGAATCTCATCAACAAAGTGATCCCCGCCCACGAGGTGGACGGCTTCAGCGCTCCCAAGCCCAGATCAGCGCCCTCCTCCCGCGAGTTGTTCAACACGGCTGTGACGCGATCGCCCAGCCTGGCCACTCGTTAACGGTCTCGATCGCGAGTGCCAGCCTGTTCGGCTGGCGGCGAGGAGATGATCCTCGCCTCGCGAATCGAGTGAATCCGAGCCTTGCCCAGCGCTTCGAAGAGGCGCAGGGCGGCCTCGTGAAGCTCGACGATCGGAGGACGAGCGTCGTCGGGACCAAAGAGCCACTGGTCGCACGCCTCCGCGAGCCGGGCGGCGTGCTCGGCCAGCTCCGGCGAGCCAGCCACCTCCATAACGCCCTGTCGAACCTCATCGGGCGCGAGCGCGCCAGCGGGTCGGCCCTGGCCGGCGGCCAGATACCCGCCGAGAAAATCCCAAAAAACACGCGCGGGCTGGTGCGCTCCCACGGTGTCGCGCTTCCCCGCAGCGCGGAGCAGGCGCGCTACGCGTAATGCATAACGACGAGCGGTCCGAGAGCCGAGCGCCTTCCGTCTTCGCATACTCCGCACGATCGGGAAAGCGGCGGCCGACAACAGGACCATCGCCGTCGCCAGAACCGCGATCCACGCGTTTCGCTCGGACGATTCGTCAGATTCCACCGGGGCGATGGTCGACGCGTCGAGCGCAGGCACGGCTACCGCGCGGAGCGCTTGCCCATGGGACGCCTGGGTCATATACCGCTTCACCGCCGGGTCGAAGGCCGCCACCGACACCGGCGGCAAAACGATCTCACCGGCCGAAAGCGGCCGAATCTCATACACAAACGTGCGCGACGGGGGCTCAAACGACGATTGATCGCGGCCTGCCCTGATTTCCAGCGGGATCGCGAGCTGTTTGAACCGCGAAAGACTGGGCCGCTCGGTCATCCCGATCGCTCCCGGACCCGCAGCTCGAATCTTGTAGACGACCCACTCGCCCACGCGCACGATCTCGGGCTCGACCTCGGCCTCGAGCGAGAATCGACCCACACCACCCAGGAAAGCGGCGGGCCGGCCGTCGCTGGGAACGGCCTTGATCTCGATCCGGGCGGGCCGGCTTCGCCCGATCTTGCCCTTGGCCTGGGCCTCAATTGGGGGGATTTCCAGCGTTCCCGAGGCGTCGGCGACCACGCGACACTGAAAGAGGTGCCGTTTTTCCAGGACGACCATCCGCCCGATCCCGCTGGCTTGGAGCGCCTTTGAGAACGTCTCAACCACGGCGATCCGCCCGTGAGCCAGTGTGGGGAGCTTGATCGAGGGCTGTTCACTTCCGGCGATCACCGCGAACTTGAGCTCGAACGACTCGCCGACGTAGCGTGGCCCCGGGTCGACCTCGACCGACACCCGAAGCGCGGGCTCGCCCTCGCCCCAAGCCGCGACGGCCGCGGTCGCCACGACCAGTACGAATCCCAGATCTCGAATCCAGCTCGAAGACAAGTGTCGATCTCATCGGGAAAGACGAAACAACGGGTTGTGAACCACTGCCATGATCGCGGAAAAATGTGGAAAAGCGAAGCGGCCCCTGGGAATCGCCGGGGCGTCAGGAGCTCGGCGCCAGGGGCTGTTGCTGGGTCAGGCAATGGAGCGTGCCCAGTCCCAGAACCAGATCGACGGCGTGAATGCCGACGACCTCGCGTCCCGGAAATAGCCCGGCCAGGATATTCAAGGCGACGCGATCGGCCGGATCGTTGAACGTCGGCATGACTACGAGCCCGTTCGCGATGTAGAAATTGGCGTAGCTGGCGGGGAGCCGTTGACCGCCAAACACAACGGGGGCGGGCATCGGCAGCTCGACGATCGAAAGCGGCTCGCCGTCCTGATCCCGGGCGGCCTTGAGCCTGCGCACATTGTCCTCGAGCGGCTCGTGATTGGGGTCTCCTCTGCGCGGCTCCACGACGACGACGACGACGCGCTCGTCGACGAACCGGGCCAGGTCGTCGATGTGTCCGTGGGTGTCGTCGCCCGCGATCCCCTGACCGAGCCACACGACGTTGCGAACGCCGAGATAATCGGCGAAAACGCGCTCGAGGCCGGCACGGTCGAGCCCTGGATTACGCTCCTGAACCTTCGAAAGCAAGCATTCCTCGGTCGCCATGAGGGTTCCGCTTCCGTTGACGTCGATCGCACCCCCTTCCATCACCACTCGCAGGCTTTTTCCCGCCTGATCGACACGGGGAGTGAAGAGCGGCAGATCGAGCCACGACGCCATCCGCCGGGGCGTCTGGGCGTCGTTGTGATGGTCGTTGTACTTGGCCCAGCCGTTGAATTTCCAGCCCACCAGCGCGACTTGATCCGGCGTGTTGGACAAGCTCTCGGCCGCGGCCGGAACGGAACCCTGGCTCCTGGTCACGAAGGTCGGCGCGCTATCGCGCATCCAGACGCGGTCGGTTTTCGCCTTCCAGAATTGGACGCCCTCGAGATCAACCCCTGCTTCATCGAGCTGGTCCTGGACGCGACGGCGCGAGGCCCGGCCGGGAACCACGATCTGGACCGGCTCGACCCGCGACACAACACGCACGATCTCGGTATAGACCCAGGGGATGGGGGCAAATTTGCCGGGCCAGTCGTCGCGATTGCGCGGCCAGGCGATCCAGGTCGCGGCGTGCCGCGCCCATTCGGCGGGCATGCAATATCCCAGCTCGTGAGGCTTATCCATCATCGTGCGTGAATCCCTAAGCGCTGTAGCGAAAGACACATGACATCGGCGATCGTTTACCGAGGATCGATGAACCGCTCGGTGATCGCGCCATAGGCGTCGATCCGCCGATCGCGCAGGAACGGCCAGTTGCGCCTGGTTTGCTCGATCTGGCCCAGGTCGCAGTCGGCGACCACGACTTCCTCGGTATCGTGGCCCGCGCGGACGATCACGCGGCCGAAGGGGTCGGCCACGAACGAGCCGCCCCAGAATTCCAGGCCGGAATCACTCTCGCCTTCATGACCGATCCGATTCACCGCCGCGACATAGACGCCGTTCGCGATCGCATGGGAGCGCTGAATGGTCTCCCAGGCGGAATGCTGGGCCTCGCCGAATTCGGCTTTTTCGGCCGGATGCCAGCCGATCGCCGTCGGATAAAACAGGATCTCGGCCCCCTGAAGCGCCGTCAGCCGAGCCGCCTCGGGATACCACTGGTCCCAGCATACGAGCGCGCCGATCTTGGC
>DAIDHE010000253.1 GCA_027459775.1 Planctomycetales bacterium | reverse complement strand
CATGAGCCGGCTCGCGGACGGTGACCGCACCGCGTTCGATCCGCTCTTCGCGGCGCTGCACCCGCGCGCGCTGGCGGCGGCGCGCATGCGCCTCGAGGCGAGCGACGCAGACGATGCGGCACAGCAGGCGCTCGTGCGCGTGTTCGCGAGGGCACGCGAGTTCGTGCCCGGTCGGGCCGTGCTGCCGTGGTTCTACGCGGTCCTCGCCAACGAGGTCCATGGGATCCGGCGGCGGCGCCTGCGCGGAGCCGTCCGCGAGTCGGACGTCGAGATCGCCGGAGCACTCGGGAGAGGTCGCGGACGGATTGTTCGGAAACTTCCGAGACCGCCGCCGCGGCCTCGCCATTGGATTCGTTCGACTGCTTGGCGGGCTTTCGTGCCATGATGATGCAAGATCCTTTATGCTAGATGAAAAACACAACGGCCACGCGGGCCTCTCAATTCTCACTCACGAGGGACGGCGAACAGCAAGCAGGCAAGCGGGCGGACCGACATCGTCAAATCTTTCCGCCGCCAGGGAGAGTCGGGAACGATCGAGCGGGAATCCAGGGACGGCGCCCGCGAATACTCGGTTCGACGAATGAGCTGATTTCCCCAGAGGTTGCGTTCGATCGCGGCGGCCTCGAATCGCGCCGGCGGCTGTCGCCGGCGTCGAGGTCGCGCTCCTGGATTTACCACGGGCCATGCACAAACGCGCGTTGCTGGCAACGATGTCTATGGTCCATCAGTTGTTTAGCCATTATGGGGACGTCGTCAAGAGCCCGTGGCTCGAGAGCCGCCGCTTGAGGGTTTCGCGACCGGGTTCGTCGAGCGGAACGAGCGGCAGGCGGAGCTCGCCCGAGCCGCGGCCCAGCAGGGCCATGGCCGCCTTGAGCGGGACCGGGTTGGGGGCGAGCGCGAGCAGGTCGCGACACAGCGGAAACAGCCGGCGATGGGCGGCCCGTGCTTGCTCGACCTTGCCCGATTCATACGCGCTCACCATCCCCATGACCTCGCGCGGGACCAGGTTCGCGACCACCGACACCACCCCCTCGGCGCCCACCGCGAGCATCGGCAGCGTGAGGCTGTCGTCGCCCGAAAGAATCGTGAGATTCGTCCGCTCGACCAGTTCCGAGACCTGGTCCAGCGAGCCGGCGGCTTCCTTCACCGCCACGATCGGGCCGATTTTCGACAGCCGCTCGATCGTCTCGGGCTCGACGTTGCGGCCGGTCCGCGAGGGGATGTTGTACAGCACCAGCGGAAGGTCGACCGCCTCGGCGATCGACGCGAAATGGCGATACAGCCCCTCTTGACTGGGCCGATTGTAATACGGAGCGACAAGAAGAGCCCCGTCCGCGCCCGCCCGGGCGGCGAACCTCGTGAGCCGGATCGCCTCGGTCGTCGCGTTCGACCCGGTCCCGGGCATCACCTTGGCCCGACCCGCCGCCGCCTCGACCACCAGCGCGATCACACGCTCGTGCTCGTCGTGCGAAAGCGTGGGCGCTTCGCCCGTCGTCCCCACCGGGCTCAGGGTCGGCGTCCCTTGCTCGACATGCCAGTCGACCAGCCGCTTGATCGCCGCCTCGTCCACCGCCGCTCCCGTAAACGGCGTCACCAGCGCGACCGTGCACCCCGCGAACATTCGTCCCTTGGTAGCCATTCCGTCCTCGAACCCGCGTCCTCTCGAACCCATCGGCCGCCCGACATGTCTCCATGCGAGCGCCCGCGCGGCCTGGTCTCATCGATCAAACCAAGACCCGCATACGAAACAGAATGGTAGCCGCCAGCCACGCGAAAAGAAAGCGGACAGGGAATTTTCGCCTCTTGTTTTCTGATTTTCGTTCGAGGGCGGGCCGCCGAGCTCGCGTCTTGAACGCCGGCCCCCGCGCGCGGAACCCGCGGCCTCAGCGGAGAGCGAGCTCCATGGCCTGCTTCATTTCACGGACGGCCTGGGTCATGCCAATCGAGACGGCGCGGCTGACGATGGCGTGGCCGATGTTGAGCTCGCGCATGCTCTCGATGCCGGCGATGGGGGCGACGTTCTGATAGTTAAGGCCGTGGCCGGCGTGGAGCTCGAGACCGGCGTCGACCGTTGCCCGAGCGGCCCTGCGCAGGGCTTCGAGCTCGGCTTCCATCTCCTGGGGGGTCGCGGCGTCGGCGTAGCGGCCGGTGTGGAACTCGACCGCGTGGACTCCGAGCCGGACCGCGGCGTCGACCTGGGCCAGATCGGCGTCGAGGAACAAGGCGACCTCGATCCCCGCGTCCTTGCACCGGCCGACCGCGTCCGCCAGCCGAGCCAGGTCGGCCACGGCGTCGAGACCGCCCTCCGTCGTCCGCTCTTGTCTGCGCTCGGGGACGAACGTCGCCTGCCCGGGACGGATCTCGGTCGCGATCGCCAGCACGCCAGGGTCGAGCGCGATCTCGAGATTGAGCCGGACGCGACAGGTTTCCTTGAGCACCCGGACGTCGCGGTCCTGGATGTGGCGGCGATCCTCGCGCAAATGGATCGTGATCACGTCAGCCCCCCCGAGCTCGGCCAGGACCGCGGCCCAGACTGGGTCGGGCTCGCGCCCGCCGCGGGCCTGACGAAGAGTCGCCACATGATCGATGTTCACGCCCAGACGCAGCATCCCAAAAGATCCTTTCATGGCTGGTGGTTTCGATGCGTGGACGCCGCGGTCACGATCGCGGCTCGCGGCCGCCGGCCCGGTTTGCCTGGGCGCGGCCCAGTAATCGAAGAGGCGCCTTGGCCAGCACGAACGTCCGCGCCGGCCCGACGGTGAAGGCGACGGTCCCCCGCCGGCCCGAGCCCTCACCCGAGACCTCGATCAGTTTTCCCAGCCCGTATTCCGGGTGCAACACCGAAGCCCCCGGCGCGAGCGCCTGGAGGTCGCCGGGCGAAAGCGGAGCGCCGAAGGGCGAGCCGCCGAGCAGCCCGGCGGCCGTCGTGAGCGGCGGCGCCGGCGCTCGCCGCGGCGGCGCGGGCGCGCGATCCCGCGGCGTCCATGTTCCAAAAGCGCTCGTGCGGGGCGCGGTCGTTCCCCGGCCAAAGCCCACGCCCGAGCCGTCGCGGACGACCAGATTGTCCTCCGGAAGCTCGCTCACGAACCGCGACGGCCGCGACGGCTGCGTCTGGCCCCGAAAAGTCCGCACCACGCAGTGCGATAGCCGCAGCTCGCGACGGGCGCGGGTCACGCCCACGAACAGCAAACGCCGCTCTTCCTCGATCTGGTCGTCGCTCTCGAGCGAGCGAAAATGGGGCAACACCCCCTCCTCGAGCGCCGTGATGAAGACCACGGGGAATTCCAGACCCTTGGCCGCGTGCAGCGTCATCAGCGTGACCGAGCCGCTGTCCTGATCCCAGCGGTCGAGCGGGGTCGACAGCGTGACGTCGGCCAGGAAATCGGCGATCGTGCCGTCGTCGCGGTTCTGGTCAAATTCACGGGCGGCGGCGATGAGCTCGTCGATATTCGCCAACCGGTCGTCAGCGCTTCCCGGGTCCGAGGCGCGAAGATGCTCGCGATACTTGATGCGCTCGATCACCCGCTTGAGGACGTCCTCGGTCTGGTCCAGGGCCGCGGCGGCCAGATCGCCCAGGATCGTGGTGAAATCGCCCAGGGAGCGGACCGCCCTGGGCTGGAGCCCGGCGATCGAGCCGGCGTCGCGCGCGGTCGCCAGGAGTGGCAGCCCCCGCGTGGCGGCCGCCTCGCGGAGCAGCTCGAGCGACCGGTCGCCAAGCCCCCGCGGCGGCACGTTCACCGCCCGCGCGAACGCCACGTCATCCTTGGGATTCACCAGAAGCGTCAGGTACGCGAGCAGATCCTTCACCTCCATCCGCTCGTAAAACGACACTCCGCCGACCACCTGATAGGGAATGCCGGCCCCGCGAAACGCCTGCTCGATCGGCCGCGTGAGCGCGGTCATCCGGCAAAAAACCGCGACGTCGCGATGGCGATACTCGCCCTCGTTCACCAGGCTCTCGATCGAACGGGCGATCCCGATCGCCTCGTCGTTTTCGTGCGGGTAGATCGCCAGCTCGACCGGATCGCCGGGCGGGTTTTCGGTCCTGAGCGCCTTGGGCTTGCGCTTGCGGTTGTGGCGAATCAAATGGTCGGCAACCGTGATGATGTTGCTCGTGCTGCGATAATTGCGGTCGAGCGTCACCACCTTGCAGCCGGGAAAGTCGCCCTCGAATTCGAGAATGTTTGACAGGTTCGCCCCGCGCCATCCATAGATCGACTGGTCGGGGTCGCCGGTCACGCACAGGTTGGGGTAATCGACCGAGAGCGCCCTCGCGATCGCATACTGGGCCATATTCGTATCCTGATATTCGTCGACCAACATATAGCGAAAGCGGCGGTCGAGCTCGGCGCGGACGTCGCGATGTTCCTTGAGCACCATCACGGTGTGCACGAGCAGGTCGTCGAAATCGACGGCCGAGGCGGCCTTGAGTCGGTCTTCGTAAGCCTGATAGACCTTGGCGAGCATCGTCGTGCGCTGGTCGTGGGCGCGCCTGCGCCAGGCGTCGGGGCCGATCAGGTCGTTCTTGGCCCGGCTGATCATGTTCTCGATCTTCTCGGGGGTGAGCGACGTATCGCTCCAGCCGATCTGCTCGAGCACGCTCTTGATCGTACGCAGGCGGTCGTTCTGGTCGTGGATCGAGAAGCCGGGGGCGACTCCGGCGAGCCGCGCATACTTGCGCAAGAGCCGCGCGCAAAATCCATGAAACGTGCCGACCCAGACGCGGGACTTGGGAACGAGGGCGTGGATGCGCTCGCGCATCTCGCCGGCGGCCTTGTTGGTGAAGGTCAGCGCGGCGATCTCGTCTTCGGCGATGCCCTGCGAGACCAGATAGGCGACCCTGCGAGTGATCACGCGGGTCTTGCCCGATCCGGCCCCGGCCAGCACCAGGAGCGGGCCTTCGACATGGGTGGCGGCCTCGCGCTGGGCGGGCGTCAGATCAGCCAGGACATCCATCGGTCGGTGATCCTCATGGGATGGTTCGTCACGATCGGCCCGGACCAGGCGCAGGCGCTCGTCGATGCGACGATTCGCCCCGCGGCCGACGGCCGCCGTGACGCCTATTCTCGGCATCGCGCG
>DAIDHE010000251.1 GCA_027459775.1 Planctomycetales bacterium | reverse complement strand
TCCGTAAACCACAGCTTTACCCGGGTCGATCGTGTCCAGGCAGACGCCCTCTATCCACCGGGCGCCATCGAGGGACGACGGCCAAACCACCCCCCACGCCGGCTTCGACTGCTGGTCCCCGCCTATTTCTACCCCAGAGGCGATGGCCTCGCCCAGTGGCACAGGGTCTTTAACGCCGCGGATCGCGTCGACGTCGTCGCGATCGTCAACCCCAGCAACGGGCCAGGCGTCGAGCGAAACTCCGACTACGTTGCCCTGTTCGCCGAGGCTGAAAGCCGATCCGCCCGCCTGGTCGGCTACGTCCATACCCAGTTCGCCGTCCGGACCACCGCTGAAGTTAAGGCCGATATCGATGCCTGGCTTCAATTCTACCCCCGCATCTCCGGTTTCTTCATCGACCAGCAGCCCGTCGACCCCCGACACTCCGCCTACATCGCGGACATCGCTCGATACGCCCGGGAGAAGCTTCCCAACGCCCTCATCGTCTCGGATCCCGGCACGATTTGCGACGAAGCTTACCTCGCTCGCCGCGCCGCGGACAGAATTTGCATCTTCTACAATCATGAGGGATTCGAGCAGCTTGAGCTACCCCCCCATCTTGCTGTATACGATCCATCTCATTTCGCCGCCCTGATCTACCAGGTTGCGGACGAAAAAACGATGCGGACCTTCGTTCGCGAGGCGATCGTCAAGCGGATTGGATCGATTTACATCACAGATGGCAAGACGGCGCCCGATCCCGCGAAATCGAACCCCTGGGCCACTCTCCCCAGCTACTGGGACGCCGAGGTTCAGACCATCGCGCAGCTTCAATAGCCTGAAGCGGGCTGATCCTGGGTGATGCCTGCAACGGTCTGTGTGGTCCGGCGTCAACACGCCCGGAATCTTGCGGGCATGCGCGTCACTGAGAGGGCGTCTCTCAGTTTGATTCTTAGAATGAGACGGCCGACCTGATCGAACCGTCTGAACCTTTCCCGCTTCTATCTTCAGTCACCATGAGCGCCCGGCGGGGCCATCCTCCGCCAATTCTCCATGCCGGGCGACCCAAGCGAGGGTTGAGAGCCAATGTCGAGACCCGAGTTGATTCTTCCCCAGGCCGACGCTTCTTGCGGCAAGCTGTTCTTCCCCGATCGTCGGACGGCCGATGGCCACCGGGTAGGGCTGGAGGTCTGGAATCGGGCCACTGGCCGTAAACGCGAGGGTTATCGACTGGCGGTCTACCGCTGCAAGCGATGCGGGGGATACCACATCGGCTACAAGCCGATCGACCGCGACCTGAATCCTCCTCGGCCGCACTCGGATTTCCGGAGCGAAGTCGGGCACGAAGTGGACGGAGACCCGACCGGCCATCGAGGATCCTGTAACGCCTCTGTCCGACGTTCGGCGTATCACGAGGCCGCCTGGGCGTAGGGGCCGGGTGATCGCAGTGCTCCCATGGAGCTGGCGAACTGGGCCCTTCGAGTCGCCCGCTGCCTACCCCACCCCCGGCGACCCGGTAGGCGGTCGCCCGGGTGATGCTCACGGCCGACCGCCCTGCTCCACGTTCGGCCCCTAACGACGGCCAATGCTGGCCGAATCTCCCGCGTGCGTTGGCGGTGTCATCCAACAGATCAGGCAGCGGCCTCGCCCTTGTTCTCACCGCCGTTTTTGAGGGCTTCCCATTCTTCCCACTAGTAGAGAACCTCGCGGGCTAATCCGCTCTTGTACTCGCCGACAATCCCGTCCTCGGCCATGAAGTCGATCAGGCGGGCAGCGCGGCCGTAGCCAATTCCGAGGGCCCTCTGGAGCAGTGAGCAAGAGCCGCGACCCTCTCGGATCACGATCTCGATCGCCGGCTCGTAGAGGTCGTCGCGCTCCTTGAGCGCAGTCGCACGGTCCTTGCCCCCAGGGCCGCCGCCGACCTGGAGCTGGAACATCTCACGGTTGAACTCGACCGGATAACGCTCGAGATAGCGGCAGACTCCGTTCACTTCCGAGTCCGAAACATATGTCCCCTGTGCCCGCATGATGTGCGACGTGCCAGGGACCAGGAACAGCATGTCGCCGTTGCCCAACAACTTATCGGCCCCCATCTCGTCGAGCACCACCCGCGAGTCGCTCCGGCTCGCCACCTGAAATGCGATCCGCGCGGGCAGGTTGCCCTTGATCAAGCCCGTGACGACGTCGACCACCGGCTTTTGCGTCGCCAGGATCAGGTGAATGCCCACCGCCCGGGCGAGCTGGGCCAGCCGCACGATGTGCTGCTCGACCTCCTTGTCCGCCGTCATCATCACGTCCGCCAGCTCGTCGATGAAAACCACGATGTACGGCATCGACGTCGGAGTCCGCTTGCGCTCCTCTTCGTCCTCCGGGTTCAAACGCCGCAAGACCTCGTCGGGGCCGAGATTGTTGAAGGACTGAATATTGCGGACCTCGGCGCGGCGCAAGAATTCGTAGCGCTCATCCATCTTCTCGCAGAGCCACGACAGGAGCGGCTCGGCCTTCTTCATGTCGAGCACGACCGGGTGCATCAGGTGCGGGATCCGCTTGTAGGCCGTCAGCTCGACCTTCTTGGGATCGATCAGGATCAGCTTGACCTCGTCGGGCCGCTTGCACATCAGGATCGAGAGGATCATCGCGTTCAGACAGACCGATTTGCCCGTGCCGGTTCGGCCGGCGATCAATAGGTGGGGCATATCGGCCAGGTCAAAGATGAGCGCCTCGCCCTTGGCGTCCTTGCCAAGGAAAAGTGGGATGCGGTGCTCGCGTTGTTTGCCGTCGAGGGCGGTGATCACGTCGCCCAGGCGGACGACGGCGCGGTGATCGTTGGGAACCTCGATGCCGACGGTGGTCTTGCCCGGGATTGGCGCGACGATCCGCACGCTGGGGACCGCCAGCGCGATCGCCAGGGCGTCGGCCAGGCTCATGATCCGCGAGACCCGCAGGCCGGCCTCGAGCTCGATCTCGAACTGGGTGATGACCGGACCGGTGTCAATCTGGACGACGCGGACCTGGTAGTTGAAATCGAGCAGGGTGCGTTCCAGGAGCATGGCGCGGGCGTTGATCTTGGCCTCGTGCTCCTGGATGGGGAAGGCCGTCGGGGGCTCGAGGAGTTCCATCGGCGGCAACTGGAAGATTTCTCCAGGCGCAGCCGGCGCGATCGGGGCGAGCTCCCGTCGGGGCGACGCCTGGGCGCCATTGCCGTGGATCGGGGGGATCGTGTTCGTCGGGCGCGAGACGGGGATCGGAGGGTGGAACACGAGGGACTGGGCGGCGACGTTGGCCTCGACCACGGCCCCGCCGTCCCAGTCCGTGAGGAGGGCCCGGCCCGGGTGCGGTCCCGGCGCGGGGACCGCGTCCGGGCGTCGGCGCGGCCCTCGCGCGCGCTCGAGCGCCTGCCTGGCGTGGGCGATCGGGCCGATCAGCAAGACGTCGTGGCAAAGCGCGAGACCGAACGCACCCAAAGCGGCCAGGATGAGCATCATCCCGGCCAGCCCGAAATGGAGCTCGAGAAAGAGCGCGGCCATCGCTCCCAGGTAGCCCCCCGGGCCGACGGGAGGGCTGGGGCCAAGCGCAGGCGCGAGTTTATGGATCAGGCCGGCCGTGATGAACAAGAGGATCGCGAAGCCCGCTCCGGCGGCGATTCGGTCAAACCGCGTGCGAACCGTCCTGGCTGGCAAAACCAGCACGACCAGCCCCAGCAGGAGCAGCCATGACGCCCAGCCCAGGCTCAGGAAGAGTCCGTGTGCGAGGGCGGCCCCGACGGGTCCGCAGGGATTGTGCGGGGGGTGGTTGGCGGGGGCGGAGGCCCAGCCGGGTGCATCGGCCGGGTCGTAGCCCACGAGGGCGAGCGCGAGGAAGACGAGTGCGAGTGCGATCGCCGTCCGCGGCGCGGATCGGAGTACCTTCTGACGAAGCGACATGAAACCCCCTCGCGGCCCCTCGTCGTCGGGATCGAGCGCGCGGCGCGCTTATCGACGGGCGATGAGTGCGCCGTCGCCTTTCTTCGACCGATCGCGCACCTTGGTTTGACCCTGCGTGTGCCAACGAAGCCATGATGGCGGGGGTTCGTGCTTATTCCGCCGGTTGGGTAAGGTCGACCGTCTCCGACTCGCCAAGCTCGTCGGTGGGCTCGGTGGTTCGCATCCTGCCGGACATGTCCAGGTAGATCTTGTCTTGCATGATCTCCTGGATCACGGTCGACATTCGGTCGAGCCCGCGCGCGTCGACCAGGGTGCGCGCGCCCTGGTTGAGGGCGATCATGCGCTTCTGGATCAAGGTCGAGAGCTTGAACCGGCCGCCGACCTTGTTGACGATTTCTTCTTCTTTGAGCTCTTCAATCATCGTGTGGTTCCTTGGGAAGATCCGCAACGGGACAGGATCGACGCCAGCTCCTCGACCGTCCGGTCGAGGTCGTCGTTGATCACCTGGTAGTGGTACTGATTCTTGATCGCGAGCTCGGCTCGGGCGTTGGTGAGTCGTCGTGCGAGGGCGGCTTCGTCCTCGGTGCGTCGGGTTTTGAGGCGGGTTTCGAGCTCCTCGAGCGACGGTGGTTCGACAAAGATCGACACGGTTCTGGAGATCTTACTCATGACCTGGAGCCCTCCCTGGACATCGATCACGAGCAGCACGCATCGGCCCTCGCTCATCGCCTGGCGGGCCGGCTGGGCCGGGGTTCCGTATTCGTGGCCGTGGACGGTGGCGGATTCGAGCAGATCCCCTTTCATCGCCTGGAATTGGTCGGGGGTGACGAAGACATAGTCGATCCCCGGTCGTTCGCCGCCGCGGGGGGGGCGGGTCGTGACCGAGATCGAGGCCGTCAGCCGGCCCGCCATGCGTTCGAGGAGCCGCCGGGCGATCGTGCTCTTCCCGACCCCCGACGGACCCGAGAGAATCACCAGCCAGCCCGGAAGATCCGACCAGGGGTCGCGAGGTTCACTCGACATTCTGCACCAGCTCGCGAATTTTTTCCAGGAGCGATTTGGCCTCGACGACCGAATGCGAGATCTCGACGTCCGACGCCTTGGACCCGATCGTGTTGATTTCACGGCCCATTTCCTGGACCAGGAACTCGAGCTTGCGGCCCGAGCTTTCGGGGTCGACCAGGATCGCCTGGTACTGGTCGAGGTGGGCCCGCAGGCGGACGATCTCCTCGCTGACGTCGAGGCGGTCGGCCATGAGGGCGACCTCACGGGCGACGTCGCGAGGCTCGAGGGCGTGGGCCTGCTCGCTCAGAAGCGCCGTCACCCGCTCGACGAGCCGCTTTTGATAGGCGATCACCACCCCGGGCGCGCGATCGGCGATCCCGCCCACTTGATCGGCGATGGCTCCGCCCAGGGCGGCCAGCTCGCCGGCCATGACTTTACCCTCGAGGGCGCGCGAGGCCTCGAGCCGCTCGAGTGCGGTTCCGACGGTCTCGGCGAGGGCCGGCCAGTCTTGCTCGGGATCGTCGGCCGGCCGGCGATCCTCGACCACGCCCGGCAACAGCAAAAGCGCTCCCAGATCGACGGCCGATCCGCTCGAGAGCTCGGCGACCTGGCGGCGATAGCTCTCGAGCGCGACCAGGTTCAGCCGGTAGTCCTCGGGTCGACGCGGGCGCTCGATCCGGATGTGGAGCTGAATCGTGCCGCGACGGATCTTTTCGCGGACCAAGGCCTCGATCGCGGGCTCCATCTGGGAGTGGCTGTCGCTGATCTTGAGGCTGATTTTCAGGTGGCGATTATTGACGGCGCGGAGCTCGACCTGGATGGTACCTCGGGCGTCCTGGCGGCGAGCCTCGCCGAAACCGGTCATGGATAAAGGCAAGCGAACCTCGCGTGCAAGGGTCAACGGGCGCGGGCGGGCCGGGGTCGGCCGGCCTACTTGGGCGCGGGGATGTCCGGGATGGCTGGAATGTCGGTCGGCAGGCCAGCATCGGGGGTGGATGGGGCGGCTTTCGACCCCGTCGCCTTGGCGTCCGTCGCCTTGCTACCGGCCGCGGCCTTGGACTTGTTCTTCTCGGTGGACGATTTGCTGACCGTGCTCGACGTTTCCGAGTCGAACGCCGAGCCCTTATGCTGATTCGTGATGACGACCAGGAGCATGGCAAGCGCGATCCAGATGATGGCGGCCACGCCGGTGATGCGAGTGAAGACGTCGCCGGCCTTGGTGCCGAACGCGCTCGAGCCCCCCGCGCCGCCGAACGCGCCGGCGAGCCCGCCCCCCTTGCCGCGCTGGATCAGGATCACCCCGATCAGGAACAGGCTCAGGAGCACGATCACGGTATTGAGCAGCCCTAGTATGATTCCCACGACGAATCCCTCGATGTAATCAGTGTGTCTTGCCAGACTTGCGGCGGGCGGCCTGCCGGCCGCATTCGGTGATCGCCAGGAAATCGGCGGCCTTCAGGCTCGCGCCGCCTACTAAAGCGCCGTCGATGTCGGGGCATGAGAGCAATTCGAGCGCGTTGTCCGGCTTGACGCTCCCCCCGTACTGGACGACGACGTGGTCCGCCGTCGCCTGCCCGAACTGCTGGGCCAGCCAGCCTCGGATGAAGGCATGGGCCGCCTGGGCCTGTTCGGGACTCGCGGTGAGGCCCGTTCCGATCGCCCACACCGGCTCGTAGGCCAGAACCACCCGCGCCATCGCCTCGGGCTCGAGCCCCGCCAGCGAGCCCGAAAGTTGCGTGAGCAGTACGGCCTCGGTCCTGTCGCCCAACCGTTCGTCCTTGGTCTCGCCCAGGCAGACGATCGGGATCAGGCCCACGCCGAGCGCGGCCATGAGCTTGTCGTTCACCATCCGGTCGGTCTCGCCCATGCCGTGCCTGCGCTCGCTGTGGCCCAGGATCACATGGGTGCAGCCGATGTCCACGAGCATCGCGGCCGAGAGCTCGCCCGTATAGGCCCCCTCGGTTTTCCAGTGCATGTTCTGCCCGCCCAGCCCCAGGGGCGATCCTTCGAGGATCTGGTCGATAAGGCTCAGGTGTACACTGGCCGGACAGACGACAATGTGGACGGTCGTTTCCTGGCCCACGCCGGCCTTGACGGCCCGCGCCAGCCCGGCCGCGGCGGCGACCGTGGCTGGGTTCATCTTCCAGTTGCCCGCGATCAGCAAGGCGCGCATACGGCGGTTTCTCCGGTTCGGCTGGTGATGGTCTTGCCCATCAGGTCGGCGAGGGCGCGTATTTCGATCATCAGGCGGTCGAACTGGTCGGGCACGAGGGCCTGGGGACCGTCTGACAGAGCCCTTTCGGGGCACGAGTGGACCTCAATGTGGATGCCGTCCGAGCCGGCGGCGACGGCCGCTCGGGCCATGGCCGGAATCAGGTCCGGCCGTCCCGTCCCGTGGCTGGGGTCGACGATGATCGGCAGGTGGCTCTGGAGCTGGCAGTTGGGCACGATCGACAGGTCGAGCGTGTTGCGAGTCGAGTCCTCGAAGGTGCGAATCCCGCGTTCGCAGAGGATCACCTGGCGGTTCCCCTCGGAGAGCACGTATTCGGCCGACATGAGCAGGTCTTTCACGGTCGCGCTCATTCCGCGCTTGAGGAGGACGGGCATCCGGGTGCGCCCGCATTCCTTGAGCAGGTCGAAGTTCTGCATGTTGCGCGCGCCGATCTGGAGGATGTCGGCGTACTCCTCGACCATTTCGATCTGGCGAGGGTCCATGACCTCGGTGACGACGGGCATGGCGAAGTGTTCGCCGGCGGCCTGGAGCATCCTGAGCCCGTCCTTGCCCAGCCCTTGAAAGCTGTAAGGGCTGGTGCGCGGCTTGAACGCGCCGCCGCGTAGAATGTTCGCCCCCGCCGCGCGAACCCGGCCGGCGATCTCGAACAGGATGTCCTCGCCCTCGATCGCGCACGGTCCGGCGATCACGGCCAGACCGCCGCCGCCGATCTTGACCCCCTTGATCTCGAACGACGACCCGTCGGGGTGGAATTCGCGGCTGGCGAGCTTGAACGGCTTCAGAATGGGGACGACCTGTTCGACCCCCTCGATGGCCTGGAGCGGCTCGACGGCGAGTTTGGATTCGTCGCCGATCACTCCGATAATGGTTCGCGACACCCCTTGGCTCAGGTGGGGGGTGAGC
>DAIDHE010000249.1 GCA_027459775.1 Planctomycetales bacterium | reverse complement strand
TGCATATTCGCGACTTCCACGCCACGGTGCTCAAGCTGTTGGGCTTCGACCACCAGCGATTCACGTATCGCCACCTGGGCCTCGATCAGCGCCTGACCGGCGTCGAGCCCGCCCAGGTCGTCAAACAACTTCTGGCCTGAGAGAAGCGGCCAATAGACGGCGGGGCGTTCAACCACCGGCTCGCGATCAGGAGAGGTTCAACCACCGGCTCACGAACGGGGAGTTCAACCGCGGACTCGCGATCGGGGAGTTCAACCACGGAATCACGATCGGGGCGTTCAACCACCGGCTCGCGATCGGGGAGTTCAACCACGGAATCACGATCGGGGAGTTCAACCACAGGCTCGTGATCGGGGAGTTCAACCACGGACTCGCGATCGGGGAGTTCAATCATGGGCCCCCAAACGGGGAGTTCAACCACGGAAAACACGGAAAACACGGAAAAAGACCAAGAGAAGAAAACTCAAGACGAGTCGAGTCGAGTCGAGTCGAAGCCGACCAATGGGCCGAAACAATGATAGTAAGTACTATACGTTATTGTTACTGATATACATTATAAGTATAAAGCACTTGTTTTCCATCCCTCTTTTTCCGTGTTTTCCGTGTTTTCCGTGGTTGATCTCTTGGTTTGATTCGCTCGGCGGTCAACCACCGCCTCTTGATCGGGGAGTTCAACCACCGACTCACGATCGGGGAGTTCAACCACGGGCTCGTGATCGGGGAGTTCAACCACCGACTCGCGATCGGGGCGGTCAACCACCGGCTCTAAAACGGGGGAGTTCAACCACGGAACACACGGAAAACACGGAAAAACACCAAACTGAAATCATAAGACGATTCGAAGCCGACCGATGGGTCGAGCCGACGAGTAGAATTACTATAATAACTATGTAAGCATACCTAGTGATAGGTGTTTATAAACCGTCTTTCCAATCTCTCTTTTTCCGTGTTTTCCGTGTTTTCCGTGGTTGATCTCTTGATTTGATTCGCTCGGTGAGACCGTGGTCGATCTCCCGGCTCGATCCGCTCGGTGGTTGATTCCCCGGCTTGAGTCGCTCGGCGGTTGATCCCCCGGCTTGAGTCGCTCCGTGGTTGATCGCTCGGTGGTTGAGCCCCCGGTTTGATTCGCTCTGGGCCTGCGACAATGGAGCGCCCGAAAGATTTTCACGATTTTTTAACTCCCTCAAGAGTAGTGAGTTGCGGCGATTTGTCCAACATTTCTGGGGCTCTCCCAGTTCGGGAAGCCAGACCGCTGTTAGGTTGGGTGATGAGGCATTGTAGAGAAGAACCCTCCCGAGCAAGCGCTGCGCGCCCCAGCATCTCGACCATGGCCCTGCCCGGTTGAAGACGCCCGATTTGAAACCGTCAATCATGCTCGCGTGGCACCCGTCCCTTGTCGATGCCCACGGAGCACCGTGGCTGTTTGATCGCGATTCTTGCACCGCGCTCGTCTCCTCATGCAGGGCGTTCGTGGGCCGACACCTGGTCCGGCTAATCCCAGGCAACACCGTTTCGAGGCCGCTCCTCATGACCCCGTTTGATCGCCACTGCTCGAGCACCGGCATCAGGGCGACCGTCCCGTTGCGTCGCCATGGCCACGCTTTCGACGCGCGGATTGGTCGTCCAAAGCGCGCAACGGCGCGCCAGAACAGGAGAATCCTCGCGAAAAACCCGCCAAAAGTGCCGTACTACGCCATGAAAAAGCAGTCGAGAAGCAGAACAGGCCATGAATCCGCGTCTTTTTGCTGCCATGGCGCGGAAGATCGACCTCGAGACCGGACGCCATTCGCGGAAGGGGAATCCCATCCGACGGTCCAAACCGTTTCTCCGTAACATTGTTTGGGAACGTAAGTACACATAGTAACGTCTGAGGGCGCGATCGCCCTCATGTTGGACACTTATCCAACAATCGGGTATCCTGAGCGTGACCTCAGGCATGCCGACCTTTGCTCGCCGCCGCTCAAGCGGAGCAGACCACCGTGCGTTATTTTCTTCCGATGCTCATGCTCGTAATCGTGGTTTGCGTCTCGATCGCGGCCCCCGCGTGGGCAGGCGGCGATGCGGACGAGGCCGCGGCGTTTTTCGAGTCGCGGATCCGCCCGGTGTTGGTCGAGCACTGCTACAAGTGCCATTCGAGCCGGGCCAAGTCGCCCAAGGGGGGGCTCAAGGTCGACAGTCGTGATGCGCTCGTGAAGGGGGGCGAGACGGGGCCTGCGCTCGTGCCTGGCAAGCCCGACGACAGCCTGATCATGAAGGCGCTCAGCCACGACGGCGAGGTTTCCGAGATGCCTCCGGACGAGAAACTGCCAGACCAGGTGCTGGCTGACTTTCGCCGCTGGATCGCCGCGGGCGCACACGACCCGCGACGGGAAAGCCCCGGCGCAATCGAGAGGCCGGCGGGCGCCGACTCGGGACGTGATTTCTGGGCCTTCAAACCGCCAGCCCGCGTCGAGCCGCCGCCGGTCCGTGATCCGGCCTGGGCCCGGGACGAGCTCGATCGGTTCATCCTCGCACCGCTCGAAGCCAAGGGACTGCGCCCGGCCCCGGACGCCGATCGATACACCTGGCTGCGCAGGGTCTCGATCGATCTCGTCGGCCTGCCGCCGTCGCCCGAAGAGATCGCCGCCTTTACAAGCGACCCCTCGCCCCAGGCGCGAGAACGCGTCGTCGACCGCCTGTTGGCGTCGCCGGCTTTCGGCGAGCGCTGGGCAAGGCACTGGCTCGACCTGACGGGATACGCCGACCAGATCGGCACCGCCAACGACCTCTTCGCCGAGCACGCATGGAGATACAGGGATTACATCATATCAGCACTCAACGCCGACAAGCCCTTCGACCGGTTCATCCGCGAACAGATCGCGGGGGATTTGCTCCCCTTTGATTCGGTCGACGAGCGCGCCGCGAACATCGTCGCCACCGGGTTTCTCGTGCTGGGCGACCTCACCGTCGTCGAGGCCGACAAGGCCAAGCTCCGCGTCGACGTGGTCGATCAACAAGTCGACAAGGTCGGCAAGGCCTTTCTGGGCCTGACGCTGGGCTGTGCGCGGTGCCACGACCACAAGTTCGATCCCATCCCTGCGCGCGACTACTATGCCGTGGCGGGGATCTTCGCGAGCACCGAATCGGTCGCCAAGGCCGAATGGGGCGTCTGGAGCTGGCCGACCGTCACGCCGCTGCCGGAGCCTCCGACGGCCCGCGCGGAACGGGAAGCGAAGCTTGCCCAGCACCAGCGGACGATCGCGAAGCGGAAAGCCGAGCGCGAGCGGGCGGGCAAGCGAATCGCGGAGATCGGCACGCTGCTCAAGAACAAGGACGGCAAGGCGATCGATCGGACCGCGCTCGAGAACGAGCGGCGGGATCTCGAGGCCAGGATCGGCAAGTTGGGCCCGGAGATCGAGCACGCCGAGTTCTTCGCGCCGACCGCGCCGGTGGCGTTTGCCGTGCATGACTCGGCAAAGCCCGAGGACATGCGGATCACGATTCGCGGCAACGCCCATGCCCTGGGCGACCGCGTGCCGCGGGGATTCGTGCGGGTCGCGTCCCGGCGCGAGCCTTCGTCGCTTGCGAATCCTTCGAAAGAGAGCGGACGCCGCGATCTGGCCGACTGGATCGCCCGCGGCGACAATCCCTTGACGGCGCGGGTGGCCGTGAATCGGATCTGGCAAAAGCTCTTCGGCGAGGGGATCGTGCGGTCGGTCGATTACTTCGGCCAGCGCGGCGAGCGGCCCACGCACCCTGAGCTGCTCGATGATCTGGCGATCCGGTTCGTGGCGGAGGGCTGGTCGCAGAAGCGGTTCATCCGCGGCCTGGTCTTGAGCCGCGCCTATGCCATGAGCAGCGCACCGGACAAACAGGCCGACGGCGTCGATCCCGAGAACCGCCTGTTGTGGCGGATGAATCGCCGGCGGCTCGACGCGGAATCGCTCCGCGACGCGATGCTCTCGGTCTCGGGCACGCTCAGGGCGCGGGTTGGTGGGCCGGGGCTGCCGCTCGAGTATCTCGAGAACACCGGCGGGCTGGGCAAGGGGGGCGTGAATCCTCCGTTCTTCCATCTGTCACGGTTCCGGCCCGAGCAAGAGTTCGTTCGCACGGTGTATCTGCCGATCATCCGCTCGGGCCCTCAGGCGGGGCCGGCCGAGGCGCGGAATGTCTTTGACTTTACCCAGCCCGGCGAGATCGCCGGCCAGCGGCCCGTGACCACGGTGCCGACCCAGGCCCTGTTTCTGCTCAACGCCCGGTTCCTCAAGCAGCGGGCGCTCGAGCTGGCCCGGCTGACGATCGCCAGCGCGGGCGACCAAGGCGCGCGGCTCGATCGGCTCTGGCTGCGCGCCCTCGGCCGGCCGATCACGCCCGCCGAACGAGCCGATTCGGTCGCGTTCCTCGCCGAGATCCGCCGGCTCGATCCGAATGCCACTCCCGCCTCACGCGTGGTTCGCGACTGGGCGGAGTTGTGCCATGCCCTGCTGGCGTCAAACGAGTTCCTGGTCCGCCTCTGACCCTGAGGTTCGCAATGACAGACTCGAGCGCATTCATGGATCGCCGCTTCGATCGCCGCGGGCTGCTCCGCGCGGCCGCGTGCGGATTCGGATCGCTGGCGCTGCAAGGGATGATGAGCAGCCTGGCCCGCGCGGCCGGCAACCCGCTCGCGGCCCATTCGCCGCATTTCACTCCGCGCGCCAAGCGGGTCATCTTCCTGTTCAT
>DAIDHE010000243.1 GCA_027459775.1 Planctomycetales bacterium | reverse complement strand
GACGGAATCGCCTTGACCTCTGGCGTTTTCTCGTCGGCGGCCTGAGCCTGGGCGCGGACCTCGCGACCGCCCAATCCCCAGCAGACGGCCGTCGTCGCGACCAGCGCCGCCATCACCGAGAGCCCCCGAACCATCGGTCGTCTCATTGCTCGCTCCTCCCGTTCTCACGGCCCCTTTGTGATTCTTCACGCCAGGGGCGGTTTTGAACAAGCATAGGACGAAGGCACACCCTGGCGGATGCTCGACACGCCCCAAATTCCTGATGAGATGTTAGACCACGCGCCCGCGAGATGCGACAATCGTGATTCCGATCCTCGGATTCCATCCCCTGACAGGCCCGTGAGCGAGTCGTTCACCATGTCGTCCGCGAAGTCCGTTCGTTGCTCTCCAGCCGCGTTCATCAGGCGCTCGGGCTGCGCGTGGCTCGTCTGTCTCGCCGCCGCTCCGCTTCACGCCGCCGACGGGAAAACGCCAGAGATCAAGGCGATTCCGTCGAGCACCCTCGCGAGCGCCCTCACCCCCATCATCCAGGCGCACAAGGGCAAGGTCGCCGTGGCCGTCAAGAACCTGGCGACCGGCGAGTCGTTCGGATATCACGAAAACGACGTCATGCCGACCGCAAGCTTGATCAAGTTCCCGGTGATGATCGAGGCCTATCGCCAGGCCGAGGCCAAGCAAGTCGACCTGGGCGCGTGGATCACGCTCAAGAAGCAAGACAAGGTGCCCGGCTCGGGCATCCTGACCTATCACCTGAGCGACGGGGCGACGATCACGCTCCGCGACGCGATCCGGCTCATGATCGCGTTTTCCGACAACACGGCCACCAATCTCGTGCTCGACTCGATCGGCCTGGGCGCGACGGCCCAGACCATGGAGCGAATGGGCTATCCCAACACCAAGATCCATTCCAAGGTTTTCCGCCGCGACACGTCGATCTTTCCCGACCGGAGCAAGCTCTACGGCCTGGGGAGCACGACGGCGGCCGAGATGGTGCGGCTGTGCGAGGCGGTCCAAAACAAGACCATCCTGAGCCCCGCCTCGTGCGCGGCCATGCTCGACCACCTGCGCGCTTGCGAGGACAAGGACAAGTTCCCCCGGTTCCTGCCGCCCGGAACCAAGGTCGCGTTCAAGACCGGCAGCCTGGACGACACCCGCACCGCCGCCGGAATCATCGAATGCCCCGGCGGACCCGCGGCCGTGTGCGTCCTGTCGCACGACAACGAAGACAAGCGCTGGGTCGCCGACAACGCCGGCAACCGGCTGTGCGCCCTGATCGCGCGCGGCGTCTACGACTGTTTCGACCAGGCCCCGCCCGCCCAGACCGGGACGGGCTCGACAAAACCCCCGGCCGCCGGGCGCTAACACGCGTCTCAGGTCAGGTATTCGGGAAGCGCTTGCGGCTTGCCGTCCTTGTCCACGCAGGCCAGCGTCGAATGCCCCTCGGCCAAGAGCACGCCGTCGCGCAAAACCTCGTACCGGTGGACGATCTTCACGTGCGTCACGCGCTCGACGATCGTGCGAATTGTGAGCATATCATCATAATACGCGGGCCGCTTGAACTTGCAGCCGATGTCGACGATCACCAGGAAGTGGCCGGAATCCTCGACGTCGCGATAAGCGACCCCGTGCGCCCGGAGCATCTCAGTGCGGGCCATCTCGAAATAGACGAAGTAATTGGCGTGGTGCAAGAGCCCCATGCGATCGGTCTCGGCGTACCGCACCCGGACCGTGGATTCGTGCCTTTCGTGCATCGAGCGGGATCTCCCGGTTTAGCGAAGCGTCCGCGCGTCCTTGTACCTCTCGGGCAAACGGGCGACCGAGGGCTCGCCCGGGCGCGTGACCACCACCAGCGGATACGGATTATAGGGCCATTCGTCGCTATTCGGCTTCCGCGGCTGGTAGACCTGGTCCAACCAGCGCCTGAACGCGGCGGGATCGTGGCCGATCCGCTCGCTCTTGAGCCAGGCGGCGTAGGCGTCGAGATGCTCGGACATCACCTTGCCGTCGCCGGCGGGGACGTATAAATAGGCGAGTGAAAATTGATTAATGGCGTCCTCGAGCCGGCCGCCGGGGCGCAAGAGCTCGGAAACGGCCGCGGCGAGCCCGGTGCGTTCCGAGCCCCACGAGCAGTGGATCAGCAGGGGCCGCTCGGCGGTCGCCACCACGTCGACCAGGCTGCGAAACTGTTCGCGAGTCATCCACAGGCACGACGACATCGGGATGTCGACCTGGGTCGCGCCCGCCGCGAGGGACGTGGCCAGTTCTTTCCGATACCAGGACTGCTCGCTGGGTCCGCGCAGATTGAGCACGGTCTTGATCGCGTATTTCTTGAGCGTCGCGGCCAGCGCACCCTGCGTCATCTGGCCGGATCGATAGACCTCACCGGGCCGGACCACGCCCAGATTCGCGACCGACTGATCCCAGGCCACATAGACTGTCGGAGGCGCGGCGATCGCGAGCGCGACCAGGGCCGCCGACCGGATCAGTACACGACGCGTGATGCTCACCGGTTTATTCCTGTCTGGGATTGGGCGCGGCCCGCGAGCCCGCGCTCGGCGCGGTCAAAGTCCTCGATGAGTGCGCGGTCCCGCCGATCGGCGGGCGCGCCGGGCCGCGTCCAGGCCAGGGCCTCGATCCGCCGCCAGGCCTCCTCGGCCGACGCGTGACGATGCCGGATCAAATACGCCGCATGGACCAGGCTGGTGCGGTGATGGCCGCCGACGCAGTGGAAAAACACCGGCCGAAGCGCGGGGTCGGCGAGCAAGTCAGCCGCGAGTCGCATCTGCTCGAGCGTCGCGGTCGAGCCCCGCATCGGCACGATCCGCCAGTCGACGCCCGTGCTCGCCACGACTTCTTTCTTAGCGACATATTTGGAATCGTCGGCGTTCATCGCGGTGAGGGTGACGATCGTCTTGATCTTCTCACGGGCGAGGATCGACCGCAGGGCGGCCGGCGATTGCCAGGCCCCGCGCACGAGCGCGCCCGGCTCGACGACCTCGACCTTGCGCTCGCGAGCGCCGGCCCAGACCGCGAGCACCGTCGCCGCCGTGCCGATCAGCACTACCCCCACAGCCCATCGCATCGTGCTGGAACCCTCGAACGCGAAACCCGCCCTGACGGCGAATTCTATGCCCCGCCCGCGCCCTGGCAATGCCAGTCCAGCCACAACAAACCGATGGTGGAGGTGTTCGTGGAATGCGCGTTTTGGGAGAATCGGGCGATTTGCGAAGGTGTTCAGGGAATCGGAAGCCGGTTGATGAACGCGCGGAGACGGTCGGGATCGCGGAGAGGAGGGCCGTGGCCGAAGGCGATCAGCCGCGGTTCGAGCTCGACCAGGCGGCGGGCCGACTGGCGATTCTGGGCGGGGTCCAGGGTGAAGATCCTCTGGGGCATGCACAGCAGCTCGGTGCCGTTCCAGATGTTGAGGTTACAGATGACGTCGCCGGCGATCAGCACGCGATCAGCGGCTCGCCAGTACGAGACGTGGCCGATCGTGTGGCCTGGGGTTTCGATGACGGTGAACGAGCCGACCTGGTCGCCCTCGCGGAGCTGTCTCGCAACGGGGTAGGGGGGGCCTTTCACGAAACCGCCGGCGACGCGGCTGAACCAGTGCGAGTGCATCCGGTCGATCATCAGCCCGGGCGTTTCCATGGCCTCGGCATCCCCCGCGCCGCACCAGAGCGGGATGTTCAGACGAGAACAAATCGCCGCCGACGAGCCCTGATGATCCGGATGAACGTGCGTGAGCGCATGGGCCGTCACCGTGCGTCCCTTGAGCCGCTTCAAGAGCCGCCTCGCATCGAACCGCGTGGCCGAGTCGACGAGCACGTCACCTAGCAAATAGACGTTGGAGGCTGAGGCGGCGTGAGCATAGAAACGTTTCACAAATCAGAGGTTGCC
>DAIDHE010000233.1 GCA_027459775.1 Planctomycetales bacterium | reverse complement strand
CAACGTTGCCCGGCGTCCCCGTGAAAATATTGATGCCGGGCGCGACGCGACCGCGGAATGGAGGCGACGGCGTGACTCCCGTGTCGACCACCGCGACAGCCGCGTTCTGGCCGTCGTAGGGGACGCCCAGGGTCCGCAGGTCGTTGAGCCCCACCAGACTGCCCGAGGTCGACCCCGCCAGGCTGGCTGTCGTCTTGAACTGCCAGATGCCCTGATTGTCCGAGGCGAACATCGTCGTGCCGTCAGCCGAAAAGCTGATCGTGAGCGACGAGTTCACGAAGCTCGACGAATCCTGGGCGGCCGAGGTGTCGAACCCGTAGGCGAAGGTCTCGGGAAGGCCTTGGGCCGTGACGCGAATGATCCGGCCGCCGAAGGTGTTCGAGCCCCCGGTCGAGTTTCCGTCGGTGACGATCGGAACCACCTGTCCGCCCGAATTGGTGGTCACGCCGATCGTCCCGGAGCCCTGAACGGGTATCTGGATCGGGGTCGTCGGCAACGGGGCGATCGGGGTCACCGTCACGAAGAGCCCCGACGCCAGATCGCTGACAAACAGGCTGCCGCCGTTCGTGGGCGGATTCGTGACCGTGTAGGTCGTCGTGGTCTGGCCGGTGGTCGTGATCGTGCTCGTCGTCGTCGTGAGCTGCACGCTCTGGGAGAAAAAGCCGTACTGATCAAAGGCGATGCTCTCAAAGCGCCGGAACGGCGTCGTGACCGCCCCTTGTTGATCCAGCGGCGTGGTCGCGGCCAGCGTCACCCCACTCCCCAGCAAGAGCTCGCCAGCACTGCTCCCCTGGATGCCGCTGTAACCCGGCTTGGCCGGAATGCCGCCCGCCGCCGGCGTGCCAAAATCGGTGAAGATCGAATAGATCGGCGAGGGATAGTCCGAATTGGCCGCGGTCAGCCCCACGATCGGACCGGTATTCACCGTCGTCCCCACGACCACCCCATTCCGAAGCGTGTTAGTTGCCACCGGCAACCCGAGATTCGTCTCGGACACGCCCACCGGCAGGTTCGCGTTGCTGATCACCTGCCCCGGCGAGTACGAAGACGACTGGAAATAGAGCGCGGCGAACGTTCCGCCAGTCGAGCTGATCCCGCTGCCGGCGATCAGCCCCGACAGGAACGACTGGTCCTGAACCGGCGGAATCAAGATGGCCGTCGGGTTCAGGTTGAACTTGAGCGCCGACAACCCATCGGTCATCTGGGTGAACACACCCATCAAGGTGCCGTTGGGGGCGATCTCGAAGATGATGTTCTTGTTGGGGTCGGAGCGGTCCACGCTGCTCACGAACAAGGCCGGCGTGCCGCTGAAGACCCCTTCCGAATCAAACGACATGCTGTACCAGTTCACCAGCCCGGTCGACGAGCCCAGCGAGTTGGCCGCGGGCGTGGCCGGCGTGGCGTTGTTGGGGTCGATCTGGTTGAGCACTGTGTTCAGGTCAAAGAACACGCTGGTCTTGCCGGTCGCCGGATCCACTCGATAGATCACGCCGGGACGGTTGACCGCGCCCGTGTTGCCCCCCGCGCCTCGCGAGATGGCGTAGACGTCGTTGCCGAACACCCCACCCGGCCCCGCCTGGATGGTGACGATGTCGCCGCCGAACGACGAGATCGGGGTCAACTCCGAGACCGACGTGATCGGGGCGGCCGTGTCGAGCAGGGTGGCCGAGGTATTCTGCGAAACCACCACGGTGCCCAGGTCGGCGTTTGTCGGCGTGGCGGCAGCCGTGAACACCGCTTGCAGCGGATAAGTGGCGACCACCGGCGCGGGCATGAACCGCGACTCGAGCGGCTCGGGCGCCGACATCTTGAGCTCGCGGCGACGCCGCCGCGCTAGGCCGTTGGACCGCGGTCGGGATGGCTGAGACATTCCTTGATCTCCTAACGCTTGACTCGTCCGTCCTGGACCGAGGCCGAGACGCCCGGCACACTTCCCTATCGGCGCGGAACGCGCGGTGGGATCAGCCCAACCTCTCGGCGAATTCGCTTCATCCGTTATGACAGGCAGGCGCGGTTTGCCTGGATACACTCTCACAATCGGCCGGAAACCCCGCACTCGATCAGACAAAGACCCGCCAAGACCCGAAAAATCCGCACTTTCGCTCTCGACAACCTCGAGATCGGTTCTCAGGCGGAGCGAACTCGCCTCTCTGGCCGGTCCTGAAACGTCCCCGCGGCTTGCGGATGACGCGCTCCAACACGACCGACGAGCTTTCCGTCGACAACGAGAGGAGCCGCCTAAGATATCCAGAATGCCTGGTTCGCCTAGACGGCGTGGGCCGATGGAATCGGCTAGGATGAAGTGAGGTGGTGGGGGGTTGGGCAAGAGCGTCCCGGCCGCGGTGGCGCGGCCGGGACGAGAGTCCATCGGGCTCGTGAGCCTGCAAGGTGGGGTTACTCGACGATGCCTTGGGGGCCGACGCGGCCGGGCTGGGCGAAGCCCTGGGGAACTCCGGCGGCGCGCCTGCGCACGTCGAGCTCGATCGAGCCAAAGGTTCCTTCGTGGCGCTGAATCGTCATGGAGAGGGCGGTCAGAAGTCGCTTGGCGGTGTAGAAGTTCATGACCAGGCGCTGGTTGGCTCGGACATCCTGGCGACCGGTGGCGAACGGCTGGGGGTTGAGGCCGAAGTCGAGGATCACTTCCTCGGGAGTGGCCGTGACACGGCAAAAATTGGAGTACGAGGGGACGGTCCCCGAATCGTCGACGACGACCTCGGTCTGGACCTGCTGACTGGCCTGAGAGGGATTCGCTTCCACGTCTTTACCTTCCTTTTCGCTCATGTGGTTCTCCCGTGGTCGGAACGATGCTCAAACCTGTAGACCGCTCCGGCACGGTCGAGCGCGGGATTAGGCTCGGGTTGGGGCGGCCCTCAAGACGACGCTTATTTCAGCGTCGCATGCGTGAAAACGCAAGTGCGCTTCTCGAGACGTCCCGCGCGAAGACGCACGACGGGCGACTGGATCAATGAGAATCCACGAATCGACCCGGTCAAGAACCCCGGGCGACCGCGATCCCTTGGGGACGACAAACAGAGACGCCACAATCTCCTCGGGAATGAATGGCGCCGCTTGACGGCCGTCCCTTCCACCAAACGAAAGCGCACGCGCGAAAGGACAGGGCGAACAGACAGGACAGGCACTATTTCGAGATACTCGACCTCTTCGACCTGCTTATTTACCGTGACCGTGGACAGGCTCTATTCCATCATTCCCTGGAGTCAGCCAGACGTAAATCCATGGCACAAAGGTACTTAAGATACAATAGGCGTGGGCGTGACCTGACACATAGGCATCGTTGCGCGTGTGGATATGGCCAGATCCTTCGTGTCTGCATGACAGTTGATCCGCTTGCTCTGTCATCACGGCTGCAATCCGGGCATGCGACCTTGTGGCAAGCGGCTGGTCGGCGACATCTATTCCGCCGAGCCCTGCCGCGCACCGGCCGCCCGCGGGGTGTACTCGACAAGGCGATCGAGGGCGGCAACGGTGCGGCCGGCCGCGCCGTGCTGGGCCAGGACGAAGTCGCGGCCGGCGACGCCGCGGGCGGCAGCCGTCTCGGGATCGTCCAGGTCGTCGAGCAACCCCCGCGCCAGCCCGTCGGCGTCGGCGACCCGCCGAGCGGCCCCTCGCTCCAGGAGCTGCTCGACCGTCTCGCGAAAATTGGTGGTGTGCGGGCCGAACATCACCGCCGCCCCGTAGGCAGCCGGCTCCATCATGTTTTGGCCACCACGCCCAGGCTTCAAACTTCCCCCCACGAAGGCGACGTCAGCCAGTCCCCAGACCGCTGCGAGTTCGCCCAAGGTGTCGAACAAGACGACGGGCGGGCGGTCTCTGGGTGCTGCCTGAAGGGGGTGGGTGAGAGTACTACGACGGACGACGGTTTCACCGGCGCGCTCGAGCTCGCGCGCCACGGCGTCCCAGCGCTCGGGGTGCCGGGGCGCGACGATCAACCGCAGGTTGGAGTGCTGGGCGCGTGCCTTGGCGTAGGCGGCCAGGACGGCCCCCTCCTCGCCTTCCATGGTGCTGCCGGCGACGAACACCAGATCCGTCCCCGCCAGGCCCAAGAGCCGCCTGAGCTCGTTCGTGCGGACGTTGTCGCGGTCGCTCTCGAGGCCGTCGAATTTCACAGAGCCGGTGACGGTCACCCGATCGCTCAGAATCCCCAGCTCCACGAACCGCTTGGCGTACTCGGCGTTCTGGGCGGCCACGAAGTCGATCCGCGACAGCGTCTTCTTGAGCGGACCCCGCAGGTTGCGATATCCGCGAAAACTGCGCGACGACAGCCGAGCGTTCACGATCGCGACCTTGGCCCCGGATTGCTTGGCCGCGCGGATCAGGTTGGGCCAGAGCTCGAGCTCGACCAGGGCCAGCACCGTCGGACGCACCCGCGCGAGAGCCCGGCGGGTCGACCAGCTAAAATCCAGCGGGGCGTAAAAGGTGACCAGGTCCGGGTAGGTCCGCCGCGCGATCGCCAGCCCACTCGATGTTGTCGTCGAGATCATGATCTGCCAGTTCGGCCGCCGCCGGGCGATCGCCCGGACCAGCGGGCGGAGCAACAAGACCTCGCCCACGCTGACCGCGTGAAACCAGATGCAGGGCTCGTCGCCAATCCTGAGGGGCGCCCGGCCCCAGAGCTTTTCGCCCCAGCCCTCGCGATACCTGCCCGTCTTGACGCATCGGTAGACAAGAATGGGAGAATAGAGGAGCGCGACGAGCGCATAGATCAGATTGAGCAGCACAGCCATCGCGTGGGATTCCTTTCCCGGTCGAGCGCACCCGACGATGGAGTCGGGGACGTACCCGTCCAACTGAGCAACTGGCGTGCCCTGGCTCGGGGCTCGCTGGAAGAGCTGAGCTCTGGCGGCCTGGTCGAGCCCGGTCGGCTCGTCTCGCCGGGTCGCTTTTCCGGAGTGGCGGACGAGTGCTAAGTCGCTCGTTAATGAAGCACTTGCGACATGCGATGGGGTTGGTCGAACGGGTCGCCGACCGGCCGTCAGAGGGTTCTTTCGAGATCAAGGGCCGGACCTGGGCTGTCAAAGATTTTGAAACGGATTGTCAAAATGGGTCGGCCGGGGCGGTTTTTCGCATACAGCAGGCTTTGAACTTTTTACCGGATCCGCAGGGGCAGGGGTCGTTTCGCCCGACTTTCTTGCCGGTGTTTCGCAGGGGCTCGCGTTTCTTTTCGCCAGCCTGCTCGCCGTGAGAGAGGGCGGCTTCTTGTTGCCGCCGGACGTTGCCCGCCCCAGGGACGGCGGTCTGAATGCTCGCGTCGTCATGGATGCTTTGGGCCCGGTCGAGATTGAACCTTGAGCCCAGGTAATTGAGGAACTCGGGGTCGAAATGCTCGATGCGGAACACCAGCTCGGTGACGCGCTGGCCCATCCCGCTCCACATCTCGTGGAAGATTCGCATGCCCTCGCGTTTGTATTCGACCTTGGGGTCGATCTGGGCGTAGCCTTGCAGGCCGATCGAGCTGCGGAGGTGGTCCATGGCCCGCAGATGCTCCATCCACGACGAGTCGAGAATCTGGAGCAGGAGGGTCTTTTCCATCTCGCGCATTTCGGGGCGGTGGATCGAATCGAGGGCGGCGACCAGGGTGTTCCGGATCTCTTCGCGGTCGGTGGCGGGGGCGGTTTTCAGGTCGATCTCGAGATTCAGATTCGCCTTCACCCAATCGTGGAGCGCCTGGAAGGGCGGGCTGGGCGTCTTGGAGGTCGCTGAACCTGGCACCTCGGCGGGCGGCAGGGCCTTGAGCAGGCTGTCGAGTTCCTGGGCGAGCCTTGTTCCCTGGTAGAGCTCATGGGCCATCGTGATCAGGCGGGCTTCGATTTCGGGACGAAGTAAGGGGCGGAGTTCGTCGGGGCTGATCGGGGCGTGCTAGCGCGAGATCATCCATTCGGCGAGTCCATCGCGGTCGTAGCGGGGGAGCTGGTTCCGCGAGCCGTCGCTCAGGTACTGGTTGAGCGCGATCCGCACGGGGAGCTCGGCTTCCTTTTGCGCGTAGAGCACCTTGGCGTGGGACTCGATAAGTCCCTGGGCGGCGTTTCGATCGAGTTTTTCGAAGTGGGCGAGGTCGAAGGGAACGCCGAACTGGTGGAGCGTCCAGCCGGCCAGGGCGCGGCGGCCCCAGTCGGGCTCGAGGAATTCGCGGGCGGGTTCGAGATCGATCTTGGCGAGCGACTCGGCGGCGTGCTCGCCCAGGAATTCGGCGACGACGTTCT
Source organism: Planctomycetales bacterium (assembly GCA_027459775.1). Classification (GTDB taxonomy): domain Bacteria; phylum Planctomycetota; class Planctomycetia; order Isosphaerales; family Isosphaeraceae; genus JAKBAP01. The sequence continues at coordinate 6,491 of DAIDHE010000233.1, read as the reverse complement.
GGGCCGCCCGCGGCTCCAGGTCGGCGGAGACGAGCTTGCGGAGGTCGCGTTCCTTGAGGCCGAGCCCGAACCGGGTGTTGGCCCAGTTCGCGAGTGCTTGCCAGGTCCAGTCGTCGTATTCGGCGTCGGAGGGGAGGTTTTCCTCGAGGGCCTGGTGGATGGCCTCATCGAGGTGCCCGGCGGCCTTGGCCCGTGCGATCTCGACCGCGTCGTCGAAGCTCGCCCCTTTGATCTCGCGGGGCGTGATCTCGACCCCGAGCTGTTCGCCCGCCCAATCGGCGAAGCTGGCAGCGCCGTAGTCCTCGGCGAGGAACCGCCGGCAGGCATCCCGAGCCTGCTCGCTGATCATCGCCTGGATCATGTCCTTGGGAGGAGCCCCCTCGAGCAGGCTCTGGCGGAACGAATAGACCCGCTTGCGCTGCTCGTCCATGACCTCGTCGTATTCGAGCAGGTTCTTGCGGATGTCGAAATTGCGTTCCTCGACCTTTTTCTGCGCCCCCTCGATGCGGCGGCTGACCATGCGGCTCTCGATGGCCTCGCCGTCTTGCATGCCCAGCCGGGTGAGCACCGCCGACACCCATTCGCCGGCGAACTTGCGCATCAGGTCGTCTTCGAGCGACAGGAAGAACCGCGACGAGCCGGGGTCTCCCTGGCGGCCCGATCGGCCGCGGAGCTGGTTGTCGATCCGGCGGCTCTCGTGGCGCTCGGTGCCGATGATGTGCAAGCCGCCGAGCGCGGCCACTTCGCGGCCCTCGGCTTTCATCTCGGGTTCGTACTTCCCCACCGCCTGGTCCCAGACCTCCCGGGGAACGTCGAGCCGCGTCTCGTACAACAGCCGGCCGTCTTCGTTGACCGCGCGCTTGAGGTCGGCCCAGGCCATGAACTCGGGATTTCCCCCCAGGATGATGTCGGTGCCGCGACCGGCCATGTTGGTCGCGATCGTCACCGCTCCCTTTCGCCCCGCCTGGGCCACGATCTCGGCCTCGCGCTCGTGGTATTTGGCGTTCAAGACCTGGTGCGGAATGCCGTAATGCTGGAGCATCTCCGCCAGCTCTTCCGATTTCTCGATCGAGACCGTTCCCACCAGGATCGGCCGGCCCGTCGCGTGGACTTCCTGGATCTCTTCCAGGAGCGCCTGGTTCTTCTCACGCTCGTACCGGAAGATCACGTCAGAAAAGTTCACCCGCGACAGCGGGCGGTTGGTGGGGATCGCCACCACATCCAGGTCGTAGACCTTGTGGAATTCGGTGGCCTCGGTCATCGCCGTACCGGTCATGCCGGCGAGCTTGTCATACAGTTTGAAAAAGTTTTGTAGCGTGATCGTGGCCAGGGTCTGGTTCTCTTCCTTGACCTTGACCCGTTCCTTGGCCTCGACGGCCTGGTGCAGCCCGTCGGACCACTGGCGGCCGACCATCAAACGGCCGGTGAACTCGTCGACGATCACCACCTCGCCGTCAGGTTGGACGACGTAGTCGCGGTCGCGGCGGTAGAGATGGTGGGCCTTGAGCGAGTTGTCGATCAGGTGCGGCCACTCCATGTTTCCCGGAGTGTAGAAGCTCTCGATGCCCGCGATCCGCTCGGCCTCGCGCACTCCGTCGTCGGTCAAGTGGCAGGTGCGCTCTTTTTCCTTGACCTCGAAATGGGCGCCGCGCTTGAGCAAACGGGCGATCCGGTCGGCCTCGGCATAACGCGACACGTCGTCGAAGGCCGGCCCCGAGATGATCAGCGGGGTGCGGGCCTCGTCGATCAAGATGCTGTCGACCTCGTCGATGATCGCGTAGTGAAGCTCGCGCTGCGACTGCAAATCGCGGGTGGGCTTCATATTGTCGCGCAAATAGTCAAACCCGAACTCGTTGTTCGTGCCGTAGGTGATGTCGCGGTTGTACATCTCCTGGCGCTCGTGCGAGTCCATCTCGGACTGGATCGCCCCCACGGTCATGCCCAGGCCGCGGAACAAGGGGCTCATCCACTCGGCGTCGCGGCGGGCCAGATAGTCGTTGACCGTCACCACGTGCACGCCGCGGCCGTCGAGCGCGTTCAGATAGGCGGCCAGGGTGGCGACCAGCGTCTTGCCCTCGCCGGTGACCATCTCGGCGATGTCGCCGCCGTGCAAGACGATCCCACCCATGAGCTGCACGTCAAAATGACGCATGTTCAAATATCGACGGCCTGACTCGCGGGCGGCGGCGAACGCCTCGGGCAGCAGGCTCTCGAGCGATTCGCCGGCGGCCCTCCGCGCGCGCAGGGCGTCGGTCCGCGCCCGGAGCTCTTCGTCGCTCAGGGCCTGGGTCGCCGGCTCCAGGTCGCACACCTGGGCGACGAGCGCCCGCATTTGCCGGATTCGGCGCTCGTTCGAGCTGCCGAACATCCGAACCAGCCCCTCGGACACCCCTTCCGAAAAGGCGCTGAAGGCGTCGGTCGTCTTGTCCCAGATCTCGCTTAGCAGCTCCATTGCCCGATCCACTCCCGCCAAAAAGAGACACGTTAAGCCGTGCTAAGTCTTTAATAAGGGCCAGTTTACATGAGGTGGACCCGCTCCGTCAAGCGCGGGCCCGAGTGCTTCCAGGCGCGGTCGTGATCGCCTTTTCGCACATTCATGGGACGCGGTCGAGGCCCTTCCTCGCAGCCCTTATGGATGGGGTTCGCCAGCGATCGGGCGTTCGGCTTCATTCGATCCCGTATTTGCGCAGTTTTTCGCGGAGGGTGCCCCGATGGATCCCCAGGATCTGCGCCGCGGAGGCGCGGTTGCCCCCACGGTCCTCGAGCGCGGCCCGCAGGAGCGGCGGCTCGGTGAGCTCCAGGAATCGCTCGGAAAGCGAGCGCTCGGGCTCGACGTGCGGGGTCGAGAGCGCCTGCAGCGTCCACGCCGCGAGCTGTTCCCGGATCCTGGCCTCGGTCGAGGCCTGTGCATTCGGACGGGGCTGGGGAGGGGGCAAGTCGGCCGGCTGGATCGCCCGGCCGCGGGCCACGATCGCCGCGTGCTCGATCGTGTTGCGTAATTCGCGGACGTTTCCCGCCCAGGGCCGCGCCTGCAATCCCTGGAGAACGGCCTCGGACAGCACCCCGTGAACGCCCGTACCCTGAAAGCGCGCCAGGAAGTGCTGGGCGAGCTCGGGAATGTCGTCGCGGCGGTCGCGCAAGGGGGGGATGTGGATCTGAAAAACCCCCAGCCGGAAGAACAGATCCTCGCGAAATGCGCCGGCGGCCATGAGCTCCTGGAGCGGCCGATTGGTCGCCGCCAGAACCCGGATGTCGAGCGCCCGCGGCCGGGCCTCGCCGACCGCCGCCGCCTCACGCTGTTCGAGCGCGCGGAGGAGCTTGACCTGCAAATTCGCCGGCACGTCGCCGATCTCGTCCAGCAGCACCGTGCCCCCGGCCGCCAGCTCCAGGAGCCCCTTGCGATCGCCCCCCGCGCCCGTGAACGCGCCCCGGACATGGCCGAAGAGCTCGCTCTCCACCAGGCTGGGATTGAGGGCGGACAGGCAGACGGGGGCGAATGGGCCGTTTTTTCGCGGTCCATGCCGATGGATGGCCCGCGCGACGAGCTCCTTGCCGGTGCCGCTCTCGCCGGTGATGAGCACCGAGACCTCGGTCGGGGCGACCAGCGCGATGGCCCGATAGAGCTGCTGCATGGCCGGCGAGTGGCCGAGCAGCGTCGGCTCGGGCTCGCGCGGGACGGTCGCGGTCGCCGGGACGGGCGCTGGGGTCTCGAGGGCCCGGGTGATCACGGCGACCGCATGATCGAGCTCGAACGGCTTGACCATGTAATCGTGGGCCCCGGCCGCGACGGCGCGGACGGCCGTTTCGAGGCTGCCGAAGGCCGTGATCATGATGATCGGCGCGCCCGGCGTCTGGTCGCGAAAAACGCCCATCGCGGCGAGCCCGTCCAGGCCGGGCAGGCGGACGTCGAGGACGACGGCGTCGAACCGCCGGGCACGGGCGGCCTCGAGCCCTTCCTCGGCCGACGCGGCGGAGCAGACACCATGTCCCTCGTCCTTGAGCGCCTCGGACAGCGCCCAGCAGATGCTCGCTTCGTCGTCGACAATCAGGATCTCGCTCACCGTGAGGCTCCGCTTTCGCCCTGAGCCAGCCTGGGAAGGCTCATCCGGAAGTGGGTTTCGCCGTGTTCGCGCGACCATGAGAGCCGGCCGCCGTGGCTGGCCGCCACGCGGCTGGAGACGGCGAGGCCGAGCCCGACGCCCTCGGGCTTGCTGGTCACGAACGGCTCGCACAGCCGATCGGCCAGCGCGGGGGGCGGGCCCGGCCCGCCGTCCGAGACCAGAACCGCGATCTCGCGATCGCCGTCGCGGGACTCGAGCCGGACCCAGCCGCCGGGCCCCGCCGCCTCGATCGCGTTGAGCGTGAGATTCAAGATCGCCCCGCGCAGATTCGAATGGTCCGCCAGAATCAACCGCGGCCGCTCGGCTCGCGATCCCCCGCGCCTGAGGTCGACCCGCGCGTGACGACACGAGGGCTCGACATAGGCCTCGACCTCGTCGAGCAGCCGGTCGAGATCGCAGGCGGCGGCGGGCGACTCCTCGACGCGACCCATGGCGAGCAAGCCCTTTAATTGCTCTTCGGCCATTTCAAGCTGGCGGAGCGCGACCTGGATCGACGGGTCGGCCGCATGCTCGGGACGCCGCCTCTGGCTGAGCTGAAGACTCATCCGCGCCCCCGTGAGCGAGTTGCGAAATTGATGCGCGAAACCCGCGGCCATCCCCGCCAACAGACGCGCCCGCTCGGTTTGCTCGATCCCCCTGCGCATCTCCCGCAAATCGAGGCACATCCGATCGATCGACGCCGCCAGATCGTCGACCTCGTCGCGCGGCGGTCTCAGGCCCATCGCCGCCTCCTGAAAATCGCCCGCGGCGATCCGCGCCACTCGCGCGCGCATCCGGCGGATCCGGCGGCTGATCCGGTGCGCGATCAGCCCGGTTACCACAGCCATCAGCCCGAGCGCCGCCGTTCCCAAGAGAAGCGGCGTCGTGGCCGCCTCGCGCCGCGCCTGCTGGATCGACGTTTCGGGATACACGATCAACACCGACTCGCCCTCGCCTTCACCCGAGGAATCCAGCCGAACCGCGAAATAGCGCGTCCCCTCGAGCTCGAGCGCGGACCGTTCGTCGAGCGCCTCGACCCGCCCCTGGGGTGGCAGCGACACGAGCGAAACCGGAAGCTCCCGGAGCCCCGGCAACGTCGACTCGACGAGCCTTCCAGCCGCCGTCGTCGTCAAGAAATGCGCACCCGACAGCTTGCGCATTTTACTCAGAACCGCTGGGGTGTGGGGAAACCCCCCCCGCCCCACGGTTTCCAGGACGTCGTTCAACCGCGTTATGATCTCCCGCTCGCTCCGCCGGGCGGCCAACGAGGCCGTCGCGAGAGTCGCCGCCATCACGGCGACCACCTGAATGCCGACCAGCGGAATCAGAATCTGGCTACGAATCGACCAGCCCATCCGCATCGCCTCTTGGTGAGCTTGCGCGGATCCTCAAGAATCGACCTAAGATACCACTCTCAAAGGTGCTATGTCCAGGCATGCAGGCGCGGGAAAGGAAAGTGGTCGCGCGGTTGGCGTCTCGAGGAGACCCGATTCGGCCGCTGACACCGGCCCCTTGTGTTGTCTCAAGAATGTTGAATAATAGCGGAATCCTCGAACGTCCTCTTGAGTTCGAGGTCAGGATCCGAGACTGATCGTGCGAATCAGGGTCTCGATCCGCTTCAAGCCGAGAGCTTGCCATGGGTGGAGTCGAGGAAATGCTCGGGATCGTCCGTGGGGGGCGGTGCAGCTCGGGAAGACGCTGGCTCGTTCTCTTGTCCACGACTCCCTCCTCCCCACGGATTTCTTTGATCCTCGATCAGAGGTGTGGGCGAGTCGACGCGGCATCTTCCAGCCCGGCCATGGACCGCGATCCACGATCGCAGGCGCCATCGTCAAGGTTCAGGTAGAAGCGCGCCTTGGCCCGACCACGTTTGATCGGGAGAAAGGTGCATTTCGATGCTGTTGATGATTCTCTTCTTCGCCTCGCTGAGTCTGGGCCTCGTTGCGACGACGGCACCGGCGATCGGGGCCGACGGCGGCAAGAAAGCCGCCACGGCCAAGCCAAACCCCAGGGGCTCCTCGCCCGAACTGGACGTCGTTCAGGAGTTGAGCCTGATCGACGCCTTGCGGGACCATCTGGTGACGGCCAAGGCCGAAGGTACCGGGGACGGCCGGATCACTCTCACCATCACCAACCACGCCAACCACAAGCTGCGCGTCGTGCTTCCTCCCGGCATCATCGCTCAAGGCACCACCGGCCAGATGGGTGGGATGGGTGGTATGGGCGGCGGCATGGGTGGTATGGGCGGCGGCATGGGTGGTATGGGCGGCGGCATGGGTGGTATGGGCGGCGGCATGGGTGGTATGGGCGGCGGCATGGGTGGAATGGGCGGCGGCATGATGGGGGGCCGGATGATGGGCGGCGGCACGATGCCCCCGACCATGGGCATGA